>NZ_JAAXMS010000009.1 GCF_012290005.1 Crateriforma spongiae
ACCTCGCACCTTGATCGACCACACCAAAACCCCCGATCCGATCGAGAAGTGCTTTTTCGGCTACGCCAAACTTAGCAAGACACGCCAGCTGGCGCTCGGCCACATCGAATCCACCTGGACAGGTCGTCATCCCGACGCCGCCTTCGAAATTGAGGTCACCCACGATGCCGCCAACCGCTATTTTCCGAAACGATTGAAGTGTTATGCGAGCAATCTAAAGCTCGTCACATCACGATCGCTGATCGACTGGACGAAGCATGGCGATCTGCTCTTGCCACGGCGTGGCGAAATGGAAAGTCCCATTTGGAGGATGAGGAAACAAGTGGACCGGCGATTCTACATGAAGTTTCATTGGCTGATCGGTGACCATGTTCCCAAGCAGTGGACCGAATGCGGGCACCCAAACTACGGCCATTTCGTGCTCGATCATTTCGGCCGCACCTATGACCGTCCCAATCCCAATGCGCGTCCAAACTTTGCCGGCGGCGTGTTCTGGGCCGATCCCTGGACGACACCAGAAGACTTGTTCATCGAACCCGACGCAACAACCAAAACCAATCGCTGATCACAGGCACGTCCCCGAACCGGAACATTGGTATCGCTGCGCCGAACACGTCAGCACCGGGGCGGCTCAGGACCTTCATCCTCCCTCCTGGACGGTCAAGCCTAGGCGAGGGGAGGGCGCGCCGGCTAAAAGCCCCCTCCCCGGAATCTCGTTCCTCGATTCCGACCCTCCCACGGTGCGGGACGGTGAAGCAATTTCGCTCAGCGACAACCGATCAGAACGTGCGGACACAGCGCACCTGTGAACCGAACACGTCAGCACCGGGGCGGCTCTGCAACTTCACCCTCCCTCCGGGAGGGTCGAGCCTTAGCGAGGGGAGGGCGCGCCGGCTAAAGAACCCTCCCCGGAATCTCGTTCCTCGATTCCGACCCTCCCACGGTGCGGGACGGTGAAGCAATTTCGCTCAGCGACAGCCGATAAGAACGTGCAGACACCGCGCACTTCTGAACCGAACGCTCCAGCACCGACACGACACCGTTTAAGATTCCAACTTGCCCAGGCGATCTTCGATGGCATCCAACTTGGCTTCCAAGTTGTCCAGCCTGGAAAGAATCTTCTCAACGACGCTTTGGTCGGGCGCTGCGGGCTTGGTATCGGCGGGCGTCGCGGAAGCGTTGGCACGCTTCTCCATCTTGGCTTCCAAGTACTGCCGTTCTTGCGGCGGGTACAGCTTGTGAGCAAACGTCTGCCCGCGCCCGGGCGGCGTCAAGGGTTCGACCAATCCTTTGGCGATCAACAAGTCGACCGCCGTCTGTGCGGCCGTCAAATCATCCAGTGCATACATCCGCGACGCTCGGGTCCGCAATTCGCCAAGCGTTTGCGGGCCGCGCAACAGCAACTCCGTCAGCACGGCCGATGTCGGGTTGTCCAGATCCAGCCATTCGTATGCGGCATGGCGATACTTATTGACACGTCCGCTGCCCTGAATTTCGCGTGCCGCGCCGGCTTCACGCAAGTGATCCAAAGCCAACAGCACGTCGTCTTCGTCCATCGACATCTGCGGGTTGCGATTGGACTTTTGATTGCACGCGGTCACGATGGCGGCCAGCGTCATGGGATAGCTGTCCGGAGTGGTCTTGGCTTTTTCGATCAAGACCCCCAGCACGCGACGGGCTTCGGCTGACAGCGGTGTCGGGACAGACTTGGCATCGTCGGAGGAATCGGTCATCGTTCGCCTTGCCGTGGGGGAGTGGGGTTTTGCGTTAAGATAACGACTCGCCAAGCCAACTTGAAAGCAAGCCTGCCAAAACTTCGCTTGGCCCCCTTCCCACCCCAGGCCGCCCACCATGCATTCCACCGTTCATGCCGCCGCTTCCTTGGTCGTCTGCGCCGCAGCGATCGTCACGAACCTGTTGGTCGCCGTTGATGGTCACGCCGACCAACGGCCACACATTGTCATGTGTTTCGCCGACGACTGGGGCGCGTACGCCAGTGCCTATGCAAAGTTGTCACCGGGTGGTCCCAGCGATGTGATCCACACCCCCAATTTCGACAGGATTGCTGCCGAGGGCGTGCTGTTCACCAATGCTTATGTCAGCGCACCATCCTGCACACCATGCCGGAGTTCGCTGTTGTCGGGCCAGCATTTTTGGCGGTGCGATCGCGCGGCGATTCTTCAGGGTGCCATCTGGGACGGTTCGATTCCCAGCTATCCGCTGATGCTGGAAGCCGACGGCTATCGGATCGGTCACACGTACAAGGTGTGGTCGCCTGGGACGCCCAAAGACGAACCGCACGGTGGCGCGCGAACCGCATTCAATTCCGCCGGAAGACGCTTCAACGGCTTTTCACAAAACGCGATGAAGAATCCGGATCGCCAGGCGGGCAAGGCGGCGTTGCTGCGTGAAGTCCGGGCGAACGTACGATCGTTCTTGGACGCCGACGACGACGGTCGCTTGGACGGCGATGAACCGATCTGTTACTGGTTCGGACCGACCAACACGCACCGCAAATGGATCGCCGGCAGTGGCAAAGAACTGTGGGGCATCGACCCGGATGAACTGAAAGGCAAATTGCCTTGGTTCTTGCCCGATGTCCCCGTCATCCGCCAAGACGTCGCCGATTACCTGGGCGAAGCGATGGCGTTTGACGCATCATTGGCCGTGGTGATGGATGAACTTCGTCGTGTCGGTATCGCCGACGACACCTTGCTGGTCGTCAGCGGTGACCACGGCATTCCCGGCGTGTCACGAGGCAAGTGCAACCTGTACGACTTGGGGACTCATGTCCCGTTGGCCATCCGCTGGCCCAAGGGCATCGACCATCCGGGGCGAGTCGTCAGTGATTTTGTCAGCTTGCCCGACTTGGCCGTCACGTTTCTGGATGCCGCCGGCGTGCCGCCAACGGAAAACATGACCGCCAACTCATTGAGCAAAATTCTTCGCAGCGACCAAGACGGACGTATCGAATCGCAACGTGACGCCGTCTTTACCGGACGGGAACGACACGTCGCGGCGGCGCGGGAAGGCTTCCTGCCGTATCCTCAGCGAGCGATCCGCACCGACCGATACCTTTACATCATCAACTTTGAACCGAACCGGACCCCGATGGGTGATGGCCCGATGGTGGCCGGATCGGATGCCGAAATTCCCGACGAAGAAAAGTTACGAGAGAATACCTTCGCGGCTTACCCCGACATGGACGCCAGTCCGACCAAAGCATTCATTGTGACGCATCACGATCAGTATCCGGACGCCTTTCAAGCCGCCGTCGGCACACGCCCCAAGTTCGAACTTTATGACGTTGTTGCGGATCCGCACGGCAAGACGAATTTGGCAGACGATCCCGGTATGAAAGCCCAGCGTGACGCACTGCATCAGCGACTGATGGACGAATTGATCGCCACCGAAGATCCACGCGTATCGCAAGATGTCATTTTTGAACGATCCCCGTGGACCGATCCCAATAAATAGGATGGATTGAGATCAAGGTCGTTTGAACTTCTTTCGCGCCGACTCGACTTTGTGGTACGTTCGACAACCGATGATGTGGTCGTTCACCATGCCCATCGACTGCATGAATGCGTAACAGGTGGTCGGGCCGACGAATGTCCACCCGGCTTTCTTCAGCGTTTTCGCCATCGCTTTGGATTCGTCGGTGATCGCCGGAACTTCGTCGCGTCGTTGGATGGGCGCGGACCGCTCCGGTTCAAAGGACCAGAACCACTTGGCAAGCGAACCGTGGTGATCAACGGCCGCCACGGCTTGCCGAGCGTTGTTGATGGCCGATCGGATTTTGCCGCGGTGCCGTACGATGCCGGCATCGCCGACCAGACGCTGCACATCGGCATCGTCAAAGGCGGCAACACGATGAAAATCAAAATCCGCGAACGCGCGGCGAAAGTTATCGCGTTTCCGTAGGATCGTCAGCCATGACAGCCCCGACTGGAAACCCTCCAGAACGATCTTTTCGAACAGCCGACGATCGTCGTCCACCGGCATGCCCCATTCGTCGTCGTGATAGCGAACATATTCCGGATCACTGCCGCACCACCAACACCGCGGCGTTGCATTGTCGTCGGTGATCACTCCGTCGTCGTTTTGCTTCGTCATCACTTCATCACCGGCATCGTTCCAGTGGCAAACGGGACAAAAAGATTGGGTGGCTGACATCAACCGCTTTGATTGCTTTGATTGCATGAGCGGATCGCTTCGCCCACCGCCGGCCGTCCGGGCAGGATAAGATAACGTCAATCCAACCTGATTCGGCCACCGGTCGAATCCTATTCCCAGCGTTGGCCCACCAGAATCAGACACGGAAGGAGCTTCCATGATCGTGGCGGTGATTTGGACCTCGGGTGTGATTGCATCATTGGTTGCCTTGGCTTGGGCATGGAAGTTCTATCGCCAAATGATGGCGGCCGACGAAGGCGACGATCAAATGCGATCGATCGCCCAAAGTGTTCGTGACGGTGCGGCGGCGTATCTGAATCAGCAGAACAAAGTGGTCACGATCGTCTTTTTGCTGGTCACGATCCTGTTGGTGTGGCTGTCCTTTGGGCTTCGCGTCCAAAGCGGCTTTGTTCCGGTGGCGTTTCTGACCGGCGGATTGTTCAGCGGTCTGTGCGGTTGGTTCGGCATGAAAACCGCCACGCAGGCCAGCAGCCGCACGGCCGCCGCGGCCCAGCGTTCGTTGAACGAAGGTCTGCAAGTGGCCTTCCGCAGCGGCGCCGTGATGGGCTTGTGCGTGGTCGGCATGGGATTGTTGTACATCTGTCTTTGGCTGGGCATTTTGTACTGGCTGGTCCCCTGGATCGGCGGCGCCGACCAAGCCTTCAGCCTGTCAACGCTGTCGGTGACGATGCTTTCCTTCGGGATGGGTGCCAGCGCCCAAGCGTTGTTCGCACGCGTCGGCGGCGGCATCTTCACCAAAGCTGCCGACGTCGGTGCGGACTTGGTCGGCAAGGTGGAACAAAGCTTGAAAGAAGATTCGCCTCGCAATCCTGCCACGATCGCCGATAACGTCGGGGACAACGTCGGCGATGTGGCCGGAATGGGCGCGGATCTGTATGAGTCCTATTGCGGATCCATTCTTGCCGCTGCCGCGTTAGGTGTTGCCGCGTTCACGTCATCGCGAACCGTGCCCGATGGCATGTCGACCGAAGAAGCCCAAGTCCGCGCATTGATGTTACCGATCGCCATCGCGGCCGCAGGCATCCTACTTTCGATCGTTGGCATCTATGCGGTCCGCACCGATGGCGACACGTCGCAAAAGTCATTGCTGCGTGCGTTGGATCGTGGCATCAACCGATCCACGCTGTTGATCATCGCCGCGTCGCTGTTGCTTTCTTGGTTCTTGGTACCGTGGGCGCCCGGCGGCATTTGGCTGGGGGTGATCCCCGGCGTTTCGATCAGCATCATCGTCGGATTGGCCGCAGGTTGGCTGATCGGCAAGTGGACGGAATACTCCACCAGCGACGAATACCGGCCGACGCAACGATTGGCCGAACAAGCCGAAACAGGGCCCGCGACCATCATCATCGGCGGCGTCGCCGACGGGATGCAAAGCGTCTGGTTTCCTGTGGTCGTGATCTGCTTTGCGATGTTTGCCGCCTTCGGCGTTGCCAACGGATTCGAATTCGATGACGACCGCACCTTTCCGCTGGGCTTGTACGGCGTGGGGATTGCCGCGGTGGGCATGCTCAGTTCACTCGGCATCACGCTGGCAACGGACGCTTATGGTCCGATCGCCGACAATGCGGGAGGCAATGCCGAAATGTCGGGACTGGATCCGATGGTCCGCGATCGCACCGACGCCTTGGACAGCTTGGGCAACACGACCGCGGCGACCGGCAAGGGTTTCGCCATCGGGTCGGCCGCACTGACCGCGTTGGCTTTGTTTGCCGCGTCGGTCGAAGCGGTTCGCGAAGGCATGGATCGCTGGGGACGCGAGGTCACGTCGACCGCCGCCGAAGACGGTTTTTACAAGCTGTCGAACAAACTGGTCGTTGAAAAGGTCGGTACCGAATCGACGACGTATCTGGTCATGCCAAAACCCAACACAGATCCATCGTCGGATTGGCTAAGCGTTCCCGGCGGTACAGCGATGGAAACCGGTCAAGTCGTTCGTCAAAGCGCAGCCGACGTGATCGATGCACCACCGACGGAATCGGGTAAATTGATTTTGGCCGCATCGGCGGGCAACCCCATGGTGTCCACCGCCGATGCATCGCTGCGTGATTTCCTGACCTTCTTTGACGCCAACATCATCAACCCACGGGTGCTGATGGGCATTTTCCTGGGGGCGATGAGCACGTTCCTGTTTTGCGCTTTGACGATGAAATCGGTTGGCCGCGCGGCGCGGCAAATGATGTTGGAAGTCCGCCGACAGTTCACCGAAAACCCGGGAATTCTGGATGGATCGGCAACGCCGGATTACCAAACGCCGATCCAAATCAGCACCAAAGCCGCGCAGCGTGAAATGGTCGTCCCAAGTCTGTTGGGTCTGCTGTTGCCGATCGTCGTCGGCTTGTTGCTGGACGTCGCCGGTGTGTTGGGGTTGCTGGCCGGGTGCCTGACCAGCGGATTCTGCTTGGCCGTGTTCATGGCCAACAGCGGCGGCAGTTGGGACAACGCCAAAAAGTACATCGAAGCCGGTCATCATGGCGGCAAAGGCCAGGAACCTCACAAAGCCGCCGTCGTCGGGGACACCGTCGGCGATCCGTTCAAAGACACCAGCGGTCCCAGTTTGAACATCTTGATCAAGCTGATGAGTATGGTCAGCGTCGTCGCCGCCGGACTGATCGTCCGCTATGCGTTGTGATCGTCGGATCCGCGATCTTAGCTCTGCAGTTCCAATGGGACGCGAACTCATCACGCATTGAAAAAGGAACGCAAAGCCGCCGGCGTGTCAGCCGCCTTGACCGATATCGATCAGTTGCTGCAGTTTCTTCATCGCACCACCGTCATCAATCGCCGCAGCAGCTGTTTCGGCCGCTTCGCGAACATCGGTCATGCGACCGACCAACACCAAGGCCGCCGCGGCGCCGGCCACCACGGTATCTCGACGTGGTCCCGGTTGGCCTTCGAAGATCGCTCGGATGATTCGCGCACTTTCGGCCGGGTCTTTGGCCGCCAAGGCTTCAACACCACAAGGCGGAAATCCGAAGGACGCCGCGGTCCACTGAATCGGCTCGCTCGCATGGTCTCTCACATCCACGACGTGCGTCACACCCTCCAACGACACCTCATCTTGGCCGTCATCGGCATGGATCACAAACGCACGCTGTGTTCCCAATTGGGAAAGGGCCGCGGCGATCTTCTGTTGGGCAAGCGGCGTCGACGTGCCCAACAGCTGGTGCGTCGCGCCGGCCGGATTGCACAGCGGGCCCAACAGATTGAACAACGTGGGAACTCCCAAACTGCGACGCACCGACACGACATGCTTCATAGCCGGATGCAGTTTGGCGGCGAAACAGAAACAGATGTCGATTTCGTCCAAACACTTGGCGACCGATTCGGCATCGCTTTCAATTTTGACGCCCAATTCTTCCAAGACGTCGGCTGATCCGCTGTGGCTGGTCGCCTTGCGATTGCCATGCTTGGCGACCGGGACGCCACACGCGGCGGCAAGAATTGCCACGGCGGTGCTGATGTTGAAGGTGCCGCTGCCGCTGCCGCCGGTCCCGCAAGTGTCCAACAGGATCGGGTGTCGGTGCGGGATCGGTGTCATGTGACGACGCATCGCCCGAGCGGCCCCGACCAATTCGCTGACCGCTTCGCCCTTTTCGCGAAGCGCCATCAACAGATCGGCGACCGATTGCGAATCTGCATCGCCCCGCAACATCGCATCGATCAGATTGCTGGTTTGGTCGGCGGACAGGTCTTCGCCGGCCGAAGCCTGGCGGATCGCGTCGTCAAACGTCGTCATCGGTTCTCGTTTCGGTAATGATTTGCTGGCCGAATCCGCTCGACCGACAGTTTGTTCGGCCCAACCATAGCAGATAGGATGAATGAACGTCTGGCCCCAAACCACTGGTGGCGATCCTCCCTGGATTCGACGTCCCGGCTTCGCCTGTGCCCGCCTATCTGTCCCCGCCCACCTTTTGACGAAGTACCCCTCGTGATCGATCGACGTCAACTGTTGAAACGTTGTGGTGCCGGCTTCGGCGCACTTGCGTTGTCGGATTTACTGGGCCGCGAATCCATCGCCGCCGGACAGGTCGCCCCCCAGTTCGCCCCGAAAGCCAAGCGGGTCATTCACCTGTTCATGAACGGCGGCCCCAGCCACGTTGACACGTTCGATCCCAAACCGGCGCTTACGAAATTTCATGGCAAGACGGCACCGACCGGGAATCTGAAAACCGAACGCCCGACCGGCCATGTGATGCAGTCCCCGTACGCCTTCAAGCCCTACGGTGAATCGGGGCTGCAGGTCAGCGAGCTGTTTGAAAAAACGGCCGCCCACATCGATGACATCTGTGTCATTCGATCGATGCACGCCGACGTTCCCAATCACGAACCGTCGCTGATGCTGATGAACACCGGCGAATCACGTCTGGTGCGTCCCAGCATGGGTTCATGGCTGACGTATGGGCTGGGCAGTGACAACGAAAATTTGCCGTCGTTCATTGCGATGTGTCCCGGCGGATACCCGATCAAAGAGTCCCAGAATTGGCAAAATGCGTTTTTGCCGGGCAAGTACCAAGGCACGTATGTCGACAGCAGTCACCGTCGCGTCGACCGGCTGATCGAAAACATTCGCTGTGAATCCGTCGCACCAACCGACCAACGTCAACAGTTGGATCTGCTGCGACAGTTGAATTTGGCTCATGCGGCAAAGCGAGATCACGACCCGCGATTGGAATCTCGTATCGAGTCATTCGAATTGGCCTACCGAATGCAAAGCGAGGCGGCCGAAGCCTTTGACGTCTCCCGAGAAACCCAGGCCACCTTGGATCAATACGGCCCCGGCGACTTCGCCCGACAAACGCTGATCGCCCGTCGCCTGGTCGAACGCGGCGTCCGCTTTGTCCAGCTTTACACCGGCGCGGGTCAGCCTTGGGACAACCACGACGACTTGGAACCCCGTCACCGTGACTTGGCCAAGAAAGTCGACCAGCCGATCGCCGCGTTGTTGGCCGATTTGAAACGATCCGGCTTACTGGACGAAACCCTGGTGCTGTGGGGCGGTGAATTTGGACGCACACCGGTCGTGGAAATGCCCAAGAAGGGCAGCAACCAGGGCAAAATGAACGGACGCGATCACAATCACTGGGGCTTCACCGTCTGGATGGCCGGCGGGGGCGTTCGGGGCGGCCAGGCCATCGGCAGCACCGACGAAATCGGGTTCCAGGCCGTCGAAAACCGTGTGCATGTGCACGATTTGCACGCCACCATTTTGCGATTGATGGGATACGACCACGAACAATTGACCTACCGATACGCCGGACGCGACTTTCGTTTGACCGACGTTCACGGCAAAATTGTGGACCAAGTGATCGCCTGATGCGTATCCATTGGCGGTTGATCGTTTGGCGGGGAAGCCCTCCGGCGCGCCCATTTCATTCATGACGACGATGTCGATTGCCGACTTCGCTTCACGCCTTTCTGGCCTTATTCACCAAGTTCTTGAAGATGCCCCTGAATTTCATCCAAGCCCTGCCGGCGTTTCCCGCCGCCGTTATCGCCATCGCCGTATCGATGGTCGCCACCACCGCCAACGGCGAACCCGCCCCGCTGTCGATCGGCGACAAGGCGCCGGCCCTAGCGATCGAACACTGGATCCAAGACGGCAATGGATATTTCAAACCGGTCGAAAAGTTCGACGACGGTACCGTCTATGTCGTCGAGTTTTGGGCCACCTGGTGCCCGCCGTGCGTCGCCAGCATGCCCCACTTGGCCGAACTGCAAGACAGGTATCGCGGCAACGACGTGCAAATCATCAGCGTCAGCACCGAACCGCTTTCGACGATCGAACCGTTCCTGGAACAAGAACATCCCCAGGTCGAATCGACCGTCGCTGAAATCACCTCACGCTACTGTCTGACAACCGACCCGGATGAATCGGTCTACACCGATTACATGCTGGCATCCAACCAGAACGGCATCCCGATGGCGTTCTTGGTCGGCAAGACGGGCCAGATCGAATGGATCGGCCATCCGATGCGTTTGGATGAACCATTGCAAGCCGTGATTGATGGCGACTGGGACCGCAAAGCGTTCAAGCAACAGTTTGACGCCGAACAGCGTGGCCGCGAATTGGGCGTAGAACTCAGCCGGTTGTACAGCGCCAACAAAATCGATGAAGCCATCGAACTGCTGGATCGCGAAATCGATGCGACGCAGTACGAGCCTTTCAAGGAACTGTTGATCAACCTGCGATACGAAATCCGATTTGAATCCGATCGGTTGGACGAAGACGTGCTGAAGTTCTATCGCCAACGACTGAAAGAAGCCAAAACGGACCCGAACTTGATGACGCAGCTGTCGTTGTCCACCCTGAACGCCCTCCGTCGCGAATCCGAATTGCAAGGCTTCGACGACGAAGTCATCGCGGCGATGCGGGAGACGATGGGTGACCTGAGCCCCGCTGGTGTGGTTCAGGCCCAACAAATTTTGACGCAGATGTATCTCGTTCGTGGCCAAAACGATCAAGCCCTTCAAGCCTTGCAGCAGGCGGTCGACAAGGCCGAAGGCGGGGCCAAGGAACGCTTGCAAGTCCAACTGGAACGGCTGACCGAACAGCTGAACCCGACGGAACCGGAAGACGATTCGGCGGACGACGAAGACGATTCCTGATCGTACGTGACCGCTGTCACGGTTGATGATGCCGCCGACCTATTCCGGCGGCACATCGTCGGTCAGGTCGAAACGCACCCACGCGCGTCGCGTGGTCCACAACGCCATCATGGCAATCGACCATGCCGCGGTCACCGCACCGGTCACGAAAGTGACGATTTGGATCGGCCCGGACCACAGAGAACGGGTCAACATCGCCCAAGCCATCAACAGGGCGATCGCGGTCATCAAGATGATGGCTTTGCCGACGAATGCCAACTTCGTGCGGATCATGACCGCGATTCCCTGCGCCCGCTCGTGGTGCGGATAAACCAGGAACATTGCGTTTTCACTGGCAAACGTAAACACGGCCCAAGCCGCCAGCAGCGCCGGCCACAACACCGCGCCGCTCCAGCTGAAACCCAGCAAATTCGCGGCGATGATCAAGACGGTCCATTGAAAGGCGATCGTGATCACCAGCGGCCAGGTCAACTGTCCGATGACCATCGCCGATGGCGACACCGGCAAGCTTTTCAGCAGCGCCATGCGTTTCAGATCCCGTCGGAAATCCAATCGCAAGGCCGGCGGTGCCAACAACGACGTGCACATGGCAATCCCGCCCAGCACGAACAGCCAGGGATGATGCCGATCGTTCAGCACAATCGGTGACAAGCACAACAACGCGGGCAACAACAGAGTCCCTAAAATTTCCGCACGATATCGGCGAATGCTAATCGCTTGTCGCGATGCGATCGTGACCCACTGTCGCCCCCAATGAGATCGACGCACCCAAGCGGGAACGATTCCGCACCAACGTCCGACGGTCCAACGACGCGACATCGTGGCTGCAGCGGGGATGCCATCACAGGGACTTGCGAAACCACCATCGTCGATCGCAAGTTTGGCATTCTTGATGTTCAACAGCCGCTGTCGCTCGTGACGAACGCCGCGTTCAATCGCTGATCGATCCACAATCACTAACAGCAAGACCGCCGCGGGTAGCACCGCTAACGTTCCCGCCAATAACAAGACGGTCTGCCAAGTCCAAACGTTGACGATCGCCAGCTTGGACACGCACCACCAGGGCAAACCGGCCCACTGGATCGCCGTTGACGAAGCAAGATCACCAATGGCGGAAAACGAATTCAAGACATAGACCAGAGCAGGGCTGCCCGCGGGCGTCGTTTCCGCCAAACGTGCAAGCACAAAGAATGCCACCGTGGCGGCAAGAGCCGTGACCCACATCCGCCAAAACATCAGCGATCGTTGTGACCGATTGGCCAAGCATCGCATCATGATCGCGCGCAACGTTTCCAAGACCATCAGCCCGGTAAACAACGCCAACGCGGTCAATAACGGTTGCCGAAGATCCACCCAAAGGGCGACGCACAGCAAAGCGGTTTTCGCCAGCGAAGCCATCGAAACATCGGCCAAGTGGTACACCGCCAACGATGACCGACGAAACGGACCACCGGCCAACCAAAGCGCCTCAGCGGCACTGAATTCCAAGTCTTCCGACTTCGATGACCACACGCATTTGGTCAGGTGATAGATCGCATAGATCACCATCCCACCGGACAACCACAGTTGCAAACGAGCCGGATCGGCAGGCTCGCGACGTGACAGCACCACCACACCGCCGATGAAATACAACGCCAAAAAGGCGATCATCGTGGTGGTCGCCAACATCCGTCGTGGCGATCGGATTCGCTCGATCAAACGGCTTGCGCGAAAACGGACCCGACGGCCCACCAGCCACAGCAAATCCGCCAGCCGTGACGTCCCGTCCCAAAGCAATGCCCCATGGTGATCGACGGTGGGCGACGGCACGGTCATGTCGCCACCAATTCCAAAGGCGACGACTCGGTGGCTGCGAAGAACGCCGCTTCCAGTGACTCTGCGCCAACACCATCGCCCACCAGGCCGCTCTTGGGTCCAAAGTAGACCGCTTGACCGGATTTCATGACCAACAGATGCGTGCAAACCTCACTGATCATCGCCAGCAAATGGCTGCTAAGAATGACGGTCTTTCCGTTTTCGGCCATCTCGTGAACAGAGTCCAGCAACGTGCGAATTGCCGGCGGGTCCAACCCCGTCAAAGGTTCGTCCAGCAACAAGACTTTGGGATCCGCCAGGTAAGCACAACAGACCGCCAGCTTTTGCCGCATCCCGCGGGACAACGTCGTCGCGCCTGCGTCATACTTGCCTGCCAAGTCGAAACGGTTCAACCAATACGACGCCTTCGTCCTGGCGTCGGGAATGTCATAGATCTGCCCGATGAACTCTAGGTGATCGCCGACCGTCAAATCATCAAACAACGGCGGATCATCGGGAACGTACGCGATCTGGCGTTTGACCGCCGCACTGTTCAGCGTCACGGGCAAATCGTTGACTTGGATCTCACCATCGCTTGATGCGATCAATCCGGCGATACAACGCAGGGTGCTGGTCTTGCCAGCGCCATTGGGCCCCACCAGACCACAAATCTGGCCCTGCTGTAATTCAAACGTGACCCCGGCAACGGCCAAATGATCGTCGTAGACTTTCGATAGCTCGTTGACAACAATCATTTCGGATTCGGTGGCGTGAGGATTTGAGGCACAAGAAACTTAGACGCGCCTGAAACACCGCCACCGAACCGATCACCGATTGCACAGCCGACTTTGACGACTGCCGTCGACTGTACCGGTTTTATGCTTTATTCCGCTGAAGCGGCCCCAATCGCTGGACCGTCCGCTCCGCCTCTTCCAGCGTCATGATCCGTGCGTATCGGTCACGCAGCGTTGCCAGTGACGCCTCATGCAGCTCCGGCGTCACGGTTGCACAACAGTCTTCGACCACCGTGACCAGGTACCCCAAGTCACAGGCATCCCGAACCGTTGTTTCGACACACTCGTTGGTGTAGACCCCGACAACGAATAACGACTCGATGCCAAGATTCTTCAGCACGTAGTGGACGTTGGTGGATGAAAAGACGCCGCTGGCCGTCTTGTTGATCACAATCTCATCCAGTTCGTCTTGCGGGGCCACCGCCTCCAAGAAATCCGCTTCACGCGATCCCGGCGGTGCCAGCAAATCCAACCGGCGATGCCCCTTGCTGCGATCACGACCGTCACGTGTCAAGGATTGGATCCGGGTGTGGATCACTTCCATTTTGTGTTGTCGAAACACGTCTTGAAGCTTGCGAACGCCCGGCAACACCATCTGGTCCAATCGGTCGAAATAGTACTGCTGGGCCTCCTGCGATACACCACTGTTTTCGACATCCGCAAACACTCCATGGCCGGGCGCCGCGTCTAAGTACTGAAGATCAATGCACATCAGCGCCGTGTGGCCTTCCACCATGAAATCACGGTGGGCCGGGTTATCCACAAAGGAATGATGATAGACATCGCGCAGCGGATCTTCGTGCGACAAGTATCCATCATCCGGTGTCCCGTCGTGGGGTCCCAATCCTCGATTCATTTCGATAATTCCAATAGTGCTTTCAACATCACGTTGGCCCCCGCTTCGATGTCCGACCAGGCCGTCCATTCCGCGGGTGAATGGCTTTGGCCGTTCTTGCTGGGGACGAAAATCATCCCCGTCGGGACCATCGTGCCCATCACCTGGGCGTCGTGTGCCGCCCCGCTACACATCACGTGCGGCTCCATTTCCAGTTGTTTCGCCCCGTCCAGCAATGCCGCGACGACCTTCTGGTGACAAGAAACAGGTGGTAGATAGCTTCGTTGTTCGAATTCGAAGATCAAGTTTCGCCGCCGGGCAATTGCCGACAGTGCTTTCCGAAACGACGTTTGTAGCTCCTCCAAGACCATCGACGATGTATCGCGAACGTCTAGAGAAAATTCGACCATTCCGGGCACGGTGTTGACCGCACCGGGCAAAATTTGAGCCTTCCCGACGGTCGCGCGACTGCGTTCGCTGCCGTTTTCCGCCAGAATCCTAGGGATTTCGTGCGCAAAATCGGCCAAGCCCATGAACGCATCATTGCGCATCTCCATCGGCGTCGTGCCGGCATGGTTGGCCTCACCACGAAAACTGACCGACCAGGTGAACAGACCGGTGATCTCATCCACAATCCCGACCGGCCGATGCAGTGCGTCCAGCACCGGCCCTTGTTCGATGTGCAGTTCCAGATAGCAATCGATCGTGGACGGATCCCGAGCCGCATCAAGGGCATCCATTGGTTGATAACCGCATGCGGTCATTGCATCGGCGATCGCCACGCCGTCGGTATCCACATGCGTCTGGATCCATTCCGGGTGGATTTGGCCACAGATGGCTTGGGAACCAAACATGCCGCCGAACCGGCCTTCTTCGTCGCTGAATGCGATCAGTTCCAATGTCCGCGACAGGGTGACGCCGGACGCACGCAGTGTCCGCAAACATTCCAAGCCCACGATCACACCCAACGCACCATCCAATGCACCGGCGCACGGGACGGTATCGATGTGGCTTCCGATCAACACTCGCGGCTTGTCGCTATCGTCGCCGGGCAAGGTGCCAGAAATATTGGCCGCACCATCGGCGGACAACTGCAATCCAGCGTCTTCGATGCGTTCACTCAGCCATCGCTTTCCAGCCATGTCGGCTTCGGTGAACGCCATACGATAGATCCCGTGATCCCCCGGATCGCGACCGATCTTCGCCAGTGCCAGAACATCCGCCTTGATCCGTTCCAGGTCCACTTTCAAGGCCTGGACGTCTTGCGTTGCTGATTTTGAACCTACCATCAATCCACTGCCGGCAAAGGTAAATCTTCCACATACTGACCATGCAACATATGCAGTTGTAGTGCATGGTTGATGATGATGTCGTTCCGTCTGGCAATGGTGGAATCCGTTTCCTGCCACGCATCGCTAACGAAATCACGAATGCTTTGCTGATCCAGCAATCCGGCATCCGCCAGTCGCTGGTCGGTCAACCAGTGATCCAGCATCTCTTGCACCGCCTGTCGTTTGACCGGATCGGTATGAGCGGGCGGAGCCATGAAGGCGAACTTTTCTCGCTCATACAACTCACGCGGCAAGACATTGACCATCGCTTCGCGCACCACCCACTTTTCCACTCCGTCGCGGATGCGAACATCCGGCGGAATCTGAACCGCGTACTCGGCGACGTGATGATCCAAGAACGCCGGACGTGCCTCCATGCTGTTGGCCATGTCCATGCGGTCGCCCCCCCAGGTCAAGATCTGGCCTTCCAGCATGGTCTTGCTCCAAGTGTACTGCGAAATGTCCAAGCGATTGCGGCCTCGCACCTGTTCCGGATCAATCGCATTGGCGACTGCCGCGACCGGATCATACTCCTGCAACAGGTCGCGCATATTCTGACTCAGCAACGGTTTCACTCGCTCCAAAGTCATCATCCAAGGCTGGATCCAAGACGGAGTGTAGCCGCACAAGTCTTCCCAAGCCGGATGCGAGAGTTCTTTCTCGGACAATGTCGCACCGGACAGAATCTGATCGCGATCTTCTTTGCCCAAGTAATCTCGGCGGAAAAACGCATAGCCGCCGAACAACTCATCACTGCCTTCGCCGGTGATCACCGCCTTGTAATTGCAGGCGCGAACCCGTCGGCTCATGTGCCACTTGGCGACAGCCAACGTGTTGTAAAACGTCCGCTCGGCGTGCCAAGTCGCTCTTTCAAACGCGGGACCATACAGTTCCTTTTCCGTCAGACGCAACAACTCTTGCTCTGCACCGGTCCGCTTGGCCATCAACGCGGCAATATTCGATTCGTCGTACTCATCGCTGTCAAAAGCGATCGTGAACGCCTTCACAGGCGATTGCTGTAAGTGAGTGGCCAATCCCAAAATCGAACAACTGTCGATTCCGCCCGACAGATAGCATCCCACCGGAACGTCGGCTTCCAGTCGTGCGGCAACGGCATCGATCAGCCGATCTTGCACTCCTTGGACATACTCCGCCGGATCGACGTTTGTTTCGTGCTGAACGGGGAAGTTCAGATCCCAGTATCGATGGGTTTTGGATTCGAAACGATTTTGTTCAAAGTCGATCACCATCATGTGCCCAGGCAAAAGCGCCTGCACGCCCTGGAACGCCGTCGATCCCGGCACCATGACCTGCATCATCTGATGGATGGCCGCTTTTGGGCACAGACGTGGCGGGTGATCGGGGTGCCGCAAAATCGCTTTGACTTCCGATCCCCAAACAACACCGTCGGAATTGATCGCAAAGTAAAGCGGTTTGATTCCGAAACGGTCACGCACCAAGATCAAGCGATTCCGTTTGCCGTCAAACAACACAACGGCAAACTCACCGCGCAAATGGTGAACAAAGTCCAGCCCGTATTTTTCGTACAACGGAATGGCAATCGCGCTGTCACTTTTTCCGTCACAGGATCGCGATTCACAAGCCAGCGATGCGCGGCTCTTCTTGTACCCGTACAGTTCCCCGTTGACCGTGCCGACAATGGCACGATCCGATGACGCGATCGGTTGGTGCCCACAATCCAGACCCACGATGGACAAACGCGTATGCCCGATGGCCAATCCCTTGTCGACCGAGATATGACTGCCACGCTCATCCGGGCCGCGGTGATCCAACACATCCAACATCGGATCCAAGACCGATCGAAGATCGCGTTCGTTGGTCCGTTTGGGATTCCAAAAACCTGCGATTCCACACATATCACTTACCAGGGGTTGGTTGTTGCAAAGCCACTTGGCCAAGACATCGCGGTGCCGCCACGGCACTGCGTGACGGCGTCACACACCGTCGCCGCGCTGAAGACGCGATTTCGGACGAAGGAGCGACCGGTCAGATCCCGGTCGAAGAAATTCGGTCCAGCCGCCCCAGCACTGTCGCCAGCAAAGCCTGACGAACAAACACGGCGCCGGCTGCCTGAGCGAAGTACAGATTATGGTTGGTCAAATCTAAGTCGACAGACAACTCGTCATTCCTGGCTAGCGGGTGCATCACCACGGCGTTTTCTTTTAATCCGCTTGACTGCTGCAACTTGTACCGATTGTCCATCCGTCGGTAATCGTCGCCCAAGAACGCAATGGAATTGACATACACCACATCCAAATCGCCGATGACCTCTTGAACATCGTTCACGATTTCAATCGGAATCGGCGACTCTTCAATCGGTTCGGTCAACTCCAAACCGACGGGATCGGCCAATTCAGAAATCAACGTGATCTTCGACACGGCCCCCGTGAACATTAATGACAATCGCAGGAAGCTTTTGACCGCCCGCATCGAACCGGGCGTCCCAATGATCCCCAAGTGCACACGTTGATCGGGCGGGCAATCAGACGTGCACAATTGCGGTCGCCATTTCAGCAATGCGAACCAATCAATCAATGCCTGCGACGGATGGTGTCCGCTGCCATTTCCCGCGTTGATCAAAGGACGCTGCAAATTTTGACGGATGCGATCGACGCTGTCGGTATCGGGGTGTCGCATGATCACGACATCCCCATAGGTATTGAACATCTCGCCGATATCCGCCAGCGATTCGCCCTTGGCAATTCCCGTCACCTGACCATCGGGAACCGAAAGCACCTTTCCGTCCAGCCGCAGCATCGCGCTTTCAAACGATAGACGGGTTCGAGTGCTGGCTTCAAAGAAAGCCGTGATCGCGATCTTCCCATCCAACGGCTTGTCGACTTCGACATTCTTGGTTTCAAGCAATGCCGACAAGCGAGCGAGTGCAACCACGCTGCGCCGAGTGAACTGTCGGGGATGCACAATCGATTCGCCGACCAATGGTTCCAGCGTCTCACGATCGATCACTTCGGCGACATCTTTCAACAGGCCATGCGGGTCCAACCGCAAACCTTTTGAATTCGTATGCATCGTCTGTTTATCCTCCCAACTCCGCTTCATGCATGTCAGCCCCTGAAAACTTCCAGAAGCATCAACACACCTGCAAAGTCGTTTACCAAATCTGTCGATTCTTCTTATCGAGCCACAACAAGACGATCAGCGCCGCCGTTCCAGCACCACAAAGCACCAGACCACCAATCACCAGCACCTGTAAAAACCACTCGGGGAACATCATGCCGAGTCACCTTCGTACGACATCGTCGAAAAGTGGAACGTCTTCGGCATCATTGCGGTCACTGCCAAAAAGACAATGCCCGACACCGTCGCCCCCACCAACGATCCGACAAACCATCCAATTTGAAAGTAAGCGACCAACCCGACCAGGGTCCCAGAGACCATCGCAGATGCCGCCGCTATCGGCCCAGGTTGGCGGAAATACAGCCCACCCAAGATCGGCCAAATACAACTTGCGACCATCGGGCCGGCAAAAAACAAAACGGTCGCAAGCGTCCCAAGATTCTGAAACGCTGCGATCCAGGCGATCGCACCGAGCAATAGAATCGTGAACGTGCTCCACCGTCGCTTGCCTGCATCATCCAAAGCGGTTCCACGCACAGCACGGAACGCGGGAGACCAAACATCCCCAACGATCAAATCTGCGGTCGCGGCAAGCAAACTGTCAATGCTGGATGCAAGCGAACAAAAGACGACGACGAAAACAAGCAATGCACCGACGTTCCCAAGAAGTGTTGCTGCAACCAGCGGCCCCACCGTATCGGGCTGACTGATTCCGATATCCAACGCGGGCGCGGCCAACCCCAAGAATCCGGCAACGATGGGAATGGGCAACCACAGAAAACCGGCCAGCAAATATGCCTTGGGACCGACACCCTCGCGCATCGCGAACGCACGACTCCACCACACATTGCTATGAAAAATTTCGCCAAATCCGAACAACATGTTGTTGAATAGGGACATCAACGCCGCGGGAAAGAACACGCTTAACAACATCGGTCGCCGTTGCTGAAGTTCGGTGTGCACGTCCGAAATCTCAACGGTCGAAAGGATAGCCAACGCAACCACGATCAACCCGACAATGATCACCAGACTTTGAATGAAGTCCGTACCGATCACCGCATACATGCCACCGAACAGCGTGTACAGAACGCAAACGGCCAGCACGACCGACATGCCCACCGGATAAGGAATTCCCGACAAGACTTCCAGCAATTTCCCACCCGCCATCGACATGCTAATTAGCCAAGTCAATGCGTAAAACAAACTGATCAACAGGAACGGGACATAACCCCAGATCCCATAGCGACAACGAATGAATTCGACCGCCGTGAAGCCATGCGGCATCAGTGTGCGGATGCGTCCGCTGACCGGCGCAAAAGCAAACAATCCGAAACTGGCGGTCGCATATCCCAACGCCCCCCAAACACCCAACTGAAGCGCGAATTGGGGTGCCAACATCGTCGTGTTGGACGTGATCCATGTGGCGACCGCTGTCGCTGTTCCCAGTGCCAAACCGACGTTCCGGCCCGCAACGGCAAACCCTTCATAGGTCTTTGCACGCCTGCCCCACCAAAGCCCGAGCGCAATCCAAAGCACCCCGAAAATGGTCAGCAAGATATACCCGTCGCGGGGATTCAATATGGGCTCGGCATCGGCCAACAACATCACTGGATTCACGACGCGTCTCCGCCCACCCGAGTCCCTGTCGCCCTAATCCCTGTGGCACGAGCCCCTGTCGCCCGGTGCCCCCAAACAATGACAGCCACAAACACAACGACAACCGTCAGTCCCGTACCGAAAGCCCAAAACGCATAAGCCAACGGCCAGTGTTCGACGCGAACCGAAACCGGCCGATCGGACTTTGCAACGACGCGGCCTTCCTGATCAACGGCGGTGACCTGAAACGCGTGCTGACCGTCCGACAATCCAGAAACGAAAAACTGTGGCTGTCGACCGGCGTACACCAATCGGCCATCCTCATCGGTCACACGATACCCACCCGGTGCATCGACGCCGGACCACCGAATGGTGACGTAACCTTCCCGAAAAACTTCCTGCCCAAACGGTTCGACAACCAAGGAACCGATGTCCGATTGCAACGGATCTTGAGCGGAAACAGGCGAGGCCTGCGAAAAGAAAGAGGCGACGATCACGCAAATCCACGTGCGGATCCAGTCGGCGAACGAGATGCCGGAACGGCGAAAAAGCACACTTCCTCCCGGGTTCAGAAAAGCCGTATCGCTCAGGGACCCTCCACTGAACTATCGATTGACTTCATCTGCGGCGGATTAGTGTAACAGACCCTCGAATCCGCGATACCCGCGTGACCGTGGTGCACCGGAGGGAAACGACGCACACCACGGCTTCACATCGCCGCACCAATGGCTTCCGTCCCGCGCGAAATCGCGGCGAAACACGTCGCCCCGGCGTCCCGCCACGACCGAAGTCGACGAGGACCACGCCCGCCACGATGAAGAACTCCGACCGTTGGCCATCCACACTGCAACAGCGAGGCTCTGATTCACAAGGCCCCAATGCACACACCGGCATCATTGGGTGCCAAACTGGCCTGCATCCCAACTGGCCCGGTAGCGATCCTCACGCAATTTTTATCTTGGAACGTTCACCCACACGCGACTGCGCCGACCAGATCCAACGGTTCCGGCCCCGCTAAAGCGACACCCGTCGGCAAGACTACTGAAGGCAATTCTATCTATAATATTTCGATGCCCACTCTCTCTTCCCATAATCTGGTCACCGGACGTTTCGAACCAATGAAGTTTTCCCTGCAACAAGCCATAAGATTCGCGCTGCCTGCCTTCGCCTGTTGTCTATTCTTGACAATCTGCGCCGCCGACGACCGGCCCAACCTATTGATCGTCCTGACCGATGACCACAGCGTTCCACACGTCGGTTGCTACGGAAACGCTGACATACGGACGCCCAACCTTGACCGCTTTGCCGAACAGGGACTTCGTCTGGACCGGATGTATGTCACGGCGCCGCAGTGCGTCCCCGCACGGGCGACGATCATGACCGGCCAATCGTCGGTGGCAACGCGGATGACACGATTTTCCGCGCCTTTAGATCGGGACATCCCAACGTTTCCAGAACGACTGCGACAAAGCGGTTATTACACCGGTGTCGCGGGACGCATCTATCACCTGGACGGCCACAACATCATCGGGTCAAAAGAAACCAAGCAGGTATTTGCGGATAACAACCTGATGACATTTCATGATCGACTGGACCACGTCAACATTGCCGACGGCGGCGTGGGCCACGTCGACCAAATGGTGCAGTTCTTGGATAGGGTTCCGCACAACCAACCATGGCTTTTGCAACTCTCGTTCGATGATCCCCACCGACCTCTGTCGGAAAACGCCATTGCTGATCCACACGACCCAAATGCCATTTCGCTGCCCAAGCATGTCCCCGACACCGATCTGGTACGTAAAGACTTTGCCAAGTACTACGACGAGATCGCTCGATTTGATGCCGACTTTGGTCGCCTAATAAAGATTCTGGAAGACCGGAAGCTGACTCAACGCACGCTGATACTATTCATGGGCGATAACGGCGCGGCTGTCCTACGCGGCAAAGGCACTCTATACGAATGGGGCCTTCATGTCCCGGCATTGATGCGATGGGACGGGATGATTGAACCTGGATCGCAAAGCGACGCATTGATCACCAGCGAAGACATCGCCCCCACGTTTCTGCAGTTGGCCGGCGTCGCCCCCGCCCCTGAGATGAATGGAATCAGCTTCGCCGCGTTGTTGAAAGGGGAATCCTTTGAAGGACGAGAGTACTTTTGTGCCGCGCGAGGGTCGCATGGGTACAACCTTCCGCTGCACACGGCTGACTTTGACCTCAGTCGATGCGTCCGAACCCGTCGTTACAAGCTGATCTACAATCCGCTTTGGCAATTGCCTTTCCAACCGGTCGACATGTTCGCATTGCCTTTGTGGACCGACCTGAAGATTCGCCACCAGACGGGACGCCTGCCCGCACTGTATTCCCGCTTGTATTTCAGCCCCCAGCGTCCCATCTTCGAACTGTACGACCTACAAAACGATCCGGAAGAACTGGACAACCTGGTTGGACAGCCCGAGCATGCGGCTATCGAGAACGAATTGAAGAGCAAGCTTCACGAATGGATGATCTTGCAGCAAGACTACGTGCCGCTTCCCATTGCAGATTTCAATCCGTATCTAGAACGTTGATGGATTTCGTTCCCGATATCAACAGATCTCGCATCTGCTGCTGAACGGACTCAAAGGCCGGTCGCCCGGCCAAGTTATTCTGTTCCCAAGGGTCCGAACGCATGTCATACAACTCCACCGCATGCGGATCGCTTGTTTCGGTCGGCGGTGCCACATCACGATGGTACTCCGCATAGCGATAGTCCTTTGTCCGCACGCTGCGCCCCAAACCACCCAATGTGATGCAGCTATAAGCGGCCGTTTTCCAGGGACGATCCGGCGATGCCAACAAAGGCACGAAGCTATCGCCTTCAAAGCGACTGTCTTTGGGAATCTCCCACAGATCACAAAGGGTGGGCAACACGTCGACCAATTCCACGATCTGTCCACAACGATCCCCAGCATGCTTCATCCCTGGAACGACGACAATCATCGGAACTCGGGTGGATTGCTCGAACAGGGTGAATTTGCTCCAACACCCGTGTTCGCCCAATTGAAATCCGTGATCGGCGAAGAAGACAATGATGGTGTTTTGATCCAATCCGGTTTCAACCAGTTTGTTTAACAAGACACCAATTGACGCGTCGACATAACTGCTGCACGCATAGTACGCCGCGACGGCTTCACGCTGACGTTGATTCGTCGGCCCGTACTCCGGATACAATCCGTTGAAGATGTCATAGTTCTTGCCGCCCCGTCGCGCAACATCCGGCACCAGGTAATCACGGTTCCGCGTTGCTGGCGTCAACAACATCTGCGAAGGCGGGTAGGCTTCGACATATTTTTTCGGCGCTAACAGCGGCGTGTGCGTTGAATAGAGTCCGACATTCAGGAAGAACTTCTGCTTGGATTCCGCCAAATCACCCAATAACTTCGCGGCGCTACGAACCAGGCGGCCGTCCTCCATTGACGCTTCGTCGATTCCGCTGTCCCCCACCTGCTCGGCGAACAACTGCTGAAACGGCTTTCGCAACGTCCAATTGTTTTCCGCCCCTGCGGCTAGCTTTTCTTCCCGTTCATCCCACAAGCGTTTCAATCGCGCCGCAGCCGTCTTATCGGCGATTTCCAGACATTCCATCTCGACGTCCTCAATGCCCGCCGGCCCGGCAGGCGAACGACGCAGCGTGCCTTCAAAGCCTGGTGGCTGATCGTAATCATGCGTGTATTCGATCAAGTCGAATCCTTTGGCGAACCGACCCGCGTCATCCCACTTGTGGACCAGTTTTCCGAACTGTGCGGCGAAGACGTCATCGCGATCCAAGATGCGGGCCATCGATGGTGCATCGGCTGGCACCAGATCATCCATGCTGTCGCTATTGCGAAACACCTGGGTGTAATCGGGGCGCATACCGGTGACGAACGAAGCTCGCGATGGATTACAAACCGTCGCCTGGCAATACGCACGATCGAAGGTCACACCTCGCTTCGCCAGCGAATCCACATGGGGCGTCTGCACAACGGGGTTGCCATAGGCACCGATGGCATTGGCAGCCCAGTCTTCCACCGTGATCATCAAAAGGTTCATGTCGCGCGTCGGCGGAAGGTTGGATTCCGCGATCGACAATGCTGGGGCAAAGAAGGCCGGGACCGCCAACGTGAAAACACCCGCCCAACGAACAAACACTTCAACAGCCATCGCTATTTGACCTCCGATTCAACCGGAACAAAGATCTCACCATCCGCATCAGCTAACTGGAACGCGGTCGCAACGGATTGATCAGAGACCCGACGGTGGGGCGAGTCGAACTGAACGTCGACGCTGCCGTTTTCCCACGGGTTGTAGACCACCACACCGCCTTCGAATTGTCGCCACACCGATCCATCGGGCTTCTCCTGGCCGACGCCGCGCGGACGCCCCAGCGGCACATCCCAGAAGTCATACCAATCGTGAAGGTGGTCGGGCGTCTTCAGTGGATTCGGATCCGCAAACAGCACACTACCGTTGGACAACGTCAGCCCCAGCGTTGTCGTCGCCCGCATTCGCCGCAGATCGTCGCGGTCTCCCCACACCTCCAAGCAATTCAGTTGAGGCGAACGCAATTCACGTTCAAAAAACTCCAACCCTTCCCGGAGCTTGGCCCAAGTCGTTTTGAAACGTGCCCCTCCTGTCCCCGGCCCGGCGGGATTGCATTCCATGAACGAACCGTTGATAAGCTTTCCGTATCGTCGCCCATCTTCGATGTCATCATGAATATTGACGATGATCACGCCATCATCGCCGATTGCTTCACGCACTAATCGAACAATGTCGATTTGCCCGCTCCAATCCAACATGATTCCGTCATAGACGCCGGATTCGATACAGGCTTTGCACTGTCGAGCGATATTGGCTTGAAACTGTCGATTCTGGTAGTCCAGCATGTAATAGGGCTCCGGCCCCCCGTCCCAACCGGCCTCTCTTGTCCCGTCAGGATTTCGCTTCCAAAAACTGCTGTCTTCGGGGAGATAGCTGCCCGGGGCGTCACGCCATCGCACTTCCATCAGAAAGACCATGTCCGGGTTCTTCTGGAGCATCACGGCTCGATTTTCTAACGCCCGCTTTCGCGACTGTGTCGTAAAGCCTTTGGCCAAACCAGCGTGCTGCCCGTCCCAAATCGCTCCCAAGGCAAGTTGGACTCCATAGCCAAGCTGACTGACAGGTTCTTCCCAAATCACATCGTGCTTGGCGGCCGCGATTAGACGTCCTTCCAACGTGTCGGTCGGAAATTCGGATGGCATATCAATCGGATTCCAGGCCTGGAATACCGACGGATAGGAACGAGTCTTGATCCGACGGTTCAATGAATCGGAAACCGAAGTATTCGGCCCGGCGACCGGTCCCGCAGGTGGCGGTAACAAAACAGGTTGGACCACCACGTCACTTTCTGGGGTCAAGCGAAGCATGGCCGACGCGTGCGGACGCAAGCGCCGGTTAATTTGACCGGTGACGTTCTGCTGCTTGCCACCGGTCCAGAGATCAGTCGCCTTGAAACGACCGCGCAATCCGATGTCTTCGAACCGGACGGCCACGTCGCGAATCTGATCCGACAGATTGAACAAAGCGACAAATCGATCCTTTGATTTCGCATCCATCGCCGTCCAACAGGCAGCATCATCACTGCGATAGACTTGCTGATTCTGCTGACTGGTTTGATTGACGGCCAGCACTGCACGGTTTTGCAACAACGCCATCGTTTCGGACGGAGATGTCAGCAAATCAGCACCAATCATCAATGGCGATTTCGCGATGCACCACAGATTCATCATCGTGACTTGTTCATCGTCCGTCAGCATCGACATACGATCGGGCCCGTGCGGTCGGCCGCCAAGCGAAAGGTGTCCGATTGGTAACATGTCGGCGTCGGGCCAATGCCCTGGTCCGATGAACGGCGACCAAGCATCAAGCAATTGAAAGTTCCGCTTGATCGATGGCCATTCGTCCCACAGGTCCCCCGACACTCGCCACATGTTGGCGTTGGCCACCAAATGCTTGGCTTGTGACAACGGTGCGTCACCTGGCGACAAGCTCAAAACCATCGGACGTCCACAGCGATCGATCGCTGTACGCATCATCTCGATCTCCGCGGCGTGATAAGGATAGTGAATCACGTCATCGGCTTTGACGAAATCAACACCCCACTGCGCGTATTGCCGGAACAGCGAATCGTAATAGGCTTGGGCACCAGGCTTCGTCGCATCCACACCGAACATGTTGTTGTTCCACGGGCAGACGTCCCAAGGCTCCGCAATGACGCCTGCGGTTTGATCCGATCCCTGAATCGGCAGATCATCAAAGTACGCCTGCCTGGGAATACCTCGCATGATGTGGATCCCAAACTTCAATCCTTTGGAGTGCACATAGTCTGCCAGCGGCTTGAACCCAGCACCGGTCGCTGACGACGGGAACCGATTCACTGCGGGCTGGGGTCTTCCGAATTCATCCAGTGTCAGTCGATCGACGGGACGTCCATCTGGATCCAGCCGCAAGTCGGATTGCCCGAAACGACGCTGTGGATTGTTGTGATCACCCGGATGCGGATTGAACCAGATGTAATCGACAACCGCGTACTGCCAACCATACGGCTTTAGATGTTCCGCCATGAAGTCAACAGTATCGCGAAACTGCTGCTCATTGATGGTCGAATCGTACGCATCAAAACTGTTCCAGCCCATCGGCGGGCGTTGGGCAACAGGATCTTGAGCGAACGAGACAACCGATCCCATCAGAACGAGAATCGATAGCAGCAACGAGGCATTCTGGAGACGACGATTCATGGACGCACACCAATACGGACCGGGACGACGAAGGGCGAAAGTGAACACAGGCTTTGAAGATCCTCCTGGCTCTTGGCGAAAAAGGGTCACTGACTTTACGAGGCAGTCGGTGACAATCGATACATTGCGGCACCATGTCCCTGGACATTGGCAACCAGGTTCTGCGACACGTCACCAAGCGTCTGGCGTTTCCACAGATCCCGCACCGTCCAGTTCCCGGACAGCCTCAGCGATGACAGGTCGACCTCGATCTCAGCATCCACATCGGACACATTGAACACCGCTACGTAAGGGTCGCCGCTTTCTAAACACTCGGCCATCCACACCACCGAAGTCTCATCTCGCGACACTTGACGATTGTTAGAACTGGCTTGATTGACGGCGATCACTTCCGGGTTGGTGATCAGCCGCAGTGACAATTCATCCGATTCGGGAAGATGCCCGCCAAACATCAAGGGTGACCGGAAGATGCACCAAAGCGTCATCAGCGTGTACTGTTCTGGCTCGGTAAAATTTGTGAACCTGGCGTCACCGACTTCTCCTCGAATCCCGATCCGTCCCAGCGGCAACATGTCCGCATCCGGCCAGTGCCCTTGCTGAATGTAGGGTGCCCACAACGCGCATCGATCGAACTGTTTCTGCAAAGATTCCCATTCATCCCAGAAGTCGAACGAAATCCGCCACATGTTCGCGTGCCGCCGCAAATGAGCCGCGTTGCACACACGCGCGGCCCCAGGCGAAAGACTCAGGGTGACAGGACGTCCCGCCTTGTCGATGGCTTTGGCTAAAGCTTCAATCTCATCCGTGTGATAAGGCTCATGATTTCCTTCCCCGTCCCAGGAATTCATGTCATCCGCTTTGATCAGGTCGACGTCCCAGGAAGCGTAAAGGTCCGCCAGTGAATCATAATATTGCTGCCCTCCGTCCCGGGTCAGATTCACCCCATACATATTGGCATACCACAGACACACATCGACGGGCTGTGCAATGTGCCCCGCCGTGGCATCACATCCCTTGATCGGCAGATCGTTCTCCGCCGCCTGCCATGGGATCCCTCGCATGATGTGAATCCCAAACTTCAGCCCCAGGTTATGGACATAGTCGGCCAATGGCTTGAACCCGGCACCACCCGATGACGACGGGAACTTCACAGGGTCGGGGATCAAGCGGCCGTATTCATCGGTCAACTGATGAAGACCAAACTTTTTGTAGTTGTCGGTGTTCGCATCGGGCGCAAACCAACACAAATCCACAACGATGTATTCCCAGCCATATTGCTTGAGATGCTTTGCAACATAGTCCGCGTTGGCTTTGATGTCATCTTCGGTCACGCTGACGCCGAAGCAGTCCCAACTATTCCAGCCCATCGGAGGTGTGGGCGCATTTTCAGAGATATTCAACAGACTTCTTTCCAGAATCAAAGCGATCGCCCGCTACAGGACGATGCTAAAGGTCAAGACCAGGCCAATCATCAACACGACACAGACGGCCCACCAAAGTGTGACACTGGAATACCAGTGATCACCCAAACCACCACTCAGTTTCAGATTCTTCCATCGAAACGTCAGGTCATCATCGATGCTGTCGGGATTTGGAGTCACCAATGCGAGCGTCGCACACAGGATCATGCAAAACGCCCAACAGATCATGCCTTGATTGGCAAAAGGAATCATCCACGATGGCAGGGCCACCCAATCCGGAAGATGGGCCCACCCCAACAGCGAATCTTTAAACTCCAACACCTTCAACATCAAAGCAAATAGGAATGTGCAAATGCTGGCGATCAGAGCATCCGTGCCACTGACCCGTCGCCAAAGCGATCCCAAAAGGAATGTTGCAGAAAATGGAGGCGCGAAAAACACGTACAACGCCTGAATCCAAATGAACAGGTTCACCTTCGTCACCGTCGCCAGCAAAATACCGACGATGATCGAGATCCCCAGGATCACGGCGCCCGCGATCCGTCCGACGATGACTTCTTCGCGTTCAGTCGCGTCCTTGCGGAAGAACATCTTGTAAAAATCGAGAGTGAAAATCGTCGATGTCGAATTCAAGACCGAACAGACCGTCGACTGAATGGCGCCGAACAGAGCCGCCAATAGAACACCGGTCAAAAACGTCGGCACTAGTTGTTTGATCATCAAGATGTAGGTCGCGTTGGCCGCGTCGCTTTGATCCCCGAACGAACCTTCCTGCAAAAAATCCGGCTTCATCGCGAAAAAGATCAGACCCGGAATCACGACGATGAATGGCAGCAACAGCTTCAGATAACTTGCGAACACCATTCCCATGCGGGCGTGATACATGTCCTTTGCCGCCAGCACCTTTTGGATCATGTGCTGGTTAATCACGGTGTACCAGAGCCCGATGTAAAAGAAGCTGAACACCCAGTGGGTCCAGGGGTTGGAATAGTGGTTTAGCGGTTGCAACACCAACAGCCGATCGTAGGTGGTGTCCGCGTCCGCACCCTGCAGAATGTTCGGGGTGGCGTCTTGAATCCATTGATGGGCCCAGGGCACGTTGCCCGCGTTGACCTCAATCATCTTGCGGGCGCCTGCAAGGACGCCCTGGCCATCGCCCAAGTGTGATAGGCCAAGAAAGGTGACGCTCAGCCCGCCCAACACCATCACGGTGATGGTCAAAAGATCCATCAAGGCGACCGATCGTAACCCACCCCAGATCGCCCAGACCCCTGACGCAATTCCGATCACGACCACCGCGGTAACCTTGTCGAACCCGAACAATTCCACCAAGACCAGAGCACCGCCGTAAATGACGGGCCCCATGAAGGCGACAATGTTCACCAGCAACGTGACCGCGGCAAAGATGAACCGCATCTGCTTGTTGAAACGCTTCTCCAGAAACTCCGGAGCGGTATAGACTTTGGATGTCAGCAGATAGGGGATGAACAGCCAAATCAAGAACGTGAATGCGATCACGGTGCTCCATTCACCGGTGGCCACACAGATGCCATAGATCACCGCCGCACCGATCAAGCCGATGAAATGCTCGGTGGAAATATTGGCGGCGATGTACGATGCGCCCACGACGTACCAGGGCAGGGAACGCCCCGCCAAGAAATAGTCGGCGGACGTTTCCCCCTGCTTACGACCGGCGAAGTAGCCGATCAGGCACAAACCAAGGAAATAGCCAAAGAACGCGACGTAGTCCAAAGTCGACAGTTGAAAATCAATCTGTCCGATCGGACCAGCACTGAGAACGGACGACATGAACATGCTTTCGTTCGGTACCGCAACGTCGATGGCTTTCACGGCACCCTAACCTTGGAAATACAAGTACGCGGCAAGAATTGCCACCAAAACCAACCCCGACGCGACGATATCGATCGTGTTCCAACTGGCGCGTGACTCTGCCTTGTCTTCGGCGGTCAGCGTGCCAAACGTCAGCCCCTGAATCTTTTCGTAGTCGGGCGCGGCGGTGACCAAACTGACGGCCACCATGACGATGACACACACGGCCAAGATCAGCATGCTGTAGTACTGGAAGAACATGTTGTTCAGAATCCAAAGCATTGACCCTTCCTGATACTGGTAGCCGTCGATCAGCTTCACCGGTGTATCAATCGCCAGCCGCACCAAGCCCATCACGAAACCAATCAGCAATGCGGCCAAACACCCAGCACCGTTGGCACGCTTCCATAAGATCCCCAGAAAAAAGACCACAAAGATTGGTGGTGCCAGATACGCTTGGACGCCTTGCAAGTAGTCGTACAAGCCACGGCCACCCTGAATCACGGGGATCCATGCCAGGCCGATCAACACCATGACACCGGTCGCCACGCGTCCGATCCAGACCAAACGTCCCTGGGAGACCGTTGGATGTAACTTGGAATAGAAATCCATCGTGAACAGTGTCGCCGATGCGTTGAAAACTCCCGCCAGCGAGCTCATCAATGCCGCCAACAATCCCGCGACCACAAGACCACGCACACCGGGCGGCAAGATCGTTGCGACCAACATGGGGAAAGCTTTCTGGGCCTCTTCGCGGATCAGGTTTCCATCAGCGTCGACCATTGCTTCCTGAAGCGGACCGGACGCCCCCGTGGTCGACAACGCGAAACAGATCATTCCCGGAATGATGAAGATGAATACCGGCAGCAGCTTCAACATGGATGCAAAGATCGATCCGCGTCGTGCTTCGGTTTCGTTCGGTGCCCCCAATGCACGCTGGACGATGTACTGATCGGTACACCAGTACCACAACCCGATCACGGGCGCGCAGAACAGCATGCTTAGCCAGGGATAGTTGTCATTGAAATACCACGCCATCCGCCCGGGTTCTTTGACCGGTTCCCATGTCGATTCGACACCAGCGGGAACCATCGGTTTCCACAGGTTGAACATCTCGGATCCACAGATTTCACGAAGGCGGCTCCATCCGCCCAACGCATCCAATCCATAGATGGTGACCAAGATGGATCCCAATACCAGAATCAACGTCTGCAGTGCTTCGGTATAAGCGACGGCGCGCAGACCACCCAGAATCGTGTAAGCACCGGTCAAAACGATGACCAGGATTGACCCAATCCAGAAGCTGTCCAGCGGTCCCAAACGCATGTCGGGCAACAGCACCGAGAAAACGATCCCGCCGGCGAAGATGCCCACCGCGATCTTGGTCACGACATAGGCGACCAGCGAAATCAGTGACAAAACCCAACGGCTGGACGAATTGAATCTTCGTTCCAGGAATTCGGGCATCGTGAAAACGCGCGAACGCATGTAGAACGGGATCAGGCCCCAGCCCAAAACCAATAGACACCAGGCATGCAGTTCATAGTGCGCCATCGCAACGCCGTCGGTCGCGCCGGAACCGGCCAACCCGACCAAGTGTTCCGATCCAATATTGGATGCAAAGATCGATGCACCGATGACCCACCAACTAAGGTTACGTCCGGCCAGGAAATAGTCATCCGCGGTTTCGCTGCCCTTGTTGATCACCCACCAAGCGACACCCAACAGAATTGCGAAATAGCCCGCAATGACGACCCAATCGATGAACACCATGACCTGAACTTCCCGGCTTTGCCTACAGCGTCTGTTTGAAACTTCGTAGCGACGTGTCGGCATCAATGAACCGACACTCGACGCCTATCATATCGGCGAAGTCCTCGATCATTTCGCTTCCCACCGCTTGGCTGAAAACGGTGTGGTGGGGGCCACCGGCATAGATCCACGCCGCCGCCGCGGTGCGCAGATCGGGCAAAGGCTTCCACAAAGCGCGGGCGACGGGCAGGTTCGGCAGGTCGTGCGGCGGTGTTACTGTTTCGACCTCATTGACCAACAACCGAAAACGATCGCCCATGTCGGTCAAAGCCACATTCACCGCGGGCCCCGCCGGTGCGGTGAAGACCAGTCGCACGGGGTCGGATTTTCCACCGATGCCCAGCGGATGGATTTCACATCGGGGTTGATCGGCGGCGATGCTGGGACAGATTTCCAACATATGTGCGCCCAAACACAAGGAATCGTCGCCTTGGAAGTGATACGTGTAGTCTTCCATGAAGGACGTTCCGCCGTCCAAACCGTCGGCCATGACCTTGATCGCACGTAGAAGGGCGGAAGTCTTCCAGTCGCCTTCGGCACCGAATCCATAGCCGTCGGCCATCAAACGTTGGATCGCCAAGCCGGGCAGTTGCTGCAGACCGTGCAAGTCTTCGAACGTGTCGGTCAGTGCCATCGCACCGACGGATTGCAGGAAGCTACGGAGCCCCAGTTCCTGCTTCGCCGCATCCAGCAAGGATTGACGTTTCTGGCCGTCACGCTGAAGCGATGGATCCAACTGATAAGCTTGTTCGTATTCGGCCGCCAATGCATCGGCGTCGGAATCGGTAACTTGATTGACACAGTCCACCAAGTCGCCAATGCCATAGCCATTGATTTCGGTTCCAAAGACCCGCTGGGCTTCCACCTTATCGCCTTCGGTCACCGCGACTTGACGCATGTTGTCGCCGATCCGTGCGACACGAAGGTTTCGCATTTCGTCGCGTCCACTGGCGGCTCGCATCCAAATGGCCAATCGTTCTTGGACGCTGGGATCTTGCCAGTGACCGACGATGACTTTGCGTGGAACGTTCAATCGTGCGCAGATGTGACCGAATTCGCGTCCGCCATGAGCCGACTGGTTCAAGTTCATGAAATCCATGTCGATGGTCGACCACGGCAATTCAGCATTGAACTGAGTGTGCAAATGCGCGATCGGCTTGGTCAAACCCGACAGCCCCGCGATCCACATCTTGGCGGGCGAAAACGTGTGCATCCAGCAAACCAAACCGATGCACCGGGGATCCGCATCGGCATCCCGACACAATCGGGTGATGGCATCGGGGGTGGTGACGATCGGCTTGAAAACCAACGACACGGGCAGACGCCCGTCGCCGACCAATCCGTCCACAACGCTTTGTCCATTGGCGGCGACTTGCCGCAACGCTTCGTCGCCATACAAGTGTTGGCTGCCGGTGACGAACCAGACTTCGCGTTTGGATGATTCGGATGACATGATTTGGGATTCTCCGCGTTAGGACGATGATTTGGCTTGGCCGTAATAAGCGTCGGGGCCGTGTTTGCGTTGGTAGTGTTTTTCCAACACATAGGCCTCCAAACGTGGCACGGCGTTTTCTTGTTGTCCGGCCATGATTTGCTGGCAGCCGAGCGTCATTTGGGCAACGGCTTCGAGTGCGACCGCATTTTCGACTGACTTTTTCGCACTCGGCCCCCAAGCAAACGGCGCATGACCGGCGACCAGAACGGCCGGCATGGCGATGGGATCCAGATCGGCGAATCGTTCGGTGATGACTTTGCCCGTGTTGGCTTCATAGGCCTGGGCCACCTCCGATTCGGTCAGCGGTCGCGTGACGGGTACCGGGCCATGAAAGTGATCGGCGTGGGTCGTTCCCAAGCACGGAATCTCGCGACGGCACTGCGAATACATCGTCGCGTATCGGCTGTGGGTATGCGTCACGCCGCCGATGGCCGGAAAGCTGCGATACAACCACACGTGGGTGGCGGTATCGCTGGACGGATTCAGTTCACCTTCGATTCGGTTTCCATCCAAATCGACGACGACCATGTGTTCGGGCAACAGATCGTGGTAGTCGACACCACTGGGTTTGATAACGACCCGTCCAGATTGTCGATCAATCCCGCTGACGTTGCCCCAAGTCAGTGTGACCAGGTCATGATCCACCAGAGTTCGGTTGGCGGCGCAAACGTCGATTTTCAGTTGATCCAGCACGACGTTTACCCCTTTCGCACGCGGTTGCGGATGGCGATCAAGTCTTTCATCACGTGATCCACGGCGACACCGGAACCCTGCACACCGAATGCGTCATGCAATTGGTGATACAGCTTGTAAAGTTCCGCATACACAGCCTTGGCTTTTTTGCGGGGACGGTACACGGTGTCTTTGGTGCCGGTCATTTTTCGCTGGGCCGCGGCAACACTGGAATACCCGCCGCCGGCGACCGCACCGAAGATGGCGGCGCCCAAAGCGCACGTTTGTGCGGACCGACTGATCTTCATCGGACGACCACAAACGTCGGCATAGATTTGCATCGCCATCGGGTTCTTTTCGGCGATGCCACCACAGTTAACGACTTGCTTGACTTCCACCCCGTATTCTTCGAACCGGTTGATGATCGTCAGAGCACCAAACGCCGTGGCTTCGATCAACGCGCGATAGATCTCCGCTGCAGTGGTGTGTAGCGTTTGCCCGACCAGCATGCCGGTCAGATAGGGATCCACCAACACGGTCCGGTTACCGTTGTTCCAATCCAGTGCCAACAAACCGCTTTCACCCGGCTGCAACTGATCCGCTTGCTCGGTCAACCAGACATGGGGATCCTGACCGCTGGGGATAGTGGACGGGGCCAGATTGCGGACAAACCAATTGAAAATGTCACCGACCGCGGACTGACCGGCTTCCAATCCGTACATGCCCGGCGTGACCGAACCGGGAACGATGCCACACAGTCCGGGGATGTCGGCAAGCGGTTGATCGGCCGGCCAGACGGTGACATCACAGGTGCTGGTCCCGATGATTTTGACCAGGGTTCCCGGTTTCACGCCCGCCCCGATTGCACCGTGGTGTGCATCAAAGGCACCGACCGCGACCGGGATTCCCGCGGGCAATCCCATCGGTTCGGCGAACTCCTTGATCAGGTGGCCGGCGACTTGATCGGATGTTGCCGTCTCGGTGTTGTAGTTCTCGGCGACCTTGACCAGTTCCGGATCCAGACGCTTCAAGAACGTCTTCTTCGGCAATCCGCCCCAATCGGTATGGAACATCGCCTTGTGACCGGCGGCACAGATGCCGCGACGAATGGTTTCGGGTGCCGTGTTGCCGGTCAGAAAACCGGGAACGAAGTCGGCCAGTTCCACCCATCCGGCCGCCGCATCAAAGACGTCCGGTGCGATGCGACGACAGTGCAAGATTTTGGACCAAAACCATTCACTGGAATAGGTTCCGCCGCACTTGGCCAAGTAGTTTTCCTTCGTCCGCGAAGCTTTGGTGGTGATCTCGGCAGCTTCCTCGGCTGACGTGTGATCCTTCCACAACCACGCGTGCGCGGCCAAGTTCTTTTTGAACTTTGAATGCAATGCCAGGGCGCGACCTTTGGCATCGACCGGCAACGGCGTGGACCCGGTGGTATCGACACCGATGCCCACGACGCGATCGGGCGAAAAGTGACGGTTTCGTGACGCTTGCTTGACCGCATTGGCGACCGAGGTGATGCAACCTTGGATGTAGTCGGCGGGGTTTTGGCGAGCCAAATTGGGATCTTTGGGATCCAACAAGATGCCATGATCCCCGCTGGGGTATTCGTACACATCGCTGGCGATCTCTTGACCGTCAGCCAAGTCGACAATGATCGCGCGAACGCTGTTGGTCCCGTAATCCAAACCGATTGAAAACTTTGCAGCCACCTTGGTGTCCTTCTGCGAAACTGACGGACGAAAACGAATGGTACCGGCCACCTTTGTATCGTCCGGAAAGCTTGGCGGGGGCGACAGCATGGACCGTTGTCGATCCCGTTGCGTCGGAGCCATCGCGAATCGCCTCCGATTCGTTTCGCGTTCCGTTCTAGCTGCGGCGTGGGAGTGTCACCACAGGACAGTTGCGCAAAAAAATGTCGTCTTTGCGCAGATGGTTTCTGGGCGAGCCCGGCGGTAAGACTAGGCTGAAGACACAACGTCGCACGCCCACCGCATGCCTGAAGGCTATTGATCATGGACCAAGTCCCCAAAGTCGCCTTGCTGATCGAAACCGCACGCGGTTACGGACGGCAGATGCTGCGTGGCATCGTCAAATACGCGCGACTGCATGGGCCTTGGGGGTTCTACGTCACGCCCGGCGACTTTGAACAAGCCGTCCCCAAGATGCGCCAGTGGGGCGGTACCGGCATCATTGCTCGGATCGCCACGCGACGAATCGCTGATGCGATCTTCGAATCAAAACTGCCGACGATCGCATTGGATCTGACGGAAGAACAGCTGCGCCCCGACCATCCGCTGTCACAGTTAAGCGAGGTTGCATCCGATTCGGCCAGCGCCGCGCGAATGGCGGCCACCCATTTGATGCAGCGTGGGTTTCGTCAGTTTGCGTTTGTCGGGATCGCCGATCGCGTCTGGAGCGACCGCCGTGAAACGGCTTTTGTTCAGGCGATCAAAGCCGCCGGTTTTGACGTCACGGTCTACCAGTCGCCACGGCAAGCGGCGGCCCGTCGATGGGAACGCGAACACCCGCGGCTGATTCGCTGGTTGGAAGGTTTGCCCAAACCGATCGGCGTGATGACGTGCAACGACGATCGGGGCCGTGAAGTCTTGGAGGCCTGTCAGTCGGCGGGCATTCGCGTTCCGGAGGAGTTGGCGGTCGTCGGCGTGGACAACGACGAACTGATCTGCGAATTGGCCGACCCGCCGTTGTCCAGCGTGGCGTTGAACGCCGAAGGTGTGGGTTATCGCGCGGCACAGTTGCTGGATCGAATGATGCGGCGTCGTTGGCGAAAACCACGTCGCTTGGTGGCAGAGCCTTTGCATGTGGTGACCCGGCGATCCAGCGACATCATTTCGCTGGATGATGCGGAAGTGGCGATGGCGTTGCGTTACATCCACGATCACGCGATCGATCCCATCCAGGTCGAAAACGTCGTCAGGCACGTTGATTTGTCACGACGCAATCTAGAAATCCGATTCCAGGATTCGGTGGGACGCACCATGCATCAAGAACTGCAGCGGGTGCGGCTGGAAAGGGCCAAACAGTTCTTGACCGAAACCAACATCGCCATCCCTGAGGTGGCCGAAGCGGTGGGGTACCGCACCGCGTCCTACTTCATCCAGGTGTTTCGGGCGTCCTGTGGCATGACGCCTGCACAGTACCGCCGCAGCTTGCGTGAGGGACCGTCGCAGAAGGCGTGAGGGCGTTTGAATTGCCGTTGGCGACGACGACGGCGGACGGCGAACCCGAATCCACATTCACGGGTCCCACCGGGGTGTCAAAGCGCTAACATGTCGGCGGCGCGACCGGCGAAAGTTTCGCCCCCAACACTTGAACCACTAGCCCAACCAGGAACCTTTTGTCCACCAGCACGATTGCACCGGCGGTTCGCATCAGCCCGTGGGCGCCCCTGCGCATTCGGTTGTTTCGTGCGTTTTGGTTCGCGTCGATCGCATCCAACTTGGGGACATGGATTCACGAAGTCGGGGCAGGGTGGCTGATGACGCACTTGGCCCCCGAACCTCAAATGGTCGCCGCGGTCCGAACGGCGATGTCGTTGCCGATCGTCTTCTTGGCGTTTCCCGCCGGTGCGCTGGCCGACCGAATCGACCGCCGACGATTGTTGTTGGTGACCCAGATCAGTTTGCTGTTGATCGCCACGACGTTGTCGATGTTGACCGCAGCGGATCTGATTTCGGCCTGGGGATTGTTGGCGCTGACGTTCCTGATCGGGCTGGGCATGGTGTTGCACATTCCGACCTGGCAAGCGTCGGTCCCCGAACTGGTACCACGCAACCAATTGTCGCGTGCGGTCGCGTTGGGAAGCATCAGTTTTAACTTGGCCCGGGCCGTCGGTCCGGCGGTGGGCGGATTACTGATCGCCAGCCTGGGCGTTTGGATCGCGTTTGCCATGAATGCCGCTTCATTTGCCGGCGTGATCGTCGTGCTGTTGCTTTGGCAACGTCGCGGGACCGAGTCGTCGCGTGGCCAGTCGTTTGCATTGTCGGTGCGGCACGGCATTCGATACATCATGCGCAAAGTGCGAATGCGAAACGTCCTGGCAAGCGTCTTCCTGTTCGTCTTACCGGCCAGCGTGATGTGGTCGCTTTTGCCGCTGGTGGTCAGTCAGCAATTGGGCTGGGATGCCGGCGGGTTCGGCATGCTGTACGGGCTGATTGGCGCCGGTGCAGTGGCCGCCGCGGGCGTACTGCCGCGAATCGATCATCGCTTGGGACGTGACAAGACCGTTGCCGTTGCGATGATCGGGTTTGCGTTGGGTTTGTGGTGTCTTTCGCAGGCCCATTCGGTGACCACGGTGGTCCCGGTGATGCTGTTGTTGGGCAGTTGTTGGATGATGACGCTGACGTCGCTGAACACCACGGCACAGATCACCTTGCCGCAACGGATGCGGGCCCGAGGAATGGGCAGCTACCTGACGATATTGGCCCTGTCGATGACGCTGGGTTCCATTCTGTGGGGCTTCGTCGCTGAACAGACGGACGTCGCGTTTGCACTCCGCACCGCGGCGGCGCTGATGATCGTCACTGCGGCGGCCGGATTGCGATTCCGGTTGGACTGACCGCCGCGTGTCATCATGCCATGCGGCAGGTCGAAGGTGCCAACGGCCTGGTCCCAAATGCAACGACGCCGAACGAAACCAACCTTCGTTCGGCGTCGCTGTTTGCAACGGGTGTTCGGCGCCCCCGACTTCACGCGAGGGCGTCGTCACACGATCTAGGCGAACGTGTAGCCTTCTTCACCGTGGTCGATGATGTCCAAGCCGCGTTGTTCGCTTTCGGCCGACACACGCAATCCGATGACCGCATCGATCAGCTTCAGCAGAATCAAACTGCCGACACCGGCAAAGACAAACGTGATCAGCACGGCCACGATTTGGCCGATCAACAACGTGAAGTCACCGCCGGATTCGATCAGGCCGATCGCTTCACCCTCGGCCACGTCCCAGCAAGCACGACTGGCAAAGACGCCCGTCAACACGGCACCCAACGTTCCGCCGACACCGTGCACTCCGAAAGCGTCCAACGCATCGTCATAGCCGATCATGTGCTTCAGCTTGGAACAGGCCCAGTAGCAGACCAATCCGGCACAGGCTCCCATGATCAACGCCGGCATGGGCTGAACAAAGCCGGCCGCGGGTGTGATGCAGACCAATCCCGCAACGGCGCCACTGCTGGCACCCAGCACGGTCGGCTTGCCCAGAACCGACCATTCGGCGACGGCCCACGCGACGGCACCGGCGGCGGCCGAAAAGTGAGTGACGGCAAAAGCACTGCTGGTCAATTCATCGGACAACAGTTCGCTGCCCGCGTTGAAGCCGAACCATCCGAACCACAGCATCGCCGCGCCCAGGGCGGTGTAGGTCAGGTTGTGTGGTTGCAGCGGTTCGCGGGGATAACCCATCCGCGGTCCGATCAACATTGCGGCCACCAATGCACTGACACCGCTGGAAATGTGAACGACCGTCCCGCCGGCAAAGTCCAACGCGCCACCGGCGATCCCCACGTCCGAACCGAACGCCAAAATGCCACCGTCCCAAACCCAGTGGCAAAGCGGACAATAGATCAACAGCCCCCACAAAATCGAGTACACCACCATCGCACCGAACTTCATCCGTTCGGCGAACGCACCACAAATCAGTGCCGGCGTGATGATGAAGAACATGCCTTGAAAAAGCATGTGGGTCAGCAACGGCAACTCCGGCGAAAACATCGGCGTTTCCGGTGCACCGGTCTCGGGGTTCCAGAAACGCTGGACGCCGTTCATGAAAACGTGATCCAGGTTTCCGATCCATGCACCATCGCCGCCGAACGCCAGCGAATAGCCGACCAGTGCCCACAGCACGGTCATCATGCCCATCAGAAAAATGCACTGCATGATCACGCTTAGCACGTTTTTGCGACGGACCAATCCGCCGTAGAACATCGCCAGCCCGGGGGCGGTCATGAACAGGACCAGCGCGCAACTGGTCAACATCCACGCGTTGTGACCGGCCAATGCGGCGGATTCGACTTGGGCCTGCAAGTCCTCCAGATCCACTGCGGTTTCGGCCGCTGCGGCTTCCGGCGTTTCGTCCGACTCGGCGGCCTGGGCCGCAGCTTCCTGGGCGACGGCATGCCGCACCGGCAGGCCCGCCAAACTGAGCGACCCGACAAAAATGATCCCCAACAGGACCCTGACTAGCTGATTCATTCCAACACGCCTTGTGGTTACCAATTCGACCCCTCATTCGGCCCGTCTCAGCCCTCGGTCGCCGATGGCACTCGCGGGTCCTCAGGGAACCGCCCAAGCTGCCATCGCTCCGCAGGACTGCCGCCACGACAGACACCCGGCGTCGAAGTTTCGAAGTTGCATTGCGGGCCAAGATACTGGTTGAACGTCGACTCGTGTACGGTGCGAGAAACGAAGCGCCATGGTCCGAGTCATCGGACAGGGTCGATTGGATCGAATCACCGCTGCGCTCATTGGATCGAACCACAGCCGTGCCGGCTCGCCTCGCCCGAATTTCGCGTGCCCTCGGGACAGCGGATACACTGACGACTTCCCGCCCGCCTCCGATGGCTTTCGCCCTCCCAAATCTCTCCGCTGAGGTAACTTTCCCGCCATGAACGCTTCCATTTTCGCCCGTCCCCGATTCGGAATTGTCCGGCCGGTTTGTCTGGCCGCCTGGATTTTGACCTGCACGTTTGTCGCAGCCCGACCATCGACCGCGGCTGATGCCCCGACCAACGTGGTGGTGATCTTTATCGACGACATGGGCTATGGCGACATCGGACCATTCGGTGCCACCGATTACCCGACCCCGAACCTAGATCGGATGGCCGCCGAGGGTCGCCGCTTCACCGATTTCGTCGTTTCATCGGCGGTCTGTTCGGCATCGCGTTCGGCCATCATGACCGGATGCCTGCACCGTCGGATCGGCATTGCCGGGGCACTCGGGCCGGCTTCAAAGATCGGCATCAACGCCGACGAAGTCACGTTGGCCGAAATCTGCAAGTCGCAAGGCTACGACACCGCCTGTTTCGGGAAATGGCATTTGGGACATCACCACAAGTTCCTGCCGGTCCGGCACGGATTCGACGAATACTTTGGAATCCCCTACAGCAACGACATGTGGCCGCTGCACCCCGCCGTCTTTGAAAAGCGAAAGAAGAATCCCAACGCCAAAAGCAACTGGCCACCACTGCCGCTGCTGGAGGGTACCGCCGAATCGGGCGTGCGAGTCGTCAACGCCGACGTCCAGCCGGCCGATCAAGAAACATTCACCCAAGCCTTCACGCAACGTGCCGTCGAATTCATCCGGCGCGAACGCGACAACGGTTTCTTTGTGTACCTGCCACACCCGATGGTGCACGTGCCGTTGTATGTTTCCGACGACTTCAAAGGCAAAAGCGGGGCCGGCCTGTTCGGCGACGTGGTGATGGAAGTCGACTGGTCGGTCGGCCAGATCATGGAAGCCGTTGAATCCATCGGCCAGACCGAAAACACGCTGATTGTGTTCACGTCCGACAACGGCCCCTGGTTGTCCTATGGCGATCACGCCGGCACGGCCGGCCCGCTGCGTGAGGGCAAGGGCACGATGTGGGAAGGCGGCTATCGCGAACCCACCGTGATGCGGATGCCCGGCACGATCCCCGGTGGCACCACGTGCGAACAATTGGCCGCCACCGTCGACTTGTTGCCCACCGTGGCCGCGATGATCGGTGCCGAATTGCCTGCCCACAAGATCGACGGCAAAGACATCCGGGGATTGATGACGGGCACCAGCGATCAGTCACCGCACCAGTATTACCCGTGCTATTACAAGGGCGGCGAACTGCAAGCGATCCGCAACGAACGATTCAAGTTGGTGTTCCCCCACAACTATCGCACGATGGCGGGAAAACCCGGCGGAACCGGCGGTTTCCCGAACGCCTATTCGTCGCGCAAAAGCGGACTGGAACTGTACGACTTGGATTCCGATGTCGGCGAAACCAACAACGTGATCGAAGACCATCCCGATGTCGTCGCCCAGTTGCAGCAGGCCGCCCAGACCGTTCGCGATGACCTTGGCGACAAACTGACCGGTCACAAGGGCAGCGGGATTCGGCCGGCCGGTCGCATGACCGAATCCGACCAGCCGCTGGTCTGGTAACGGTCGATCAGCCGGCCGCGTGGACGGCTACAGAATTTCCTGGCGCAAGTTTGTCAGCAGGTCGATCGCCGCGCCGATTTCGGCCCGCTGACGTTCGGGGTCTTCGGGAATCTCACGTTCGATCGTCAGCGGTCCGTCGTATCCGATTTCCTTCAGCGTGATCAAATACTGCCGCACGTCGACATCGCCTTGCCCAAGCGGCACTTCGGCACCAAACGTTTCGCCGGGCTGGTCGCTCCAAGTGCCGTCTTTGCAGTGGACACTGCGCACATGGCCGCCGACCTGACGCAACGCATCCAGTGGCTTGCCCGTGCCATAAAGAATCATGTTGGCCGGATCGAAATTGATCTTCAGGTTCTCACGTCCCACCTGATCGATGAATGTCAGCAAGCCTTCGGCGGTCTCTTGTCCGGTTTCCAAGTGCAGGTACTGGGCGTTACCCGCACAGTGATCACACAACCGACGCGTCACATCAACGATCGCGTCGTAGCCATCGGCGGTGGGTTCATGCGGCACGAACCCCAAGTGCAAAGCGACCGCGTCACAGTTCAGGGCTTTGGCGAAATCCGCGATCTCTATCATTTCCGCCAAACGGCTTTCGCGGGTTGACGCCGGAACCAGACCGACCGTGCGGCTGACCGTCGGAATGTCGGCATAACTTTCGCCTTCGAATCCACCGAACACCGCGGTGCACTGCACGTCGATCGATGACAGCTTGTCGGCCAAACGTTTGGCGGCATCGGCATCGCGGTTACCGGGATGCGGTGCGTGCAACTGGATCGTCGGCACGCCCAATTGTTCGATCACTTCCCAGGCGACGCCCAGTCCGGCATCCACCGATGCAAATACTCCGATCGGCCATTGGGTCATCGATATCATTCCTTCCATCGTGGGTGGGTTTGGAAATGGGTGATTTTGGAAAAGTCACCGGCGGGCAAATTTGTGTTGCCGCCCTTTATGACGGCCCGAGCGTCAGCTTGCCACCGTGCTGGTCGCAACGCCCCCGACGAATCGATCGTCACCTTCCAGCCCCGGCGAATCGTTGTGGCAAACAAAAAACCCTCGCCACGAAATGAATCGTCGCGAGGGTTTGCGATGTTTGAATCCGGCAAGCGGAAGCGAAACCGATCAGATGTCGGTGTTGGCATCGGGTTGCGGAGCGGGCGGTGCATCGCCGGTCACCGCTTCCGCAGCATCGGCGGCGGCATCGCTGGCGCTTTCGACGGCTTCTTCGGCAGCGTCGACGGCTTCTTCGGTGGCTTCCTCAGCAGCCTCTTCGGCGGCGGGTGCCGGGGGGACTTCGTCAGCGGCAGCTTCTTCGGCCGGTGCTTCTTCGGCAGCGGCTTCTTCGGCCGGTGCTTCAGCAGCTTCTTCCGACGCGTCTTCGTTGATCACGACGCTGCCGGGGACCAAAGTTTCGCCGGGAGCCAGATCGAAACCTTCCGCGGAAACGGGAGCTTCAACAACGGTGCCTTCGACGGCAACCGGGGCGGCTTCGACCACAGCGCCGCCACAGCAATCGCTGACGACGGGTGCGGCTTCGACGACGGGAGCGGCGCCACAGCAATCGCTAACGACGGGCTCGACGACCGGAGCGGCTTCGCAGCAACTCGGTGCCGGTGCGGGTTCACAGCAAACCGGCTCCGGGGCAGGTTCACAGCAAACGGGTTCCGGCGCCGGTTCGCAGCAGCTCGGAGCCGGTGCACAGCAGCCGCTCTTCTTGGCCATCAACTTCTTGAACAAACCGAACGCATCGGCGGAACCGGTAAAGGCGGGCGATGCAGCAATCATGGCTGCCATCGCGATCATCACGTAACTACGACGCATTAACTGTCTCCCAAATTGGATCGGACTTTCTCGTGGCGAACTCGTGTCGCACGAACGGGGAAATGAGGGCCTGCCTCCTGGACCCGACTTCATTCAGGGCAATGCGAGTGTTTCATCGCGACCCACCATCGTTGCAACCAGGCAAAACAGGCGAAATGCACAGCTTTTTCGGATTGCGCAATGTTGCCTGTACGATAATGCTGGCGAAGGGAAAGTCAATCGCCGCAAGCCTATCGTCAGCCGCCACCATGGGGGGCAATCGCCAAGAACGATCGGCGCGGTGGCGTGGTCCGATCCGCATCACCGGCGGAGGGCCGGCGCACGACCGCCCCCTGGCCCCCGTTCCGACGACGTCCGCGGCATTGGGAACCCAAGCTAGGTCGACCTGACCCCCGCAAACCGGTAGCTAAAGCGCACCCAGCCGCACTTGTGGCTTGGCGCATGAAAAAAGCGGCGTATCAATCAACCGACCGATACGCCGCCCAATGTGGTTCTTGATTGCTCCGACAGTCGGGGTCAGCGGGAGACGGATTCCGAGGTCGCTTCGGCGACTTCTTCGGTGCTGGTGTCGCCGCCAAAAAGTGTCGCGATTTGCTGTTCATTCTCGAAATCAATGACCGTCGGGGCTTCGCCCGGGACCAATTCGATCACCATTCCGGAAATCCGCCACTGGCCGGCCTCCTGCTGAACCGCCCAGACGACCTGTGTTTTTTCAACGCTTTCGGCACCGTCTTCGGCTGTGACGGGCTCGGCCCAGACGGTGTGGACCAACAGCGATTGTCCGGCCGGTTCTCCTTCGACGCTGGGCGCCGGTTGACTGCGGGTGACCACGAACTGAGCGTCCGGAGCCCCCAGGCTTTGCACGCCGCCGAAACGGCTGATGACGCTGCGAGCCTGATTGGTCAGCAATTCTTCGGCCGACGCTTGTCCTGCCCCACGACGAATCCGGTCCAGGAATTGGCTGACGACCGCTTCGGCTTGTTGTGATCCCGCGGCCGCCGTTGTATCGGAGCCGTTTTTCGCGGCGTTCGCCGGCGCGGCGGCTTGGGCCACCGATGCGGCAGGTTCTTCCGAGCCACATCCGACCAACAGCAGGGTGGCCGGAACCAGAGAAAGGCAAAGCAAGGTCTTCAACATGGAAACGGTGTCCTGCCGTACGTGGAGATGGATATTTGATTTAGCCATGATGTTGCCGCGTCCGGCACAACCAAGCGTGCGGGACAGCCGAATCGATTCGGCTCGTTGCGGGTGTTCGGTGTTTCACTACGGGTCGGTCGGAGTCGAGGTCAAGACGGATTCGGCACGACCGCACCTGCGAACAGGTACAATCGGGGGTTGCCGTGCACGTTTCGCCCGATCCGCTAGCGGCACCGGCCGAATCGGCTAGCGGTACCGACCGGAGGGTCCGATGTCTGAATCGCCCAATCCCCAACGAGCCGCCGTGATGCGGCAATGCCGCGAAGACCGCCGTGCGATGCTGAAACGTTGGGACGAATCCGGCGAGGCGCTGATCGACCATTACGAAACCGAAACGCTGGCATTGCGTGGGCAATTGGCCCAGTTGGCCGGTTCGGTGAAACGACAGGTCCAACAAAAATGTGAACCGCTGATTCGTCAGGCCGAAGAAGGACGGATCGAAGTTTTGTCGCGTTTCGATCAGGACAAAAATACCCCCAGCAGCGCACGCCAAAAGGACGACCAAGCGATTCGCCAGGCCCACCACCGGGCCGCAGCGGCTATCGAACCGCTGCGATCCTGGATGCAACAGCACGGAACCGATGTGGGGGAAGTCCGCGAAGACGCCGCCGCCTACGGTCGCTTGGAGTTGCGTCCCCCCGATTCCATTCGCCAGTCGGTCGAATCCATGCAAGACCTGGCGGCCCGCATCGAGCAGTTGAACCAAGAACTGCACGGTCTGCGAATCACGCGAATCCACGATCACTTTTGGTTCCCGATCGGCGGCGTCGTCATCGGTCTTTTGTTGGCGATGCTACTTCTGTTCGCATGGGGGGCTTCGCCAGTTGCCGCGGGCATCACGTTTGTGGTCGCCCTGGTCGTCGGCATCGCCGCCCATTTTGCGACCATCGGCCCCCTTCAAAAAAAGATGGCTTCGCATCAAAACCATGCCTGTGACCTGATCGCGGCGGTGGAACACGCCAAAGCGAAAGCGATGCGTGTTTCCGCGTCGATTCACCAGCTGGAAGCCAGTGACCTGGCCAAGAAGCGAGACAAAGACTTGGCGGTCATCGATCGATGGCTGGAAGAACAAAAACGAGCCGTCGCAGCGGAGATTGAAGCGTCGACAAAAGACAAGCAGGACACGCTCAAGCGAAAACTGGCGGAACTGGACCAAACCTTTCACCAACAATTCGAATCCAACGAAGACAGAATGCGACAACAGGCCGACGAACTGGCCATGGATATTCAAAAGCGTCTAGAAAACGTTTCTTAGATGCATCGCCGTTAGCCATTGCCCGACATCGCCAATGGCAGCCCCCAGACAACACCACGACCTTGCTGAAACGAGAACGAGCCGAACACATCGATCGCCGGTTGGCGGATCTGTACCCGAACCCACCCATCCCACTGGATCATCACGACGAATTCACGCTGTTGGTTGCGGTGGTATTGAGCGCGCAGTGCACAGACAGAAAAGTCAACGAAGTCACCCCGGAGTTGTTCCGCGTGGCGGGCAATCCGGTGGCCATGCGTGATCTAGGCGAAGCTGAGATCTTGGAGATCATCCGGCCGCTGGGGCTATCAAAATCAAAGGCAAAAAATCTGGCCGCCCTGTCACAGATCTTGATCGACAGGCACGACGGCCAGGTTCCCGGTTCGATCGAAGCGTTGGAATCGCTGCCCGGCGTGGGGCACAAGACCGCCAGCGTCGTCATGGCACAGGCCTTCGGCGAACCCGCATTTCCGGTCGACACGCACATCCATCGCCTGGCCCAGCGTTGGGGTTTGACCAACGGCAAGAACGTTGCCCAAACCGAATCGGACCTGAAGAAACTGTTCCCACGCGACCGCTGGAACGAACTGCATTTACAGATCATTTATTACGGACGGGAACACTGCACCGCCCGCGGTTGTGACGGGACAGTTTGCCCGATTTGTCGCGAAGTCTATCCGCGTCGACGTAAACCGGTGATCCACCAAAAAGCGTGACGCGGCCTGCCCGACCGACGCACCGCTATGACACGGGACTGCCGGACAATTCCACCGCTTTGTCCTTGACGCCTTTCAGGTCCAATTTCCCCGTGCCCAGCAGCGGGATGTGATCGACTTCCACAAATGCGTCACGGGCCGGAACAAACAGATTGGGCAACCCCGCGTCGGTCAAAGCCTTTCGCATCGAATCGGGATGAATCGTTTCATTCATCACACCGGGGGCAAGTAGCACCAGCAAGCGTTCGCCCTTCTTTTCATCGGGCACCGACGTCACACACAGCGGGACATCAGGATGCCCATCGCCGGGCTCCGGTGCATCGGCCTGATTCGATTCCAAGAAATCCAGCAAGACTTCTTCGACCCGAACATGTGGAACCATTTCGCCGCCGATCTTGGAAAACCGGCTGAGCCGTCCTGTGATGTGCAGAAAGCCTTCGGCATCCACATGAGCAATGTCGCCGGTGGTGTACCATCCCGACGTGATCGCTTCGGCGGTCAAATCGTCTTGTCCGGCGTAGCCACGCATCACATTGGGTCCCGACACGATCAGCATGCCGTCTTCGCCGGCGGGCAGTTCGTGACCGTCATCGGGTGAAACGATTTTGACGCCCAATCCGGGAAACGGTCGTCCGACGGAACCCTCCAACCGATCCCGTTGGTGCTTGGCGGCGGATCGACTGGGCGGAATATTGACCGCAACCAGGGGACTCAGTTCGGTGGCCCCATAGCCTTCGATCGGCCGGACACCGAATCGCTGTTCGAACGCATCGAACAAGTCCGGCGGCATCTTTTCGGCGCCCACGACGACGACGTCCAGATCGGCAAACTGATCCGGGGTGACGCGACGCAGGTAGCCACGCATGAACGTCGGTGTGCCCAGCAAGACCGTCGCGTGATATCGCTTGGCCAGCTTGCCGACCTGTTTGGAATCCAATGGGTTGAAGTGATAGACGCCGGCCGGTCCAAGAGTGTTGACGGCCCACAACGTCACGCTGTAGCCGAACGAATGAAAGAACGGCAGGACGCCCAACACGTTGTCTTCGGAATCCAAGCGGACCAACCGTTCGATCCCGTCGACGTTGTGGCTGATGTTGGCGTGACTCAGCATCACGCCCTTGGGCATTCCGGTCGACCCGCTGGTGAAGATGACCGTCAACAGATCGTCCGAATCGATGCGATTCAGCCCCAGCATTCGATCCAGCAGCGCCGCGGGAATCAAATTGGCTTGGATGAATGCGACCACCTTGTCCATCGTCGTGATCTTGTCACGCAAGTCTTCCAGCATCACCGTTTCGGCGGACAATTCAAAATCAAACTTGTCCATGAACTTACGACTGGTCAGCACATGCCGGACGCCCAGTGATTCGGTGCAGTGGTTCAACACATCGCTGGTCACGGTGTAGTTCAGGTTGGAACTGATCCGCCGGTCCATCGCCAAAGCCACGTTGACCGCAACCCCGGCAACGCTGGGCGGCAACAGGATACCGACGTATTTTTCATCGCGATCGAAAACCTCGCGACGCAGCGCACGACGCAGCGCAAACACACGTGTCAGCAAAGCACGACCGCCGACTTCCACGCCGGTGGAATCGGCCGCCTGCATACGCCGGCCGCGTCGACGCCAGACGCGGATCACTCGGCTGGGCAAAACGGGGTACTGGCGACGCGTTTCAACGCTGGCGCGAGCGCCCAGATCTTGGACCCGCGACCGCATCACATCCAACGGCGTATCGGCCGCCAAGGGTTCGCCGATGTACAGGGTGATCTGGCGTCGAAACTGGCGCGGCCATTTCCAAAAGAACTTGCCGCCCGAAAAACTGAACACGCTGCCCCACATCCCTTCGTGCCACATCGGGATCACGGGGGCGTCGGTGCCCTTGAGAATTTTCTTGATGCCCGGCTTGAATCCATGAAGCTGGCCTGTCCGGCTGAGCGAGCCCTCGGGAAACACGCCAACGACGTCACCGTTGTCCAACCCTTCCCGCGCCGATCGCAACGCCCGCGCGATCGACTTGGGGCTGGCCGTCATCAGAATCGTATCGAACGCGCCGGCGACCCACTGCATGAAACCACCGTTGAAGTTCTCGGCGGCCACGACGAAACGCACATTTCGCGGCAGCATCCACAAAATCAGAATGCCATCGATCCAGCTGATGTGGTTGCTGATCACCACGCACCCGCCGTCGCGGGGCAGATTCTCTAGTCCGACAACACGTTTGCGGTACAGCAGTGACAGCACCGGACGAAAAATCGCCCGCATGAATGTCCGCCGGGAAACCACCGCCAAAACGGCCATTGCCAACACCAACAGCACCAGGGCCGCAGCAATCGCTTTGAATATCACCCAATCACCCACATCACAGTCTTCGATCGATTCGTCGGCCGACGGGGCGGTGGCGAATCAGTTTTGTCGCGTCGAATTATGCCGTAAACAGCGTCACAGCCGCGAACAATCGAAACGTTTTACGTCATCGTCACTCCGGCTCGAAGGCCAATTCAACGGAGCCCACATCGGTCCGAGTACTGCGCCGCGTCCAGCCCGACGGCCGATTCAATCACCAAATCGCTGTAAATACTTTCCCAACCGCAGCTTTCGCCGGGTGCTGTCGCTGGTCATGTACCGAATGCTTCCGAACACCGGACGCTTGGGGCCCCATGCCCGATCGGTTCGCCCCAGCACCCACAGGATCCCGCAATAGCTGTTGGGGTCCCGCCCGTCCAAGCCGTACTTGTTGTTCAGGTGGATCATGAAATCCAAGGCCTGCTGAGCATTTTCGGTCCAGTGCAAAATCTTCTTGCCCCACAACATTCGCATGTAGTTGTGCATCAAGCCGGTTTCGACCAGTTCACGCTGGGCGGCGTTCCACAATTCGTCGTGCGTTTCTGCGTTTTCAAATTGCTTCAACGTGTACATATAGGGTCGCGGATCCGATCGAGTTTCAGCGATCGTCTTCTGCGCCCAATCGGGCAACGATTCCAATCGATCGTAAGTCTGCGGACGTTGATAGGCTTGATTGAACCCGATTTCACGCCAAGTCAGGATTTGATCCAACAAGGCTTCGGCCGGCCCGCTGGTGTTCCAGAACCCGTGATTCTTACCGTTGGCCGCCCCGGCTTGATCGGGAGTCCAAGATTCATGATCCAAGATCGCTTGGACCACCTGGTGGGCCGCGATGTGACCAAAGTGCAGATGCGCGCTCAGCCCCGTCGTTGCATGTTCGTCGGGATGGTTTCGCAGTTCGTCATAGTCCGACAACCGCTGCTTGAGAAACGTTTCCAAACGCCGACTCGCTTCGACACTTCCACCCCGAACCGTGGGGCTGGGCCGAACGTCGTGGTCGATCGGGATTTCGGCCAGCCCGCCGTCGCCCAGCAGTGCCGTAAGATCGGCAGCCTTCCAGCGGCGTTTCACACCGGCGGGCAACAACGAATCCGCATCCGCGCATTTGTTTTGCAAATCGGATAGCGGCTGTTCTCGGGGCATCGCCAATAACGAATCGATGATGTTCTTTTGCATCCAACGTCGATAGCTGTGGGCGACCGTGAAAAACCGATCTGGTTGGGCCAAGGGAATCACCCCGTTGGAATCGACCTGTTCCAGCCTGGCGGGAATGCGATCTTTGACCGCGCGGATCATGTCGGGCAGAAAGAAACACGGGTACTGGTCGGTCACCACTGTACAAGCACCCTTGGCCAAGCGATGCAGCAGTGGCGTCCCGCGGCCGGGCGCCGGTTCGACATACGGAAAATATGCCACACCCTGACGCTGACAATTCGCCGCATTGTCCGCCATGCCCTCGATGACAAACCGGTGCAACCGGTCGCTGGCCCAGCGATACCGAGTCCGCAACGGTTCAAAGATCAACAGCGGCTTGCCCAATTGGTTCGCCCGATCCACCGCATGCTGAAGCGAAAAATTCCAGCCGGTTCGACGAAACGCGATCATCCAATACAGCACATAATCACCGTCCTCGCGAACCGGATGCTCGTTGACGTGACGGTGACGAATCGGCGGAATCGACATGGGCGGTTCAGTGGCGACCGGGTTGGCATACAATCAGTTTCCACCTGAGCTTATCGGCTGGTCAAATTCACACCACCAGCATTCGGGCCGTCAAAGGTCACTTGTTTCCGCCCGTTCCTACTTCCGTTTCGCACAATCCTTCATTCGGTTCAGACAGGCTTGGCCGCACGACGCAGACGTTTCCGATGGTCCCGCATCCCCTGGATGTTCTGGGCAACGATCTTTGCCTTGCTGGCAATCGCCACGATTTATGTGTGGGGCGGTGCGTGGTGGATTCAACGTGCACATCCACACTTTCGCATCGGCGAATTGATCCTTCCGCGAATGTTCGAAGTGGTCATCGTCGGTTGGATGTTGTGGGTTTCATCGGCGATCGGCAGTTTCCTGAACGTCGTCGCATGGCGAATGCCGCTGGGACGCGGTTTGGGCGGGCGATCGCATTGCCCACGCTGTGGCACGCAATTGTTGGCCCGCGACAATTTCCCGGTGCTGGGCTGGATGGCGGTCCAAGGTCGATGTCGGACGTGCCGATTGCCCATTTCGCCGCGATACCCGATCGTCGAAGCGGCGGTGGGATTGTCGCTGACGTCGATCGGCATCGCAGTGATCCACGGATTCAGCCCGCCCGGCCAGACCGTCGACGCGGCCCGCAGCGTTCTTCACAGTCGTGTGGTCGATCCCGGCGTCTGGTACCTGTTGGGGTTTCAAGTCGTCGAACTTTCCGTCGGCTGGGCGTTCGGCCTGATTCGTTTCGACGGCAACCGCTTGCCCTCGCGGCTGGTCACATTCGCTGCGATCACACTGTTGGTGATCCCATTGATGTTCCCCAGCTTGCTGGTCGTCGACTGGCGTTTCTATCGCGTCGACCAAATCAACGATTCGGCATCGCTGGTGTCACAAAATTGGCAGAACAATGCGGGCATCCTGGATGCTGTCGCACGGTTGTTGACGGCATTGGCGGCCGCGGGTTTCGCAGGACGTTCGCTGGCACGGGGGTTGTGCAACCAAGCGGATTTGAAGCTCAGCCCGCTGGCTGACAGTAGCCGACGCTTGGTTGACTTGATTCTGATGATCGCCGTGCCCGCCGTGATCGTCGGGTGGCAGGCGTTGCCGTCGGTATTGGTGGCGGCATCGCTGTTGGCGTTGCTGATTCCCCCGCGTTGGGCCGACGCGTTGGGTCGGTTCGCCATCACACTGCCGATCGCCACGTCGATTCAGATCGTCGTTTGGTCCGCCACCGAAAATGCAACGTGGTGGCCGGGCAGCGTGGGGGATCCCTGGGTGATGATCCTGGCGGCCGCATGCGTTTTGGCCATCCCATGGTGGTTGCACGAACCGGCACACAGCAAGAACAGCCCCCAAGATGACGATTCAAATCGTGTTGATGCATCCGACCGACATGACACAGCCGAGGTGACGGACACACCGCCGAACCATCGATCGTCGGTTCAATGTGTCGCCGATCCAGATCCCGACGATCAGCCGATCCGCTGATAACTGGTGGCGCGTCCAAGCGGGACCGTCTTGAAAAGGTCGCTGACGTTGGTCGGCACTTCGCTGCACCCCAAAAACAAATACCCCTGGGGTCGAAGCGCCGAGGCCATTTTTTGGTAGATCCGACGTCGGTCGGCCGGCGTGAAGTAGATCGCGACGTTGCGACACAGTATCACGTCATAGTCATGACCGGGCGGCGTGGATGTCAACAGATTGTTGACTTGGAAATTCACCATTCCGCGAACTTCATCGACGATTCGATAGTCGCTGCCTTCGCGACGAAAATACCGGCTTTGCTGCTGTGGGCTTAATCCACGTGAAAGCTCGAAATTCTGGAACCTTCCACGCTTGGCGGCTTCGACCGTACCAACCGAGACGTCTGAGGCGTCGATGCGGATATCCCAACGGGAACGCTCGGGCAACGATTCCAGGCACGCGATCGCCAGACTGTAGGGTTCTTGACCGGTGCTGCAGGCCGCGGACCAGATCCGCAATTTTGGTCGACCGACGGCTTCGCGGTACAGCTTCGGAATGATGTGCTGCGTCAACGCGTCGAACGGTGACTTGTCACGAAAGAACAAGGTTTCGTGTGTGGTCAGCGCATCGACCATCCGTTCGCGGATCTTGCGGTTGTATGGGGCTTCGGCCAACGCCAACAAGTCTTGCAGGTTGTCGATCTTTTCATCCACCATCAACTCATTCAGACGACGTCGAATGAGATAGTCCTTGGATCCATCCAAATGGATTCCACACAATTGTTTCGCCAGTCCGCGAACGCGATCCAAGTGATGCCGTTCAACAGTTGCTTGCATGGTGTTGGTACGAAGTGTCAAGGAAATGGATGAGTGGATATCAATGCGTGATGGTGCCGGCGAAATGAACGGCGGTTGACCGTTGTGCGGCGTCCGATGCGGATCAGTGACAAACCGCCAACCGTTTTTGTCCCGTCTGAATCAAAGCATCCGCGAACTGGTTCAGCGGCAAGATGCGGTCCGCCAATCCCGCTTCGATGATCTGTCGCGGCATTCCGAAAACGGTGCACGACGCTTCGTCTTGGGCCCAAACGGTTCCACCTGCATTTCGCAGGTGTTGGCATCCCGCCAAACCGTCATCACCCATGCCTGTCATGATGGCCCCCAAAACTCTTCCACCGGTGGCATCACTGGCGGTGCGAAACATCACGTTGACGCTGGGTTTGCAATTGCGTTCCGGTGGCGCGTCGGTGACGCATGCCCGCAACGAACCAGCCACACGATGTACTTCCAGATGTTTACCACCGGGCGCGATGTAGGCGGTCCCACCGATCAATGGCATTTCGTCGGCGGCTTCAACCACGTCCAACTTGGCGTGTCGATCAATGTCACGGGCCATCGACGCGGTGAACATCGGCGGCATGTGCTGGACAATGATGATCGGCACCGAATAGTCGGCGGGCAATTGCGTCAACAAAGCTCGCAAGGCCTTGGGACCACCGGTCGAAATGCCAATCAGAACCGCTTCGATCAATCCGGCGGCACGACGCGACGGCGCGGCAACGGCACGTTTGGTGGCCATGGTCGATCGCGGTGAACGCGCGATGGAAGGCTTGGCCGTTTTCGATGCCGATGTCGGACGACGGCGAACTGCGGAAATCCGCTGGGATAGCTGATCTTTCAGTTCAGCCAGATTTTTTTCCGGGCTGCCGTGACTGGGCTTCAAGATGAAATCAAATGCCCCCAACGACAACGCTTCGGTAGTGGCATCGGCGCCCCGTTCGGTCAGAGCGCTCAGCATGATGATCTTGGTCGGCAGACGATCGCGTTTGATCTGTCGCAGTACCGCCAAGCCGTCCATGCCGGGCATTTCGACATCCAATGTGACAACGTCCGGTCGGAATCGCCGAATCTTTTCGACCGCCGCCTTGCCGTCCCCCGCAACGCCGATGACTTCGACATCACCGATTTGGGCCAAGCAGTCACGAACGACTTTGCGAAACAGAAGCGAATCGTCAACAACAAGTGCAGAAATGGGCATGGATTGATCTTTCATCGATAAGCCGAACGCGCTAGGCGTTGGCCGCAAACTTTTTTGGCTGCGAAGACTCGGACAACTTGAATTGCGACACCAAACGTTGCATGTCGTCGGCCAGTTGCAACAACTGTTCGCCGCTGTCCGCATTGGCGGACGCGTTGGTCACCGTATCGTTCAGCACGCCTTCGACGTGGCTGATGTTTTCGGTGATTTCGCGACTGGCGTTTGCCGATTCGGCGACACCACGTGCCACGGTGCCGGCCAATTCGGCCGTTCCGCCGATGTGTTCGGCAATCTGTTCGGTGGTGATGCTTTGCTCTTCCACGGCGGACGCGATCAAACGACTGAGTTGGTTGACTCGGTCGATCACTTCGCTGATCGCCTGGATGGACTGCACCGCGTCATCGGTGCTGCGTTGCATCGTTTCGATCCGGTGACGGATGTCATCGGTCGCCGTGGCGGTTTGCATCGCCAACTGTTTGACTTCGTGGGCAACGACCGCGAACCCTTGTCCGGCTTCACCGGCACGGGCGGCTTCGATCGTCGCGTTCAGTGCCAACAGGTTGGTCTGTTCGGCGATGTCTTGGATGACGTCGATGACCTTGCCGATCTCTTGGGCGGCGATTCCCATGCCACCCACTTTCTCGTTGGACTGCTGCGCGGCATCAGCGGCTTGACCGGCCACATCCGCGGACTGTTCCGCATTGCTGGCGATTTCGCGAATGGTCTGACGCATTTCTTCAACCGCTCGGGAAACACCTTCAATCCCGCTGGAAATTTCGCCGGTGCTATCGGCCATGCCTTGCATGTTGATCGACAGTTCTTCCGCGGCGCTTCCCATGGCCGACGATTGCGTCTTGCTCTGCTGTGCGCCGGCACTCAGGTCACGTGCCGATTGGCTCAGGTGTTCGCTGGTATGGTTCAGCGTGCTGGCGTTTTGTGCCAGCGATGTGATCATGCCGTGCAAACGATCGGCGAAGCGATTGAAGCTGCGTGCAATTTCACCGAATTCGCCAAAGCGAGTTTCGTCCAATCGGCGGGTCAGGTCCCCATCGCCTTCGGCGATTTGCTGCAGGCTTTCGACCGTCGCGTGCATCGGGTCGGTCAAGGTTCGCGTGAACCAAACCGAAAAGCCACCGATTGCGATCGAAGCCAACACGAACGCCAGAACCGAATTCCAAACACCTGCACTTTGGATGTCGCTGGTCATGGCCAACGTGTTGTTGATTGATGCATAGGCTTCATCACGACCGACATCGGTGATGATCGCCCAGTCCAATCCGCCCAGCTTCAATGGGGCATACGCACTGACAACGTCCGTCCCCAGATAGTTCGTGGTGTCGCAAACGCCACTTTGGCCGGTCAACGCTTGTTTGACCAAGGACGTATGGATCGGCTGTTGTTTGCCGCGAAATGCATTCACCAGGTTGTGTTGCTGTGGTGAAATCCGCGAATCACAACGTTGGCGACCGTCCGATGCAACCATCAACGTTTCGCACGTTTGCCCGAGTCCCGAATCACGAGCCATCAACTGGTTGATACGGTCGACCGGCATTTGGAAGATCAAAACGCCGATCGTTTCGTCGTTGTTTCGAATGGGGCTGGCGATGAAACTGGCAGGCGCCTCATAGCTGGGCCAATAGCACTCGAAATCGACCAGCAGACTTTGGCGGGTGTCATTCAACTTCACCGTTTGCTGGAACACGCGTCCAAAATTGGTATCGGCGAACGCCCCATCGCTAAGGCTGGTGCCATAGTCCAGTTCCTTGAACACGCTATAGACGATATTGCCCGTCTTGGCATCGACCAGAAAGATGTCGTAGTAGCCAAATCGTTCCAGGAAATCACGAATGCTGGGGTGATACTTTTCGTGCAGACGATCGTACTCGGTACCCGTTTCCGCATTGTCCAGGTTCGACTTTTCGCCAAGCGGATGTGGGTTCGCGCCGATGTAAGCGTGCTGCATGGCCAGGGCGTAGCCCGGCAAACGATTCAAGCGTGCCATTGCATCGGCATCGCGTTGCTCGTTTTCCAGCTGGTACTTCTGCGAAAAGTCGACCTGATAGTACTGGGCCAGATCGCGTTGCATCGCGACCAAGTCATCGTCGGACAAGTCGCGCTCCACCGCGTTGCGATGAAAAGCATCGGTGAATTCAACCATCGCATCGACGATCGCGGGACTTTGACTCATCGTCACCACTTGGTTTTCGATGGTGCCAAAGTAGTCCTCGATCTCTTGTTTCTTCAGATCGCGAATCGCTGACAGTTGGGCTTCCAACTTGTCACGCAGGTCATCATTCGCCTGCTCAGCAAGGCGAGCGTTCCCGCTGCGCGATGACATCGCGTTCCAAACAGAAACGGCCAACATTGGTGCCAGTCCGCAAATGAGGAATGCGGACATTAGACGCCCCCGAAGGGCGAACGATCGAAAGACTTTCATCAGAAGTTCCTGCGTTGTGGGGAGACGCAAAATTCCAAAACGCGATGTCCGACAACGTCAGCCGAATGACCATCGCAAATTTGTATCCATGGAAACGATCGCCCCCTTGATGACCGGGCGATCGAAGTTTTGTTGTTTAGGCCAAAACGGGCTCCGCCTTGTCCGATTGGTCGATGGCATTGACCAGACTGCTCGCGTCCAGAACGACGACGATGCTGCCGCTGGTCAGAAAGACCGAATCAATGAAACGTCGGTCGACCGAGCGAAGGTTGGACGGACGCGGCGACAAGTCGCATTGCCGGATCGTCAAGATGTCGGCGATTTCGTCGACCAGGATGCCGATCTGTTCGCCATCGACCCGCAGAACCAAGTTGCGTTGGTTTTCGGGGTTGGTCTGTGACCGAACGCCGAACAACTGATGGGCATCAATCACGGTGACGACTTCGCCACGCAGATTGACCACGCCATGAATCAGACGGCTGGCACCGGGAACGGCCGTGACATCCAGCAAACGATTGATCTCTTGAACACAATCGATTGAGATCCCCAGCAGGATGTCATTCACGCGAAACGTGACCAATTGAATCTTGGACTCGCTGTCCGCTGCATCGGTTGTTATTTGATCAGTCATTTTGCGAACACCTTTGACAGTTGGGTTTGAATGCTGCTTTTCAATTCGGGCTTGTTCATCTTGACCTGGTAGTCGCTGACTCCTGCTTCAAAGCCACGCTTGGTGGATGCTTCATCCGCCAAGCTGGTCAACGCGATGACGGGCAGGTGGCTCAGGTTTTCGGACCCGCGAATTCGACGTGTCAGTTCAATGCCATCCAGTTCGGGCATTTCCACATCGGTGACCAACAGGTCATACTTCTGCGGGTTTTCGTTCAGGGTGATCCAACCTTCTTCGCCGTCCTCGCAAGAGGTCACGTTGTGGCCTTCGTCTTCCAAGAATCGAATCAAGAAATTTCGGAAGAACGCGCTGTCTTCACAGACCAACAACTCGGCCGGACGATCGGCATCCAGTTCGTTGTTTCCTTCGAACCATTCGGGGCGTGCCAGTTCGGTTAGACCGTACAGATCCAACAGGCGGGTCGACTGTTCTTCAATCACGGTGATCCCGGCCACCCCCGGTTCACGCCCCCGGTCACTGTCCAGGCTGATCGAGCATTCGCAGATGTCGTTCAGGTGGGGCGCGACCAATCCCGCTTCGTGGCCGTACACCTTGAAGACAATGACATGCACCGTGTCGGTCTGATCGACCTCGGTCACCGAAACGACACTGTCGATCGTTACCAATGGCAACGTTCCGCCGCGGTACTTCAGCACCATTTGGCTGCCCAGATTGTCGATATCGGTCACCGCCACCCGTTCGATGCGGCTGACGATGTCCATCGGCAATGCGAAGTGATCGTCCTGGCTGACCGACAACAGAACCATTCGGTGCTTGTCGATCAGGGATTCACCGTCGGTTTGCGAATCACCCCGGTCATCTTGACTTTCCGCATCCAGCGACAATTGGACCGATCCAGCGATCCCGGCCGCGTCCAGGATCATGGCAACACGACCATCGCCCAAGATCGTGGAACCGGCCAGCAGCGGCAGATTCGCAAGGTGGCGTCCCAGAGGTTTGACGACGATTTCTTCGCTGTCCAACACCCGATCAACCGCCAAAGCAAAACGAACACGTCCCGATTCGACGACCACAATCTGATCATCTTGCTGGACCGTTGACTTCGGTTCTTCGGAGTTCTCCGCGGGTGGCAATGACAAGATGTCGGCCAGACGAACCAACGGGATCAGGGCGCCACGAAGGTGCAAGACCTCCGCGTTTCCGACGTGATCGATGCGTTTTTCTTTCCCATCGGTTTGAACCAATTCGACGATGTTCGTTTGGGGCAGGGCATAACGACGTTCGCCCAATGAAACGATCATCGATGGCACGATGGCCAGTGTCAGAGGCAAGGTGATACGGATCACGCTGCCACGACCGAGTTCGGATTCGACTTCGACATTGCCGCCGATGTTTTCAATATTCGTTCGCACCACATCCATACCGACGCCGCGACCGCTGACGTCGGTCACCTGGCCAGCGGTGGAAAAGCCAGGTGCAAAGATCAGATTCACCGCATCGCGATCGCTCATTCGCGATGCCGCATCCGCCGAGATCACACCCTTTTCGACGGCCTTGTTTCGCAAGACGTCCGGGTCCATCCCCGCACCGTCATCGCGAATTTCGATCATCACCTTGCCGGCTTGGTGATAGGCCCGCAACAACACGGTTCCGGTGGACGGTTTGCCCGCCGCTTCACGGACCTCAGGCGTTTCGATGCCATGGTCACAGGAATTGCGCACCAGGTGAGTCAACGGATCAGCAATGGCTTCGACAATCGTCTTGTCGGTTTCGACCTCGGTTCCTTCCATCTGCAGGTCGATCGACTTGTTCAGCGACGATGCCAAGTCACGAACGACGCGCGGGAATTTATTGAACACGTTGCCGATCGGTTGCATCCGCGTCTGCATGATGGTTTCTTGCAGTTCAGTGGTCACCTGATCCAGACCACTGGCAATCGAATCCAAGGCAACCGTATCGGTCCCCTGTTGTGCCAACACACGCAACAGTTGATTGCGGCTGAGGACCAATTCACCGGCAAGGTTCATCAGCCGGTCCAGGACGCGAACACCCACGCGAATGCTTGCTTCCGGGCTGCTGGAACCGGACGGCTTTCCGTCGGCACCGCGGGCGGCCTTTGCTCCGCGTTTGGATCCCGCACTGGCGGCGGCGGCGACACCGGTCGATGCCGTTTCCAGCATGGTTTCGGCACCTTTGGCCGCATCACGATCCTTTTCGTCGGTATCGGCCTTGGACGCATCGGCGTCAACCGATTCGTTCGCTGCCTGGTCCGCCTTGGCGGCGCCAGCGGCCTTCTTCCGTGGCGACGCCTTCTTTCGTGTGCTTGTTTTGCGTCGCGTGGATTTTCGGCGTCCTGATGCCGGCTTGGCTTCGACGTCCGCTTGAATTTCGGCTTCGGTTTCGGCGTCGTCGTCTTGAACCACGACTTCGTCGGGTGCCGACTGCTGCTCGGCTTCGACGGGGGTTTCGGTTGGGGCGTCGGCCAGCAACTGGTCCAGTTTTTCACACAGTTCCGCGTTGTCGGTTGCGTTGCTTTGGTCGATGTCTTCGATCATGGTCGAAAGACGATCGGCCGCTTTCAGCATCACGTCGACATTGAAGGGGTCGGGAACCAGTTGATGGTCACGAACGCGGCCCAGCACGTTCTCCAACCGGTGGGCGACTTGATTGATCTGGTTCAGACCAAGGAAACCGGCGGCCCCCTTCACACTGTGGATGGAACGGAACACCGTATTGACCAAGTCGTCGTTGATGTCGGCGCCCAATGCCTCGATCTGCAGCAGTTGCATCTCAACGCACCCGAGATGCTCTCGAGCCTCTTCGACAAACTCTGCAACCAAATCACCGTCGTTCATTTTTTCTGCTTCCCCAGACGTTGGTGGCCGTCACCTGACCGATGACTTGCCTGATCTAACCCCACGTGCACGTGCGACCCTGCGTTTGTCGCTCGGCTTGCGATCGATCGATGTCACATCACCACTCGATCGCGTTACCCGTGCTGATTCGTCCCCTGTGCAGGCAAGCCCGTGCGTCATAGATCCGCGGTCTTGATGCGACCGTCGAACTGCCAGTGCCTGCCTACAGTCCTATAGGTGCAGAAAAGGACGGACCCCTGTGATTGCGTGTCGAAACCACAACGGATTCTTTGGCTTGGGAAGTCTGACCACGGTGCATCCCGAACAATTCGCCCAGTCGTTGTGTTCCCACCCCCTGGCGAACGATATTTATGAGCACGGGCCTGCGACAATTTTGCAACCCTGAGTTTTCGCGGTAGGTTCCCAACAGCCCCCTGCTATCGCCTCCTCATCAACGACAATGAATTGCACCGGAGATCCAACGAATGATCTTCGCGGTGGAATTCAGAAATTCGTCGTTTTCTTTCGGCTCATCGCCAAACATCACGAGCTAGGTTTGTCTGGCTTCGCGAACGCACCGCTGCGCGTCGAACGCGAAGTACCGCTGGACGCATCACATAGAATTGCTCGCAGGATTTCATCGATGAAAGTTTTGGTAGTGGATGATTCGGGGGTCATGCGCAAGATCATTGCACGTGGACTCCACTCACTCTGGATTGACGAAGTGGTCGAGGCGGCCGACGGCGTCGAAGGCTTGGCCATGTTCGGTGATGGATCGGATATCGACTTGGTACTGACCGACTGGAACATGCCCAACATGAATGGGTTGGAACTGGTCCAGAAAATTCGTGCCGCCGGACACAAGCACCCGATCGTCATGGTGACCACCGAGACGGAAAAGTCACAGGTGGTCAAGGCGATCCAAGCAGGCGTCAACGATTATTTGGTCAAGCCATTTGATCAGGAAATGTTGCAACTGAAATTGCAACGCGTTCTGCCGAATCCGCAAACCGCCTAGGGCCGTTTACGTTTTTCCGTTCGTTGATTCAATCCCCGTCCATGCTCACCAATTGCAGATCGGGGATTGGTCAAACTCGGTATTCACCCAAACCTGGCGATCGATACCGTGGCACCTTTCAACCCCACCGGATTGTGAATGTCTGTTGCGATTGATGTACAGCGATCGGCTGCGATTTCCGAGGCCGCCGATGAATCCTTGCGTGATGTCATCGAAACCATGACCGGCGGAACGGTTCGCCAAGTTTCCAGCGATGTTCCGCACGTCGAAGAGGCCGCGACGACCGTCGACCGGTCTCCATTGACGATCACCGTTAGTTTGAGCGGTGAGTTGAACGGGTGCATCGGACTGTGCCTCAGTCGTAACGCGGCGCTTCAGTGGACCGAAGCGATCAGCGGCGAATCGACCGAGGAAATTGACCAATTGGTCATCGACGCCTGTGGCGAACTCGGCAACATGGTCGTCGGCGGAGTGAAACGCCGGCTGGACGATGTTGAACTGAAGATGGGGCTTCCCACGGCGTTTCGCGCCGGACGCGATGGTGTGGTTTTCTGCAGCAGCATGCAGCCGATCTTCTTGGCCTATGAATACGGCGACACCACGCTTGACGTGTTCGTCGCATTGGCGGCGACACCGTCCTGAGCGGGCGTCGCGACGGCGCTGGGCGCCGCGACCGCTTGATCGACGACTTGCTTCAAGAGGATAGTAGGAAGACACACCTGTCGTCCCACTTCCTCTGTTGACCGGTCCCGATGCGCGACAATCTTCCGCCCTACGACTCGTTCCTGTTGGTTTCTTTCGGCGGCCCAGAAGGGCCCGATGATGTGATGCCGTATCTGGAAAATGTGCTGCGTGGAAAACGCGTGCCCAGAGAACGGATGCTGGAGGTCGCCCAGCACTATCAAAGTTTCGGCGGCGTCAGCCCGATCAACGAACAGAATCGCGAGCTGATGGCGGCAATCCTGTCGGAATTTCGTCAGCACGACGTTGATCTGCCGGTGTACTGGGGCAACCGCAACTGGAAGCCTTACTTTGCTGAAACGCTGCAGCAAATGAAGGACGACGGGTGCCGCCGCGCGATCGCCTTCTTCACCAGCATGTTCAGCTGCTACAGCGGATGTCGACAGTACCGCGAAAACATCGCCGAAGCGCAGGCTCAGGTCGGCCCTGACGCACCGATCGTGGAAAAAGTTCGCATGGGGTTCAACCATCCGCACTTCATCGACACCTTGGCCGATTCGGTCCGGCAGGCGGCAAAATCACTTGCGTCCGATCATGTTGCCGACACGTTGATGTTCACCGCACACAGCATCCCCAATTCCATGGCGGATAACTGTGACTATGTCTTGCAACTAAACGAGACGTGTCGGTTGGTGGCCGAAGCGGCCGGGTTTGAAACTTGGGAATTGGTGTTCCAAAGCCGCAGCGGACCGCCCCAGCAACCGTGGCTGGAACCCGATGTGTGCGATCGTATCGAACAGAAACACCGCGAATCACCGATCGGCGGATTGGTGCTGATGCCTGTCGGGTTCGTCAGCGATCACATGGAAGTGCTGTACGACCTGGATGATGAAGCGGCCACCCTGTGCAAAAAGCTGGGCATCCCACTGGCGCGTGCGGCCACCCCTGGAACCGCGCCGAAGTTCGTGCAGATGATTCGCGAATTGGTACAGGAACGAATCGCAAATTCCGACCAGCGGGCGGCGGTAGGCAAGTTGGGTCCATGGCACGATGTGTGTCCCCAAGATTGCTGCCTTTACACGCCGGCACGCCGCCCCGCTTCCGCGGGACGATAGACGCTTGGACCGCGGCCGATCATTGCAAGTCGGTCAACACCACACTGGTGCGATAGCGTTTGCCGTTGCGATAGATGATCATCGGCACCGAATCGCCGGCGGGCGTCAGTCCCACACAGGCAACCAAGTGATCGTCGCTTTCCACCTTGCGACCATTGAATTCGACGATGATATCGCCACGTTGCAAGTTGGCGGTCGCGGCCGGCGATCCCGGACGAACGTTCTTAACCCGAGCACCGCTGTCGTACTGATAGCCGGCGGAAAGCATGTCGGCGGACGTGAACTCGGGATCCAACACGACGCCCAAGTATCCGCGACGCAATTCACCGAATCGAATCAACTGGTCGGCCACTTGGACGGCCATGTTGATGGGAATGGCAAAACCGATGCCTTCGCTGCCGCCGCTGCTGCTGGCGATTGCCGTGTTAATGGCGACGACTTCGCCACGCAAGTTCAACAGCGGACCGCCGCTATTGCCGGGGTTGATGGCCGCGTCCGTTTGGAAGAAGTCTTGCAAGTCGATCTTCTGTTCGCCCAACGACAGGTCGCGTCGTCCCATGGCGCTCATGATGCCGAAGGTGACCGAGTGGTTCAAACCAAAGGGGCTTCCGATGGCGATCACAAAGTCACCGATTTGACAATCATCGCTGTTCCCCAACTTGGCGGCGGGCAGGTCCGACGCTGCGATCTGCATCACGGCGATGTCCGTGTTCTTGTCGGCCAAGACTTTCAGCGGTGACATTTCGCGACCGTTGTCGGCACGCAACAGGATCTGCTGTGGCGATGCACCGGCTATGACATGGCGGTTGGTCAGGACCCAAGTTTCCCCACCGGCACTGATGAGGACGCCGGCCCCCGCCTCGTCGTAAGATTCGATCTGGCCGCCCTTGTTTTCGGTCTTGTGTGCTTCGATATGAATCACACTGGGTTTGACCAACTGGGCGACACGCCGAACCAGGTTGCCCAACCGATCAAAGGCATTGAATTCCTCGGCCAATTCATTGAACAGCCGCTCGCGTTGTTGGTCGATCTGTCGCGCCGATGGAACGTCCCCGCCACGTTCGGCAAAGTGATCGTCGTCGGCGCCGCGCAAGGCTTGAGGGCCGACCGGTGGCACCGGGGATTCCAAGCTGGGCCGGGCCATCGTGATCGGATGTCCGGTTTGGGGACTGACATAGCGTGTTTGCTGTGCCGTGGCCGTCACGGCCCCCATCCACATCAATGCAGCTGTAACGATCGGCGTGGCCCATGCGATCACGCGTCGGTGCGACTGTCGGTTGGAAACAGCAGTTCGCAGATTCGCTTCGTCACCAAGTTTCATCATCGGCATGTCTTGTCGGAGCGATCTTGGGAAAGGGATGGGGGAACGACAGGCGGGACCGCGCGGCGGAACGTCTTGATCTTACGCATCGTCCACCCGATGGGGCCAGCTTCCACCATGTTCGCCGGGGCGCACCTTGACGCTGTCACTGTCAGAACCGAAACAAACGGCGCATTAAAAAACGACCGCACCAATGGTGCGGCCGGTACGCTTGGTTTCTTATGCCGTCGTCGGCAATGCGAATGCGCGACGTGTCAAACAGAAATGATTGTCCCAGTGATCCGGTGCCCGGAATCTGGATCAAGTGGGATTTTGGTTGAACGACATCGCGTCGGCGAACAGGGCGGATCGAACCGAAAAAATCGCTTGGGCAATCCGGACGTATTGCCGCGTCGGACCGATGGATCGTCGGCCCCAATAGGTCAAGTGCTAACGGGCGTGTTTCACAGCAGCGGAACGTTCCCACTGCTTCGTGATAACCTTCGCTTGGTCAATGTTGTCCGGACATGTTGGCCGACGATTCATCCCGTCGCCGGAATCAAACGGGATCCACTTCAGACACATCGAACACACGATTCCAGGCCACCACGTTGCTGCCGTCTTGACCGTCTTCTTCGCGGCGACGGCAATCGATGCAGTCGGTCGCGTAGGGAACCGCTCGCAGCCGGGTGATCGGAATCGGCTTGCCGCAGGATTCGCAATTGCCATACGTTCCCGCTTCGAATCGCGCGATCGCGTCTTCCATTGCCCCCAATTCGCGAGACTCGTTTTCGACCAACTGGCTGTTCAGTTCGTCCTGAATGGTGTCGGCCGCGGCATCCAACGGGTCGCCCGTTTTTTGACCGTGCAGTTCCTGAAGCAAACTGAGATCACCATCCAAGGCGCGTCGCAACGCGTCACGACGGCGGACTAGCGTCACACGCAGTTTGTTGAGGGATTCTTTGCGAGACATGGGTCACCCCCTTCTATCCTCGGTTGGTCGCTGATCTGGATCGTCGACGTGCCGTGTGCGTCACCGCGCGCCGACGACGGGTGTGTCCTACGTGACCAGTGTCACCCTGGTTTGGTTCCCAGCAAAAGTCAGGGAAATCGATTCCTTTCAACGAAAGGACCGAATTTCCGACCATCGCGAAACCGCAATCCGGGGTCGTCATCGCAACGCGCCGGCGGAAAACATCCGAACGTAGCGTCATTTGTTCACCGTCCAGCGACGAAGGGCAACGTCACCAGTAGCGCAGGCGTCGTAATCCTACGAGCCTGACGACGGAAGTCCCGTCACCAGTTGCACGGGAAGTAAGCAATCGCCGGGCCATTCGTTGGGAAATACCGCCTGAGTCGGTTCTAACGGGCGTTCAGCCCCCATTAGAAATCCAACCACTGATAGCGGACAGTTCACGAAATCTGCACAACGGACACCCTCCACAGGGCTATCCATGCCCCTCTCCGATTTTTCCGATTTCATTGCCTGATCGTTCCAGGTTCACTCATCGACAGTCGCTACGGCGTCGATAACGGAAGAGTATCGAAACGCGCCGCGACCGAATCGGTCGATCATCGGGATCCAGTCGGTTGGGGCGAACATCGAGGCAAGGGATTGCACAGGTGAGCGTGAATCAAGACACAACGACCGGATCGTTTCAAATCGAAGCGATCATCGGCGCACCGACGAACCACACCAACGTCTCCGAGGGGGCGAAGGATCCGGCCGGGGTGGCTCCCATGGCAATCGACTCGGGACCGCCCGAATCAGCCGTCGCCACAACTCAAGCGGCGATCGAGTTTCGCGTATCCCGCCAAGACGCGCCGACCCGGCGCTTGCGACTGGCCGGTGCTCGGTACACCTTCGGCAGTGGTTCCTCGTGCTCGATCTGCTTGGACGATCCGTCGCTGCAGCCGCTGCACGCGATCCTGATCCGCGAAGGCGATCGGGTCCAAATGCGTGCCCATTCGATCCCGATCGAAATCAACGGTTCGCGAACCACCGAGGCCGTATTGTCGGTGGGCGACCAAGTCCGTTTGGGCAGCTATCGATTTGAATTGTTATCGATAGCCGCCTCCGTCTCCGTGCCGGCTGTCGATCCGGTGGCGGCCACCGCGACGCAGACGCCGGGCGATCCGTCGACACGACAACACCAGCGGGACGATGAACAGGACATGGGACGTTTATCGTTTGACGATGCGGGCATGTATGGGGAACCTTCGCTGGACCTGGCGTCCTTTGAAAAGCCCACCTCACGTCCGCCCGAAGATGCCGCCGCGTCGTCGGAAACGGTCTTACAACAATCACCACCGCTGCCTGATTTGTCGGGCGTATTGACCGGTGAGGTCATCGACCATCAAGTTTGGCAAGACCGACTGCGCCGCGAAGTCCAGTTGTGGCGTCAGCGTCAAGAAGAATGCGAACGCCTGGTCCAACGATGCACCGATCGCGAATCGGAATTGCGTCAACGTGAATCGGAATTGTGGAGCAGGGCAGAGCGTCTGCAGGCTCGCGAAGCCAATTTAAAGGCGCAAGAATCGGCCGCCTACGAAATCCAACGTGAATACTTGGTCCAGCAAGAAGAACTGCAACAGCTGCGCAAGCAACATCAGCAGCAGTCCGACGACTGGAACCGCCGCAACGAAGAATACCGACGCCGGGAAAACGAGTACCAAGCTCAGGTCGAACAAGCATCTCGGCAACTGGAACAGTCGCGCAGCCAGACCGAAACCGCGACCCAGTCGGTCGCCCGCATGCGACAGCAGCTGTCAGCGCTGAACCACCAGTTGGCCAGTTTGTCCCAAAACCAGGAAGAACTGGAACAGCGTGAGCGAAAATATCGCGCTGAACTACAGCAACAGACCGAACATTGGAAAGCCACACTTGCCGACGCGGAATCCAAACAACAAGCGTCCCAACGTGAATTGGCGGAACTAAAGGAAGCGAAGGACGACAGCGACACACGACGTCAGGATGCCGAGGCACGTGTCCGCGAAATGACGGACAGCTTGCAGTTGGCGCAGTCCCAGGCCGAAGAGCAATCCGCCAAACTGGCGGCCAGCGAATCGATCGCCGAAGAACTGCGTGTCCAAATCGCGGAAATGCAACAGGAATTGCAGGAAGCCCAATCCGACACGGCACGACTGCGCGACGAGTGCGAACAAGCCCAACAGCAAATCCAGAGTTTGGAACACGAAGGCGTCCAGATTCGATCGGATTCTGACCAGCAACGCAGCCAGTGGGAAGCCGAAACGGTCCAACTGCGCGAGTCGGTCCAGCAACTGAGCGATGAACTTGCCGTCGCCAACGAACAGCTGACGAAGTTGCAGCAGAACAACGACGAACTGTCCGACAAGCTGCAACAGATTCGCCAGCAACGCGACGAAGCCATCGCCGAGTCGGAAAGCCGCCCATCGGCCGACGACCTACAACGCGTCCGCGATGAACTGCAAGACGCCACCCAGCGTCTGAGCGACTTGCAAAACCATCACGAAGACGTTCTGCAAGAACTGGAACAGGCACGTCACGCTGTCGACGTTCAACAGGCCGCCACACCAAGCGAACCAGATCTTTCGGCCGTCGCCGAAACGCCGGCCGACGAATTGTCGCCGGCGGAGCTATCGGAACCTGAATCGGCGGATCCCAAACCCTCCACTGCAGCGTTGGAGATTGTTGAACAAGCGGCTGCACCGGAGCTGCCGGCACAGGAAGCGTTGTTGAGCGACGAACAAGCCGCACCACAGTGGCAGGATGAACACGACGCGACCGTGCCCCAAGCGGAGTCGCCCTTGTCCGTCGTCGACGCCGATGTGTGGCCGACCTACGACCATGTCGAATCACAATCGGCCGACGATGCATCCGCAACAGCGGACGATCACAGCGTCTCCACCGCCGAAGACACCTCCATGTTGTCTAACGCGTCCGTCGTCGAGGATGCGACGGAATCGATTCCAATGACGCCACCGGATTTGGGATCGGATGTCGATCACGAATCACAGGTCGAACCATCCCCGGTCGCTGAATCGGATCCGGCCGCCGGCATGCCCGATGCGACCGACGATTCGGCATGGGACATGCCGGTTGCAACACAACAAGATGCATCAGAACCCGAACCATCGGCTGCAGTGATGCAGGATGCAACCGGATCGATCGCTGAAGACGCTGCGGAAGATCCCTGGGCTTCGGTGTCAACAGACTGGGAAGATCAAGAAACATCGATCCCCGACGGTGAAACACCCGCGGTAGCCGAACAGACGGAAACTTCAACGGGCTCCTCCGAAGACTCATCGGGGTTCGACCCGTGGGCTCAAGCCAGCGAACCGGCACAATTGAGCCGAGAGGAGATCGAAGCGGCGAAGGCCAGTTGCCAAGAAGATGCTGAGACAGAAAGCGAACCTGCTGACGCGGGCGTCGACATGACGTCGATCTGGAGCGAGCCGGAAGCGACCGACTCCGATTCGTCGAACATCTTTCACGAACCCACGGTTCTGACCGAAAGCGACCTTGCATCCGACACCTCGGATACGTCTTGGACGCCGCCCGCTGCCGACGAAGACTTGTCGGCACTGGATGACGCTGAACCATCGTTTGCGAGCGAATCTGACCAAGGCCTGGAACTGGTGGCCGATCCGAGTGAGATCTCCGAACCAGAACAGGCCACCAATTCGGACTCGGACGATGCGACACGTTTCATCGCCGAAGGATCGTTGGCCCAACAACTGTTAAGCGACATCGCCGCGGACCAATCCCAACCGATCGAAGCGGTGGATGCGTCTGAGCCCGCCACCGAAGATGCCGATCCGCAGGAGAGCGAATCCACTTTTGCGGGCACATTCAACCTGGCCGATTGGCAGGATGAAAACCAAGACGTCGCGGACCCATCGTCGATCAGCGAAAACGCCGGTGCCGAGGAACTTGGCCCCGCGCCTGTCCAAGAAGTCGCCAGCGAAGTTGCCGCCGATCCCCAGCCGACGCCCGAACCGGCCGCCACCGGTTCCGTCGCCGACGAAGAACCCGAAGACGACTCGATCGAAGCCTACATGAATCGTCTGTTGCAACGTGTCCAGAACGGGCCAAACGCAACCGGCGCGACAGGCGGCGGATCAGCACCCACGCCTCAGAAAGACGCATCGGCGGCGGCCGAGGAAGCACCGGCGGCAGAGATTCCGGTCGAACCCGAACCGGTCATTGACCCCAACGCGCCGCTGATCGCTCGTTCCGAAGCCCCCGAAAAGCACACGAACTTGTCGGCCATGCGAGAGCTGGCCAATGATTCCGCTCGCAGCGCGATCAGCCGCAGCACCAAACAGCAAATCCGTGACACCCAATTGCGTGGCATGTCACGTCTGTTGGTCGCCGCCGTGTTTGCCATCAGCGGGCTGGGCGTTTTTGTTGCGTCACCCATCATGTGGGTCAGCCTGCTGGGTCTGCTTGCCGGGATCATCGCTGCGGCGCTTTACGGCCGCGAAGGCTGGATGCTGATCCGCGATTCACGCCGACGTCTGATGATGGCTCAAACCGCCCAGGAAACTCAGCCGAACCAGGACGAATCCTAGGGCCACGACCCGTTGATCACGCGGTTTGCGTATGTCCCTGTTTCAGCGGATCGGAATGCGTTTCCGATCCGCCCGCACGTTTCCACAACGCTACGATCTGCTCGGTCAAACTGTGCGCGTTGGTTCGATGATAAATCGAATCGGCGGGCAGCCCTTCGGTCAAACGCCGATGAGCCAGACCCAGATTGTGATAGGGAATCCTGGGGAACAGGTGATGAAGGGCATGATAGCGCGTGCCCACCGGTCCCCAAAGTTCGGTGACCCAAGCGTTGTCCGGATAATTGACCGAGTCCAACAGTTGGTCTTCAAACGACATTTCACCTTGGTCATTGGTCCACCGATGTGCTCCCAGGGTCCGAAATTCATTCAGGACCAGAACGCCAAGACCGACGGCATAGGCGACCAACCAAAACGGGTCCAACCACTCACCGCGCATCAGGCCGCCGCGGATCAAAAACCACGCCGCCCAAGCAAAACAGCAGGCTTCTTGAAGTAACACGATTCGCATCAGTCGGGGCGAAGCATCGGGACGCTCGTAGAACGGGTCCACCACCATCGTCGACGCGTGCCGATGGACCCACTTCCGTGCCGGCGGAAACACCCAACAAATCGGGCTGATGATCAGAAATCGAGCCAGACCCAGAATGGGAATCACCAAAGCCTGGAAAATGAAGCCGACGATCATCCAACGCCCCCGATGACTTAGCGGCAAATATTCGCCGTCATGTTCGGTGCCATAATGCTTGCGACGATGATGGTCCACATGCGGGTAATACAAGAACGATGGCACAAAGAAAAAGATCCCGCACAGGGCATTCCATGCGATTCGGAATCCGCGAAACCCTTCCTGGGGAAGATGCACCAGTTCGTGGATGAACATCAACGCCCGCATGTATAGCAGGACGGTCGCAACATACAGGACGACCACCGCGGGCGGCATCCAAGCGGCTTCGGAATACCAGCGTGGCAGAAAAAAGATACCGTGAAGCGTGATGTGCCCCAGGACGATCGAGACCAAAAAATCGGCCCAATAAATCATCGGATTGGGGCGGGTCAGATCACCGATCAGTGTCCGGGCTTGTGCGAACGAAAAACGTTGGTCCGATGATGGCCGCGATGTTTCATCGCCAAGCGGTCGCGTTGCAGCTGATTCCATGGTGTCACAAAACGATTCGGATGATGACGTGATGCTTCATTGGCCGGCCCGATCGATGTCAATGCAACGATCGTTCCTTTCACACTAGTTCCCCCCGCCTGGTCATGGCAGCAGATTCCGATTCCGAAGCTGAAATCATTGTCATTGGCGCCGGTGCCGCCGGTTTGATCGCTTCGGCGGTTGCCGCCCAACGATCCAGAGGCAGTGTATGTCTGCTGGAAAAAAATCGCAAAACGGGCGTCAAGATCCTGATGTCCGGCGGAACCCGATGCAATTTGACGCACGACACCGATGCCCGCGGTATCACCACCGCATTCGGCCACGCGCGAAGATTCCTGCAGCCCAGCGTCGGTAGTTTCGATCCATCCGCCGTGGTGGCGATGTTCAATGACCTGGGCGTGCGAACCAAACGCGAATCAACGGGTAAGATTTTTCCTGTCAACGATCGTGCGGTGGAAGTCCGCGATGCGTTGCATCGGCAGGCTGAAAATGCGGGTGTCCAGATCCGACGTCCCTGTGCCGTCATCGACGTCCAGCCCGAAGCCGGCGATTGGGTCGTCGATACGGACCAGGGTCGGCTCCGGTGCAAGCGGCTGATCGTCACGGCGGGCGGGCGCAGCTATCCGGGATGCGGTACCACCGGCGACGCCTATGCGTGGTTGCAGCGTCTGGGACACACGATCATGCCCACCCATCCGGCGCTGGTGCCGCTGGTCGGCGGGCCGTCTTGGATGCACGATTTGTCCGGCGTCACGGTGGACGACGTTGCCGTTTCGGTGCGTCAAATGTGTGGCCAACGCACGGTAAAGAAACCCTTGCTGGTGCGTCGTGCATCTTGGCTGTTCACGCATTTCGGTTACAGCGGTCCCGGTGCGATGGACGTCAGCCGGTACCTGACCGGTCCGACCGATGATGATGAGCGACGATTCTTGACGATTGATTTGACGCCCGAAGTTTCGGGCACGCAGTGGGAAGAAATCCTGCGTGGCGGGGACGGTCAATCCGGGCGAACCCGCGTTGGATCGTTGCTGGGTCGTCACCTGCCGTCGCGTCTTGCCGATGCGCTCACCCTACACGCGGACGCGGACCATACATTGGCATCGTTGCCGGCGGCCGGGCGTCGACGCCTGGTCGATCGGCTAAAAAGATTGAACGTGCCGGTTGCCGACAGTCGCGGTTTTACCAAAGCGGAAGTCACCGCCGGTGGGGTGGATCTAAGCCAGGTCGATCCGCGTTCCATGGCCAGCCGAATCCACAACGGTCTGTACATTGCAGGGGAAGTGTTGGATGTGGACGGCTGGATCGGCGGATACAACTTCCAGGCAGCCTTTAGCACCGGCCGCGCCGCGGGAATTGCCGCCGCCCGTTCGCTGGAAACCGCCTCGGATACCTGACCAACCGCCCAATGTTCCCGACGGTCGAATTTCCATCCCTCCGTTCTCCCCGACGAATCATCGACTGTTGCCATGCCTGAACTGATTGCCCAAGGACGCAGCAGCGGACAACGATGGTGCCGCGAAGTGCCCGATGCCACCAACCATCGTGGTATCACGATTGGCCGTAGCGGTGCAGATTGGGACGTGCCTTGGGATTCGATGATTTCCAGAGCCCACATTCGCCTAACGGCGATGCCCGACGACCGCGTGGAAATCCAGCGGTTGCCGACGGCCCGCAACCCGGTTTTTCATGGCGGACGTCAAGTCGACCAATTCACGCTGGTCCCCGGCGAACACTTTGTGATCGGGCACACCACGTTCACTCTGGCCAGTCGCGCCGGTTCGTCCCACACGCCCAACGTGGGTGATGTGACCGAGCACGCGTTTGATTTGGGATCCCTACGGCGGCAAAAGTTCCGTGACGCCAATCAACGAATCGATGCGCTGACCAAATTGCCGGACTTGATCACCGGCAGTTCGACCGAACAAGAATTACTGGTTCGTCTGACTGGGGTGCTGCTGACAAGCACGCCCGCAGCCACCGATGTCGCCATCGTGTGTTATCGGGATCCCTCGGACGAAGCAAAAAGCGGTTTGCGGATCTTGCATCGCGACAGTCGTGTCCCGGGTCGCGAACAACCGCCGATCAGTTCCCGGTTGGTTCGTGCCGCGGTCTCGTCACGTGAAAGCCGGCTGCACCTTTGGTCGTCAACGCGTAAAGACGCGGTCGCTTTTACGGCCAGCGAAGAAGTGGACTGGGCATTCTGTGTACCGATTCGCAGCGATGCGTGTGCCGGCTGGGCCTTCTACGTGGCCGGCCAGACGATGGCTCCGCTGTCGGCTGATCCTGATGAACAGGCCGCAGACTCCACGCCGCAAGACTTGGGCGACGACGTCAAGTTCGCGGAACTGGTCGGCACCATGCTGGGAAATCTTCGCAAATCGCTGCGTCTGGAACGACGGCAATCCGCGATGCGAAGCTTCTTCGCGCCGGTCGTGATGGATGCCTTGGCCAATCGCGAAGTCAGCGAAGTCCTGGCGCCGCGTGAAACGGAATTAGCCGTCATGTTTTGCGACCTGCGGGGCTTCAGCCGACAAAGCGAACAAGCTTCGGACCGGCTGTTGGAATTGCTGGATCGCGTCAGCAACGCGTTGGGCGTGATGACCCACCATATCTTGCGACAACGAGGTGTGATCGGTGATTTCCACGGCGACGCGGCCATGGGGTTCTGGGGCTGGCCGCTGGATCAACCCGATCGTCAAGTTCGCGCGGCGCTGGCGGCTCTGTTGATTTGGCGACACTACGCGGCCGACACCAATCAATCCGGATTCCGTTGTGGCATCGGCATTGCCAGCGGCCGCGCGGTGGCCGGACGCATTGGAACGACCGACCAAGTGAAAGTGACCGCGTTTGGTCCGGTGGTGAACCTGGCAAGTCGTCTCGAAGGCATGACCAAGGTCTTCGGTGCCGAAGTCTTGCTGGATCAAACCACTGCCGAAGCATTGTCGACGGCGACGCCCGGATCGTTCGGAACCTTTCGGCTGCGGCGTTTGGCCACGGTGCGTCCGGCGGGCATGAACGAACCGTTACAGATCAGCCAACTGTTGGGCACCAGCGACGACGGATCCTTACAAGAAAGCGTCGAATTGGGCGTCGATTCGGCGGTCACCCCGATCGATTCCCCCGGCCAACAGGACGGTTCCGACTCGCCCTCGTCGCCCCCTACGACGCTGACCGACGACGACATCCGAAACTATGAACAAGCCCTCGACCGATTCGTCGCGGGGGATTGGGACGAAACCTACCAGTTGCTGCATGCGTTGCCGGCATGGGACCGCCCCAAGGATGTTTTGTTGTCGGTGATTCTGCGACACAATCGGGTCCCGCCGGCGGATTGGGACGGCGTGATCGATTTGCCCAAATGATTTTGCTGGATTTCCCACCATTTGCCCCGACGACGCGGTGGGTTCCGGCACGGTTAGAATCCGATCGATCCGTCCAAACGGACCATTGCGGTCGTTTGCCCAGCCTACCTAGACTTTCACCCGTCGAAATCGGTCGGGCCAGCGGAAAATGAACGCCGGGCTCTTTGACGCGTTCACCGCGGGGCATCGGATCCAGTGCGTCCGCCATCCGATTCCGGCAGATCAAGGACAGCAAGGCGCGAACCAGCAAGGCGAAACCTCATGACAAAGCAATCCATCACCGGGCTCACTTTGGCGACCTTCCTTGCGTTCGGCCTCGTTTCGCAGTCCGTCGTCACCGGCCAAGGCACAACCGTCGTCAGCACAACATCGATGCCAACAACGCCGGCCAGCCGATGGAACCGACTGGCCGATCAGATCGAAAGCAATCTGGACGCCATTCGCGGTGATCGGCTGCCCAACTTGGATGTCGCAAAGTCAGGATTCATTGCTTCTCTGACGCAGTTACAGCAGTATCTGGACACCCACACCAGCCGCCGAAACCGTGCCGCATGGATGCGTTACATCGATGCCCAACCGTTGGCCGATGCGATCGAAAACGACGAATCCGTGTCGACGATCGGTCGCCTGGCAACCGAACTGCATCAACGCATGGTGGGGCTTCACGACGGCCTGGAACTGGCGAACTTTCGTCAATTGCGAACATCCACCGAAGGGCTGATTGCCGCGGCAAAGTTTGCCGATTCCGAGCGTTCGGTCCCGCTTCTGCAGCGACAATTGGAACTGTTATCAAAAACCTTGCGCGAGATTGATTCGGCACCTTCGACCGATGACGCCGCGGCGATCGGTACGATCCTGGGAACGCTGAGCGAATCGCGCCAGGTCCCCGATTTGATCGCGAACGTTCGATCCTCCTTCGCCAGCCCCAACTTTCGCATCGACATCCCCGAACGCACGGTTCAGTCGGCCGTGATGCGCGACGTCAACAAACTGCAGCCGGTTCGCGATTGCATCCTGGGGACGGCATTGCGAGGCACCAGCAATTTGCGCGGCATCGTTCAAGCGGACCTGCAACCGTCCATCGGCGACGTGCACATGGTGTTGCATTTGACCGGTCGATTCCACAGCGACAACGTGGGTTACAACAAACCGGTCCGCTTGACGACCGTGTCCGATGGAAACGTGCACGTCACACGAAGCCTGTTTTTCGGCCCCAACGGTTCACGATTGTCCGCGGCATCCGCACAAGTGTCTCTGCAAAGCAAAGTCACGTCGATCCAACATCGATGGCGACTGGTGCGTCGGATCGCCAGCAAACGCGCCGCGGAGCAAAAGCCGTTGGCCGATTCTATCGCTCGCGAAAAGTTGCGGCGACGAGTGACATCCGAATTCGTCCGCGAAACGGACCAGGCGGCATCGTTGCCCAGCCCGAACATGATGTCCCGTGCGGAACCCTATCTACTGCGATTGGACTTGGAAAAGCCGCAGCGGACCTGGGGCAGCACGGACACATCCATGTTCATCGAAGGCGTCATGGCCGATACCCACCAGTTGTCCGCCGATCGCCCGGCGCCGATGTCTGATGCAGGCAGTGACGCGTCGATCCAGATCCATGAATCCGTGGTGGAAAACACTCTGGCACCGCTGCTGTCGGGGCGATCCTTCGAACAACATGAACTGGACGATCTGCTTGAACAGATCGGGTTGCCCACACAGAAACCAGCGGACGATCCAATCGATGAACCGGAGGAACCGTTCCAGCTGCGATTCACGCGATTTCGTCCGATCATTTTCGAAAGTCGTGATCAAAAGGTACGCCTGGGTCTGCGTGGATCCGAGTTCGCCCAAGGCGACCGAGAACTGCGGCGGACCAACTTGGAAATCGCGGCAACGTATGTCCCCGCGCGACTGGACGACGGGTCGATGTGGCTGATCCGCGATGGGGAAGTCAGCATTCGATTCCCCGGTCGCCAGCGTTTGGGGCTTCGCGAATCCGCGATCCGCAGCACGCTGCGAAAGTCGTTTGAAAATGTGTTCCCCGAAACACTGTTGTCCAAGACGTGGACGACGCCGGACGATTTTGCCATCCAAGCGGTCGCCGGTCGCCAGTTTCAGTCCAACCATATCGACGCCCGTGACGGTTGGCTGACGATCGGCGTTCGATAGACTGGTCGCGTCGGCACCACGAGCCTTCACGCTTTTTCTCGCTCCTCACCCATCGACGTCATGGCCAACTTTTCTTCCTACCATCGTGCCCGGTCTATTGCCGTCCCGTCGCATTGCACGCGTCGAGTTTGGCGCCGGGCTGGGATGGTCCCGATCGTCGCCGTGTTGTTGGCGGTTCTGCGGCCTGCGATCGCAATCGCCGACGACCCGAAGACGCAGACTCCATCGGAAGTCGCCGAATCCGACGTCGATCTATTTGAGCTGGATCAAGAGGTTCAATCGGCACTGTTTCCGCTATTCGAAGCCATCTCGCAAAGCCGCGTTTCAAGGTCCACGATTCAGCTGACCACGGAAACCACCGTGGGCGGTCGCGTCGTCGACGCCCAAGTATCGACGTACCAGATCGCATCGAAGACGCCCGATCAATTCACGGTCTATTTGAAGGAGACCGATCAGCGGACTCGGATCTTCAATAACGCGGAAAAGCTGACCGTCGCGTTGTCGTCCGATGCCTACGTGGAATTTGATGAACCGATTTCGATTCGCCAGGCCGTCGACGGTTTGCCCGTTCCCATGGGTCCGTATCCCGAACCGGTCCTGGCGATGACGTTGGCCGGTTACGATCCCGCGATCGCGTTGGTCGGCGGGATGAAGTCAATCCAGTTGGTCGACCGGGCACCGTTTCGTGGCGAAACCCCAGCGGTACACCTCAAGGGCGTCCAGGACGACTTGGTCCAATGGGACTTGTGGTTGCTGGATCGCGAAAACGAACTCCAGCGTCCACTGCGGATGATTGTCGACCTGACCGACATGCTGCGGTCCAACCAGCAAATGAAGATGCCGGCCGGATACCGATACCAGTTGCGTTTCGACTTTTTGTCCTGGCGAATCTCTGGGGATGTGGATGAAAAGCTATTCACTTATCAGCCACCGAACGGAGCGAAGAAATACCCATCGGTCGACACGTATTTTCAGTCGCTTGCCGGTGTCTCCAAGGACCATCCACTGCTGGGCAAAGTCATGCCGGAATTCGCCAGTGTCACGCTTGATGGTAAAGGCGTCCGGTCGCAGGACCTGAAGAACAAAGTCGTCGTACTGTCTTTCTGGGCGACTTGGTGCACGCCGTGCCTGGAATCAATGCCGACGCTGCAATCGGTCACTGAACGCTATGAAGACAAGGACGTTGTTTTCTATGCCGTGAACGTGGGCGAATCGGCCGACAAGGTGGTCGGATTCCTGAGCGAACAACCGTGGCAGGTTCCCGTGATGCTGGATGCCGAAGGCGAAATCGCCGACGCGTTCAAGGCCGACGCGATCCCCCAACGGATCCTGATCGGCAAATCCGGGAAAGTGGAATCCGTGCAACTGGGTTACCAGGGTGCCGAGGCTTTGGAACACCAACTGACCGATGAATTGGACGTGTTACACATCGGCGGCCGAATCGCGACGTCAAAGTCGAATGCGTCCCAAGACAAAGCGAAATCAGACGCCCCTTAGTAGAAGAGTCACGGCCCAAAGAAAAAACGCGATGTCGCCCCATCGGACAACACCGCGCAGATCTTTCAATGGATCGTCCGCCGACGCTTGGCCGACGTGGATCGTTAAGCCATCGGCCCGACGTTCCAGATTTCGTCAGCGTATTGCTGGATCGTCCGATCGCTGCTGAACCATCCACTGCCGGCGGTGTTCAGAATGCTCATGCGGTCCCAAGTTTCGGGATCCGCATACGTCTCGGAAACCTTCTGTTGGGCATCGATGTAACCGCGAAGATCGGCGATCGTCAGCCACGGGTCGTGGGGGTTTCGCAGACCCGATGACAAGACATCAAAGATGCCCGGTTCGCTGCGGTTGAAGTGACCGCTTTCCAGCAACTGCATGATCCGCTGGATATCGGGGTCGGCGGCGATGATTTCATTCGGTCGATAATCCAACCGAGTCTTTTGTACGCCATCGGCATCCAAACCGAACAGGAAGAAGTTCTCTTCGCCGGCGTTTTCACGGATCTCGATGTTCGCACCATCCAGCGTTCCGATCGTCAACGCACCGTTCATCATGAACTTCATGTTTCCGGTGCCGCTGGCTTCTTTACCGGCGGTGGAAATTTGCTCGGACAACTCCGTCGCCGGGCAGATGATTTCCATCGATGAAACACGATAGTTCGGATAGAAAACGAATTTCAGCAGTTCATCGGCCCGGCGATCGCCCTTGATCGTATTGGACACGTCATTGATCAGCTTGACGATCAATTTGGCCAAGTGATATCCGGGTGCCGCTTTGCCACCGATCAGGACACAGCGGGGCACCATGCCTTCGGTTTCACCACGCATGATGCGATCGTACAGGTGGATCACGTGCAGCGTATTCAGCAACTGACGCTTGTATTCGTGGATCCGCTTGACTTGAACATCGAACATGGCGGACGTGTCAAAGGCGATGCCGGTGCGTTGCATCACGGCTTCAGCCAAACGTTCTTTGTTCGCCTTCTTGATCTCACGCCAACGTTCGCGGAACGAAGCGTCGCTGGCATAGGGATGCAAATTCTTGATCAGGCTGAGATCGTTTTCCCAACCGCTGCCGATCGTTTCGTCCAAAAGCTGACGCAATCCCGGGTTGCAGTGGGCCAACCATCGACGTTGGGTCACGCCATTGGTTTTGTTGTTAAATTTCTTGGGCCACAACGTGTAAAAGTCGTGGAACAGCCCGTTCTTCAGCAACTGGGTGTGCAATCCGGCAACACCATTGACGCTGAAGCTGCCGACAATGGCCAGATACGCCATGCGGATATGGGGGTGATCGCCTTCTTCGATCAATGACATCTTGCGACGCATTTCCGTATCGCCGGGCCACTTCTTTTCGACCTCTGCCAAGAATCGGGCGTTGATTTCGTAAACGATTTCCATCAAGCGTGGCAACAGGTGGCTGAACAATGACACCGACCAACGTTCCAGCGCTTCGGGCAACAGCGTGTGGTTGGTATAGGCCATGCACTCGGTGGTGATCTTCCAAGCCTGGTCCCATTCCAAACCGTGTTCGTCGATCAACAGACGCATCAGTTCGGGAACGGCACAGGCGGGATGCGTGTCGTTCAACTGGAAGCAGTGTTTGGCGCCGAATTCCGAGAAATCTTCGCCGTGTTCTTCGACCCACTGGGCGATGACGTCCTGCAGGCTGGCCGAAACCAAGAAGTACTGTTGTTTCAGACGCAGTTCTTTGCCGTTTTCGCTGGCATCGTTGGGGTACAACACCATGGAAATGTTTTCGGCCAAATTTTTCTCAGCGACCGCCTCGGTATAACTGCCGGCGTTGAATTCGGTCAGATTGAACGCGTCCGACGCGGTGGCTTTCCACAATCGCAACGTGTTGACCGTGTCATTGCGATAGCCGGGGATCGGCATATCGAACGGGACCGCGGTGATGTCATGACAGTCGGCCCAACGGGTCCGTGATTTGCCGTTGGCATCGTGATAGTGTTCCACGCGACCGTAGAAATGGATCTGACGCGCGTCTTCGTGTCGTTCGATCTCCCACGGGTTTCCGTCCCGCAACCAGTGATCGGGTTCTTCGATCTGACGACCATCGCTGATGCGTTGGTTGAACATGCCGTATTCGTATCGGATGCCATATCCGACCACGGGCAGTTTCAGGTTGGCACAACTGTCCAAGAAACAAGCGGCCAGGCGGCCAAGACCGCCGTTGCCCAGTCCGGCGTCATATTCCTGTTCGGCCACTTCCTCCAGACGCAATCCATACTGGTGAATCGCCGCATGTGCTTCTTCGTCGACGTCCAGATTCTGGATCGCGTTGCACAGCGATCGTCCGATCAGAAACTCCAGCGACAGGTAAAACACCTTGCGTTGGTCGCTGTGGTGCATCTTGGCTTGGGTTCGACGCCACGAATCCACCAAACGATCACGGACGGCCAGAGCGGTCGCGCGATAAACGTAGGAAGGGTCCACCGGTTCGGATTCGCAGCCCAACGTGATGTTCAGATGGCGACGCAGTTCAAGAGGAAAGTCAGCCAGCAGTTCTTCGGAAGGATTGGAATCAAGAACAGGCGTGGACATGCGGAACTCCGCTTGGCAAAAGGATCAACGAATATCACGGTCTCGATAGTCGATCAGAAAACCGAAACCGATTGTGCGGTGCAAGTCGAATCGTCCGATTCGACCGTTAGGAAAAGCTAAGTCATCGGAAGTGTTGGAGTCTGAGAACGGCCCGATGTCAACGCAGTTTTTGTCGGTGCGAGCGATGCAGTCCTGACAATCCCTTCGACCGCGTCGACGGGCGTACCAGTTTCCATTGGAACAGACCGAACCGTCGGGGTGCGTCGGTGCCATAAGCCTCCGTTTAGGGGAACCAGAGTCGACTCTGACTGGCGGCCCCCGACGTTTGACCGGCCGAATTCGGCCCGACAGGGGCCCTAATCCAGGGCACGACGCACACGATCGATCATCGCATGCCGCGTCGCCACGTCGTCGGTTGTTTCCAGCCGTCGCCCCAATTCCAAAATGAAGGCGGCATAGTCGTTGTACCAGTCACGACGCAATTCCGCGGTATCAATTCGGTGCTCGGCAACGCCCTGCGATTTGACCTTTCCGGCGACCAGTTCGAACACTTCGTCGAAACCGGGGGCATACACGCTGTCGGCATCCCAGCCTTTTTCGATCAACAACTGGCGAAGTGTTTCACGGGCGTCGTCTTCCCCGTGATTCAAGAAAATCGCCTGGGACACATCGCCCCGCTGCAGAATCCAATCGATCAGTTCGCCTTGATCCGCATGGGCGCTGTAGTTGCCGATCCGCCGGATCGCAGCGGCGACGTGGTACTGCTTTCCGTGGATGCGAACATCCTTGGCACCGCTGGTGATGATGTGCCCCAATGTGCCGGGTGACTGATATCCGACAAATAGAATCGTGGCTTCTTTGCGAAAAATATTGTTGGCCAAATGGTGCTTGATCCGCCCCGCGGTGCACATGCCACTGGCCGATATGATGATCGCGCCCTTGGTCACTTTGTTCAGCGACTTGCTTTCCTCCACACTTTGGACCAAGCGAAAATTGGGATGGCGGAACAGTTCCGCGGCGGGCAATTCGATGTCTTCTAAATCACCAGCATGTTTGATGAAGACCTCCGTCGCACGGCGTGCCAAGGGCGAATCCAAATACACCTTGGCATCGGGAATTTGATTGGTTGCCAGCAAATAGCCGATGTCGTGAAGTAGTTCTTGGCTGCGTTCAACCGCAAACGACGGGATCACGACATTTCCGCCCCGGTTCAGCGCGGTGGTCAGTTCCTGTTTCATCGCTTCGCGGCGATTTTCCAGGGTGTAATCTTCTCGATCGCGATTGCCATAGGTGCTTTCGCAAACGATGTAATCAAAGCTTTGCGGGGCATCGGGTTCCGGATGAAACGCCTTTTCCTCAGGCCCCAAATCGCCGGAAAACAGCATTCGCAACGGGCGGTCCGAATCCCCGGCTTCTGTGCCGTCGATGCGTACTTCGATCGACGCCGACCCCAACAAATGACCGGCGTTCCAGTACCGGGCTTCGATACCATCGGCCACGTTGATCCATTGTTCGTATTGGACCGTTCGGCATAACGCCAAGGCTTTGGAGGCATCTTCTTTGGTGTAGATCGGTTCGAGCAAGTCCAGGCCCATGCGCCGACGTTTCCGATTCAAACGATCGACATTGGATTCCTGGATGTACGCCGAATCGGGCAACATGAACTGCAACAGGTCACAGGTTGGCTCCGTTGCAAAAATAGGACCGTCAAAGCCCGCTTTGATCAGTTTGGGAATCAAACCGCTGTGGTCGATATGGGCATGGGTCAGCAGCAGGAACTTCACCGAATTCACATCAAACGGAAACGGCTGATAATTCAGATCCTGGGTCGTCCGGTTTCCCTGGAATAAACCACAGTCGACCAGAAAGGCGCTGCCGGCGGTCTGGATCAGTGAACAGGAACCGGTCACGGTCCCGGCTGCACCACAAAATCGGATGGTCGCCATGCAGCGAATTCCTTCGAGAGTCGTTGGAGAAGTCGCGATTCAGAAGAGTCGTCAAATGTATCGCGGAAATCTCTGGCCGGGGACCGCAGCGACGCACTACAATGACCTCCACAAGAGGGGGTGCAAATCAGGATGAACCGCGAACGAAGCAGGACGATTCGGCGTCTGTTGTCTCAAGATTCATTCCACAGGTACGTCCAAATGCAGGGCACGCACACGGGATCGGGGCGAAATGTCTGATCTGTCCTTTGATTCCAAACCGGACATTGCGTCGGTCATCCGCGAATTTGAAGACGCACTGCGGGCGGGTCGCCAGCCCAGGATCGAAGACTACCGACACTTCGTCATCGATTCACTGCGGCCTGAACTGGTGGCACAGTTGGAGGCGATACGCCAAAGCGTCCAGGCCGAACAGCCCCATCGCATTGAGTTGCCCGCCAACGGTGCCGCCGAACCAGACGCCAACCACATCCGCGCCAACAGCAACGGCGAAGACCTAACGACCATTCGCACCCAAGCGGGCTCCCACGCGTCATCCACTCCGGTCGTCGGCAATCGTACGATCAAAGGCACCACCACCGCGGCCGATAGCGGCCTGGGACGCGTCGCGGTTCCCGAACAGGTCTTGGGAGGCTATCGACTGATTCGTGAAGTCGGCCGTGGAGGAATGGGCGTCGTCTTTGAAGGACGCGATGTCAAACTGAACAAGCGGGTGGCCATCAAAGTGCTTCCCTACGCATCGACCATGAGTGTGTCGACGCGAACGCGTTTCGAAAACGAGGCCCGCGCCGCGGCGCAGTTGGATCACCCCAATATCGTTCCGGTCTATGCGTTCGGCATTGACGAAGGCACGCATTATTATTCGATGAAGTTCATCGAAGGCCAAAACTTGGCCGAGTTGATCACGTTGATCACCCAAACGATTTCGCAATCGTTGCGCAAGAAGCAGCAAGACGGATCGACCCAGGCCGAACCTGTCGAACACGTGCACCCCGATTCGGACACCTACCGTTCGGCGGGTTCGACGCGATTCACCAGTGCCATCACGTCCAAAGGCAGCACGGGTGACCACGCATACTTGGTCGCGTTTGCCCGCGTCGGCCAGCAAGTGGCAGATGCACTTCACTATTCGCACAACCGCGGAATCGTTCACCGCGACGTCAAACCATCGAACCTGTTGATCGATGAGGAGGGCAAGGTTTGGGTTTCCGACTTTGGGCTTGCACAAGTTCAGGGTGAAGCCGGTGTAACACGTCCGGGCGACATGGTCGGCACGCTGCGTTACATGAGTCCCGAACAAGCTTACGCCCAGCGGGTCGTGGTGGATCATCGCGCTGATTTGTTTTCTTTGGGCGCAACGTTATACGAATTGTTGACGCTGCGACACGCATTTGATGGTCGGACCCGCAGCGAGATCCTTCATCAGATTGCCTTCGAAGATCCTCCGTCGCCCCACAAGTTAAACCCAAAGATTCCATTGGATCTGGACACGGTGGTGATGAAGCTGTTGTCCAAGAATCCGGACGACCGCTATCAAAGCGCAGGCGAATTAGCCGAAGACTTGGCGGCCTGGCAACGCAACGAGCCGATCAAGGCGCGACGCCCAAGTCTGATGAAGCGAACTCGCAACTGGGCGCGGCGACACCGAACCATGGTGATCGCCGCTTCGTCGGTCGCCGCCGCGTTCACACTGGCTGCCGTTGGGTCGATGGCTTTCGCGATTCAGGTCCAAAAGAAAGCGGTCATCGAAACACAACAGCGAAACACAGACCTGACGTCCGCGCTGCGAAAGTCTGAAGGCCGTCGCTTGACCGCCCAAGCGTCACTGGAATTGGATTCCGCACCACGCCTGGCCATCGAACTGGCGGCAATGGGGGCGAAACTGGCACCCGGCCCTGAAGCCAACAACATCCTGTTGTCTGCCATCGATCGCAATCACGAACGTCTACTGATGCGTGGTTCCGATGCGCCGCTGGGCTCCATCGCCTACAGCCCCGATGGCAAATTGGTGGTCACCACCGGTTGGGCCGGCGACATCACGCGGGCAAATGAACCCGCACGACTGTATGAATCGGACACCGGAAACCCCGCCGGCGTTTTCGGTCAGGGGTCCCGCGTTACTTCGACAGCGTTTTCCCCCGACGGGACGCGACTGTTGTTGGTCCAGGACATTGACGACACGCCGACCGTTTCTGTTTGGGACGTGCGTCGCCAGGTCCAACTAGCAGAATTGCCCGGCGCAATCGCCGACCGCGTGGATCGCACCGCGTTCAGTCCGGTCGACGGTCCGACCAGGATCGTCATGCCCGCACAGGACAATGCTTTCCACGTGTACAACGCCGCCGGTGATTTGTTGCTAACGCTGACGGGCCACGCAGGAGCAGCCCGGTACGCCACATTCAGCCCGGACGGTTCGCAAATCGCAACGATCGGGGGCGATGACACGGTGCGGATCTGGGACGCAAAGACTGGTGAACCGCTGCGTGTACTGGACGAGTGGAAATCACGACTGCCGGGCCTGGACTTCGATCTGGTCGACGGTGTGCAGTTTCATCCTGGCGGGACAACCCTGTTGACCAGTTCGTCCGTTTTGGGATGCGACCTGTGGGATCTTTCCACCTTTGATCGCCGCCCGATTCATCACAAGGGTGTGGGCACCTTCAGCCCCGACGGGCAACAAATCGCGATCACCATCACGGACAACGTGACCGTCGTCAACACACAAACATTGGATACCATGTGTGCGTGGTCGACGCCAGGCAATATTGCCGACATTGATTTCAGCCCCGATGGCAATTCAATCGCGACGTGTGGCGACGATGAATGTGTCCAGCTTCGTGACAGCCTTTCGGGTGAACTGATTGCCGAACTGAAGGGGCATCAGAAATACATCGACGATGTCGCTTTTCATCCAGACGGTCAACAACTAGCAACCGCGTCTCGCGACGCGACCGCGCGCACGTGGTACTGCGACAGCGGATTGCACCGGAGCCGATTCGCCACGGGCGTCGAAAGGGCGAACACGGTGGTTCGGTTTGCCCCCGATGGTGCAACGGTCACCGCGACCACGACCCCACGTCGGGGAACGAGCGTTTTCGATGCCCAGACCGGACGCCATGTCACCACGGTCAGCGGCAATCCGTTTTATGCGTATCCGGAATCCAACAGCGGATCGGCCGACGTTTTTGCCACCGGCAGCGCACACCAGATCACCGTCTGGGACAAGTCCTCGGGTGAACCAATCGCGTCGTTGAAACGACGTCTAGAAAGCATCAAAGACCTGCGGCTTAGCCGTGACGGCCAGATCGTGGCGGTCAATGCCGGGGTTCAAAGCGGCTTATGGCACTGGAAAACGAATCGATTCCATCGCTTTGAAGACGTGCGAATTGATAGCCTCGATTTTTCACCGGATGGATCCTCCGTAGTGACGTCGTGCGACGATGGCACCATCCAACGGTGGGACACATCCGACGCCACGATCCGAGCGACCGATTCGATGGATTTCGTGATCGAACGTGTCCGCTACAGCCCCACCGGCGAACAGATCCTGGTCAGCGGCGAAGACTTTGAACTGCAATTGCTGGACGCAAAGGATTGGGATTCGGTCCGACGTATCGATCACAGTGACAAACGCTTTTATGAGTCCATCTTTACCCATGATGGACGCTACTTGGTCACCTACGAATCCATCCGCGGTTCGCTTTACGCATGGAACTGTGAAACGGGCGAACTGGACGACGAAGTCAAACACCCCGGTGGTCTCATTTCCGTCGCCAGTGATTCTTCGAAACCGAAACTGTGGGTCGGCAGCGATCAAAGCGGACTTTATCAGTGGCAAATCGGGTCGGGCGAATTGGAACCAACGCAGGTTTTGATCCCGACAGATCCGCAATCCGAAACCACCACCAAGATTCAATCAGTCGGGTCACTTTGCGTGGATTCGGACGGAGGCATCGTCATCGCTTCCCACCCACAGCACCGCAGCACAGTGACACGTCGCCCACGTCCGGGGGAACCCGTTCGCGTTTCGATGTTGGCCAAGATTCGTGAAGACGGAACCGTTGTTTGGCAACAAAAGCTTCACGACCACGCGATACTTCGTATTCGAACCGGCCGGAACGATTCGATGATCGTCGCGGAAGACGTCCAGTTTGGTGCCGAACGTTTGGACGTCGATACGGGTCAAGTCATCGCGTCCTATCGCGGACACGCCGCACCGGTGTCGTCGATCCATCTGTCGGTGTCGGCCGGTCGGGTCGTCACCGCCAGTTGGGATGGATCGGTCGCCGTATGGAATCTGGAAACGGGCGATCGGATTGACCGAATCGATCTGGGGGCGGATCCGATTCTGGTTTCGGCAATCAGCGACGACTCACAAAGGCTGGCGTATGGAACCCGGGCGGGGCAGGTCGGTGTGATCGACTTGGCGGAGCGGCGTGTTCGTCCATTCGGAAAGTTGGAACGCCCCATTCGTCAACTCAGCTTCGCAGCCTTTGCCGCACGACTGGTCGCCCGAGACGACGGCGGTGATTGGCGAGTTTGGGATGTCGCATTGGGACAACCGGTCACAATGCCTTTGGCCGAACGTCGGCTATCGACCGCGTTGTTCCAACCCAACGGCAGCCAGCTTTTGGTCAGCGGTTCACCGCTGGGCGGCCCACCTGTGGCGGCACCTCAGCAGATCATGCCCAACGGACAATCTCAATTGCTGCCGAACTATGATTCACGTCCCAAGCAATTGTCCTACGGTCCGGACGGCCGCTTGATCTTGGGGGTTTACGGTCGCCGAATTCGAATCATTGACACCCGGTCCAGTGACGATCGTTTTGCCAAGTCCATCGATTGGAAGACACCGATCGATGGATACCAGTTGCTTCCCAATTCGGGTCTGATCGCGATTCGCCATCGGGATTCGATCGGCGTCTATCAAACCAATGGACGCGAAGTGATCGCGGCCCCTGGCGACTTCACATTCCAGTCGGCAACGGCGGTCGGCCAACTGGATTTGATCAGCCCCGACGCACGTTGGATCATCAGCATCGACCGCACCGGACAATGGCGCCGCATCCCGGTCGATCCATCCACCCACGCGGTGCGATTGCCCGAGCGTCCGTTGAACGCAACGGAGCAAGCCCGTTATGGGTTGGACGATACCTGGCAATTACTGTCACCGGCCGGAAAGACAACGTCTGACGGCGTCCCGCCTGACGATGCCGTGGATGAATCGGCACAATAGCGAAGTCGACGACATCGGTTCGGATCGCGCGATCACTTTGCCGATGGGCTTGGTGATCGAACGATCGGTATTGATTGGCAATCTGTACTCATTGGCAACCTGTACTCATTGGCAACCTGTACTCACTGGCAACCTGTACTCACTGACAATCAGTGCAGGACTTTGAATCACCGACGGACGCTTTGCCGGCACCGGGCATCGTGATCACCGTACTTTCGCACTGATCGGGATCGGTACCACCGTGCTGGTCGGCCAAAAGCCGTGCCGCTTCCATCGCCGTTGCGCACGCCAATTCATCCGTGCGGCCATAGCGTGAGGTCACGATTTCGGTGTCGTCTGTGGCCGTACAAGTCGCCCGGCAAACGGACTGATCGCCACAACGCACGCGGTCGGAATTCTGTATCGCTTCGCATCGAACCGATGGGCGGATCGTTACGTTTCGACGCCCCAGGTCTTCCAAGGTTGCTTTCAAGTCTTTCGCTGCGGCGATCGCCTTGATGAATGCCAATGCCGACAGCCCGTGTTGCCCCTGGACCTCTTCGTCATACACCGTCGTCCCGTCGGCGGATTCCGACGCGACACGCAAATAGCATCGGTTGATCATTGAAAACTGAATATCACGGCGGAAGGTCCCCGCCGCGATGCCGCCGTGGGCTTCGGCAAGCGTTTTGAAACGCGTCAGTGCATCGGCGGCGTTTCGACGCGTCACTTTGAAGGGAAGCTGCGTGTCGACACCAATTGCGGACAACGCGTAATCCATCGACAGTACCGGATCGACCGCGACATGCTTGATCCCATCAACATCAAAGGACCAGCGAAGCTGTAGCGGCTTCGGCTTGTCCTTGGATTCTTCGTCTTCGGTACAGTCCACGTCGGTGCATGGGGAGGTTCCATCGGTGCAACAGGTCAACACCGCGGTGCCTTCATAGCAATCACACTGGATGTTCTGGCAAGACGCCAACGCGGCCGTCTCGCAATCATCGCAGTCATCGCCCGTCGCAACGGTGTAATAGTCTTCACAGACGTACCAATCACCTTCGATTTCGACTTGGCAAACGTAAGTCATCCAACACGTCACCGAATCGGATTCGATCAGTTCGATTTGCGGCGCATACGTTTCCAAGTCGGGCAGGGCATCGCGGAACTGTTGCAACAAGGCATCGGCAAGCGAGGGGACAAGATCCTGTAGGATCTTCTGCAGGGACGCTTCCACTTTGGTCGCGGCGGGTTGCGAATCGGCGGTTTTCGCATCAGCCGGTTCGTTCGCCTCATCGGCAACGGCTGAATGCAAAACGATGCCGAGCCAAAGACAAGCAAACAAGATCGTGCGTGCCGCAAATGCGGTGAATCTTTTCGGGTTCATCGGGTGACTTCTACGACTCATTTCGTGGTGCATGGACAAGACAAGCCCCACGTCCGAGTGCGGGGATGCGGCAAACCGCCGCTGCACGGAGTGTAAGCGGACCACCCAGCGGCGGTCAAAATTTACGGCCTGCTCAAAGTGTGCGGGCGATCGTCCGGATGGCTCAGGTGCGGCGGCTTGTCGCTGAAGCGGACGACGTCAAGCACCGTGGCACCGGCGGGCGAAGCAATGGGTGCGGAAAACACGTGATTTGTGAAGAAGTCGCCAAGCTAGCAAGGCGGGGAGACAAAACAATTGCAAAACCGTTGCGCGGCGTCGGTCCTGTGAAGGGTCCCGCATTCATAGACTTGTGATATCACCGTGATCGGGAACCGGCCTGGCGGACATCGGACGCTTGCCACCTGGAACCCCATCCGCGGCGGTCGGCCGGCGTTGCGTGTCTTCCTGCAGCGACGCTCGAGGAAGCTGGCCCAGTTTTCACCACAGCTAGGAGCGCATGTCGTGTTTTCATCCGACGCCACTGCACAAGAACCCGTTTTGATCCAAGGTGGCATGGGTGCCGCCGTGTCCAATTGGCGGCTCGCCAAAGCGGTTGCCATGACCGGGCAATTGGGTGTCGTTTCGGGGACCGCGATGGACGTCGTATTGTCACGACGGTTGCAATTGGGCGACCCCGGCGGACACATGCGTCGGGCTCTTGCGGATTTCCCTTTTCCCGAGATGGCCCGGCGAATCTTGGACAAGTTCTATGTGCCCGACGGCAAAGCGGCCGACCAGCCGTTTCGCGGCGCGATGGTGATCACCGACACGCCGACGACGTCACAGTTGGAATTGGTGGTGGTGGCAAACTTTGTCGAAGTCTGGCTGGCCAAAGAAGATCATGACGGCCCGATTGGCATCAACCTGTTGGAAAAGATTCAAACCCCAACCCTGGCATCACTGTACGGTGCCATGCTGGCCGGGGTTGATTACGTGCTGATGGGTGCTGGGATCCCGAAATTCATTCCCGGTGCACTGGATCGTTTGTCACGGGGCGAAGCGGCCGAATTGCCGCTGCATATTTTGGACACCGACCAACCGGTTTATTCGCGTTTCGATCCCGTCGCCTTCGGTGCCGGTGAAATCACTTGGCTGAACCGCCCCAAATTCTTGGCCATCGTCGCATCGGCAACGTTGGCATCGATGCTGGCCAAAAAATCAACGGGCAAGGTTGATGGCTTTATCATCGAAGGCCCAACCGCCGGCGGGCACAACGCACCGCCGCGTGGCCGTACGGAGTTGAATGATCGCGGCGAACCGGTTTATGGACGTCGCGACGTGGTGAAACTGGCGGAGATTGCAAAGATTGGATTGCCGTTCTGGTTGGCGGGATCTTACGGTTCAGCGGATGCGATCGAACAAGCCATTGCCGAAGGCGCAACCGGCGTCCAGGTAGGCACTCCATTCGCGTTCTGCCAAGAATCGGGACTGAGCGACGGAATCAAATCCGAAGTCATCCAGCGTGCTCGTGCAGGCAAGCTGGACGTTCATACTGACCCGCTTGCTTCGCCGACCGGTTTCCCGTTCAAAGTGTTGCAACTGAACGACACGATGTCCGAGTTGCCAATCTACGAAGAACGTAAACGCATTTGCGACCTTGGATTCCTGCGGCAAGGTTACCTGCGTGAAGACGGCAAAACCGGCTGGCGTTGTCCGGCCGAACCCGTTGATGACTACGTCCGCAAAGGCGGCAAGGTGGAAGACACCGTCGGCCGAAAGTGCGTCTGCAATGGCTTGCTGGCCGACATCGGATTGGCACAAACTCGCAAGTCGGGCGAAACCGAATTGCCGTTGGTGACCTGCGGCAACGACGTGGTCAACATCGGCCGTTTCCTGCCAAGCGACGACGCCATCGCCTACAGTGCTGCGGATGTCGTCGAGACGCTGTTGACAAAAATGCCGTCGGCGGAAGTCGCCACGACGGTCTAGCCGTCGTGGTTTCGGTTCGTCCGTGCCGATTTGGAATCGGGGCAGGTCACTGATCCAGATTGAAGCCAATCTTGATTGTCACTTGCCATTCGGACACTTTGCCTTCTTCGATCAACCCGCGGGTTTCGGTCAGTTCAAACCAACTGAGTCCGCGGACGGTACGTGACGCGTGCGTGATGGCGGTCTCGACCGCTTCTTCGATCGAAACCGGGGATGTTCCGGTGACTTCGATCTTCTTGTAGGTGTGGTGTGACATAACACTCCCCTCAGGATGTTCAGGAAAAACGGCATACGGAAACGCGCCGCGGCGTCCCCTCTTTGTACCCTCGACGCCGCTGGCCCGGGACGCCGGCCTGTTCGCTGACCGACCAACGCGACGTTTCGTAGCAGGGGTTGGGGCATGACAACGGCGACATCAAGTATGATGGCGGTCCGGCGGTGCCGGGTCGTGCGTTTTTGGCCGGCGGCACACGCAAAAGCAACCTTCGTGTTTCGCCGCCCCAAGCCGCGCCAGCTTCGTTCCGCGATACACCATGCCTTCGCTTTCCTTATGGGTACCCAGTTCACCATGTTTCGCTGCTTCGCTGTTCTGACTTTCGTCCTCTGCGGCAACATCATCGTTTTTGCCGACCAGCCCGAGCCTGGAAAATGGACCTCGCTGTTCAACGGCAAAGACCTGACCGGCTGGACCCCCAAGATTCGCTATCAAGAAACAGGCGTCGATCCCTACAACACCTTTCGCGTCGAGGACGGTTTGCTGAAGGTGCGATACGACCAATACGACGAATTCAATCAAACCTTTGGACACCTGTTCTACAAAGACGACTTTTCCAACTATCGATTCCGAGTCGAATACCGCTTTGTCGGCGAACAATGCAAAGGCGGACCGGGATGGGCGCTCCGCAACAGCGGCGTGATGATCCACGGTGAACGCCCCGAACAGATGACCAAGGACCAGGATTTCCCAACATCGATCGAAGTCCAATTGCTGGGCGGTGATGGCACCCACGACCGAACAACGTCCAACTTGTGCACGCCGGGAACCAACGTGTTCTATCAAAACAAGTTGTTCTTGCCGCACTGCACCAAGTCATCATCAAAGACCTACCACGGTGAACAGTGGGTGACCGCGGAGATCGAAGTCCGTGGCAACAAAGTCGTGAAGCATATCTTGGACGGCGATGTCGTTTTGGAATATCAACAACCGCAGTTGGATCCGCGCGACGCCCACGCGAAAGAACTGAGCGAAAAAGCCGGCGGGCTGATGCTGAGCGGTGGTTCGATTTCATTGCAATCCGAAAGCCATCCAATCGATTTCCGCCGTGTCGAAATCATGGTCCTGGAAGACTAAATTCTGCGGGTTCCCTGAACGATTCCTCCAAAACCATCCGTGGTGACCGCATGCGATGCGGTTCGTCGTCACGACCTTGGCGGGTTGAATCGGTCGTCTGGTCCTTCCATTTCACGCACGACGCACCATTGCTTTGAACATGAATCATTCTGACGCTTCTTCAACGGACCTTGTCCTGGCCGATGGCAGCAAGTTGCCAAAGGTTGGTTTGGGATTTTGGAAGATTCCCGGCGACCAATGCGATCAAGTCGTCTCGACCGCAATCGATTTGGGTTATCGCCATTTCGATTGTGCTTGCGATTACGGAAACGAAGCGGAGATCGGTGCGGCGATGTCCAAACAGTTTTCCAGCGGATCGATCAATCGTGACGAACTGTGGGTGACCAGCAAGCTGTGGAATACGTATCACCGCCGGGAACACGTTCGTTTGGCGGTGGAGAAAACGCTGCGGGATCTGCAGCTGGATTATTTGGACCTGTACCACATCCACTTTCCGATCTCGCTGGAATTTGTTCCCTTCGAAGACCGATATCCGCCCGCTTGGTTCTTCGATCCTGATGCGGAATCACCGGCAATGAAGCCGGTCCAAGTTCCGATCCGCGAAACATGGGCCGCGATGGAAGAACTGGTCGACGCAGGCTTGGTCCGACACATCGGGATTTGCAATTTCGGCGTCTCGCTGATCCGCGATCTGATTAGCGATTGCCGCATCCGGCCCTCGGTGCTGCAGGTGGAACTTCACCCCTACCTGACGCAAAACCATCTAGTGCGATACGCGGAAAGCGAAAACATCGCCGTGACGGCGTTTTCACCGCTGGGTGCAAAGAGTTATCAACCGCTGGGAATGGCCGAGGCATCCGATTCCGTTTTGGACCATTCGGTTGTGCAACGTATCGCGGAAGAAACCGGTCGATCCACCGCTCAAGTCGTCTTGCGGTGGGGCGTGCAACGAGGCACGGCGGTGATTCCCAAAAGCCAGCAGGCGGCGCACCTGGCGGACAACCTGAATCTGTTCGATTTTGAATTGACCGAATCACAAATGGAATCGATCAGCGGCCTGGATCAACACCGCCGGTTCAACGACCCGGCCGTCTTTTGTGAAGCCGCGTTCAATACGTACTATCCGATATTCGATTGATCTCTCTGGATCCGATCGGAACGGACAAACGGCCGCGGTGTTTTCGGAGCGATGCGTTGATGTCTACTTGCGGGATGCCAAAAACGCGATCAAGTCACGAAACTCTTTGGCCGTCAGATTCTGCTCCAACCCGGACGGCATCACCGATCGGCGTGACGCCTGGTAGTCTTCGACGTCTTCGCCCTCGATGCGTCGCATCACGCCTTCGGTCGACATGATCTCGATCGCGCCACCGGCTTTCTGGTCGATCTGCAACCCCGTCACCACCTGACCGTCGGCGGTTAAGATCGTCCAGGCTTGATACTGCGGTGCAAAGTCCGCCGACGGATCCAACACGGACCGGATCAATTGTGCCCGGTCGACTGACAAAGCAATACGGCTAAGGTCCGGACCCAGCGTATCGTCACGTCCGGAAAGTGAATGACATTTCGCGCACGTCGCGTGGTTACTAAGAAAAACTCGACGCCCTGCCGCAGGATCGCCTCCCGACGCTGCGTTTTGCAACCAGCCATCAAGATCATTCGGTCGATCGCCGGCGGGCCGGCCCAAAGCCATCGCGAAGTGACGCGTGATGGCATCGGGTGACACCAATGTGGATTCCAAACGACGTTCCGCGGCAGCTCGCACGATCGGATCGGCAATGAAGCCCCGCAGCGTTCGCGCCGCTTCCTCGGCCACACTGGGCTGTGCGTCATCAAGCAACGACAGCAATGGCTTTGGTTCCACCGCCGGATCGCTTGCCAGCATCAACAGTGCTTCGCATCGCAGTTCAGACGACCGTGATGAATCCATCGCAATGGTCATCAAACACTCGCGTGACCTTCGGTCGGTCATCTTGCCCAGAACACCGATGGCGGCCATGGCGGCGGAGTGATCGGTCGAATGGGCCGTCTGGATCAATCGCTCGGCCGTCGAATCAGTCAACGGCGGTTGCAGTCGCCTGATTGCAATCGCGCGGACGGCCGGCTGGATGCTGGAATCCCAGGCGATTCGGCGGATCAAGGTTCCCACATCCTTTCTGGGCAGCTGTTTGGCTTTGACAACGCGCCGGTCGAAGGCTTCGGAGAATTCAGACGTCAAGATTTCCGTGGTCGCCAAAAAGGTTTCCAACAGGACAGGCGTCGTATTGGCGGGACGGATGGAGTCTTCGATTCGGTCTTGAAGATCCACCAAACGATCTTCGCCGGCCCAAATCAGTGCGGCACGACGGATGATCGGGCTGGCATCGGTCAAAAAGCCATCGGCGACCCGCATCGCTTGGTCGGGTGAAAGCGTCGCTCGACGTGATGCCAACAACGACGCCAGACGAAGCTTCGGGTCCGATGACACGGCCAGCTTTTGCCGCAACGCTGAATTCTCCGGTGCAGCAAGCTGCATTACACCAAGGTGATTTTGGAAGGGGTCTGCGGCACTGAGTGCATCGATGATTCCTTGGTTTGATTCCGCAATCGTTTCTGCTGCTTGACGAAAACGATCACCGGCATCGTTCGATGATCTTGAGCCAAACATCGGGCGTGGCAACATCGCATCGGTCCTGGTTCGGGTCGATGACAGTCGCCAGATGCGGCCGCGTCCGTGATTGGGATAATCCACCTGGACCCAATCCGTGAAAAAGACATCGCCACCGGGTCCGACATCAAACGCCACCGGACGGAAATCCGCGTTGCCCTGAATCAATCGTTCGACGTCAGCAGTGATGGAGATTCCCTTTGGCCGCAATCGATGCCATTCGATTGTGTTTTCTGTCCAGACGCTGACTAGCAAACTGTCGCGATACTTCGTCGGAAAATTCGTCCGCGACAAATCCAACAAATCACACGGTGCTTCGCCGGTGCCACTGATGTAGGGCAGGGTCCCCGGCGGATCGCTCAGCGGATCACCGTCCCAGCCTTGATACGGATGGGTCCCGCTGCCGCCGTGAAGCGAACGGTATCCGTAATCACCACCCCGAACGACATGAATCAGTCGATTCGGTCCACGAGCATCAGGATCATTGTCGACACACAGCAGCCGCCCACCGCTGTCGAACTTGATTCCAAACGGATTCCAAAATCCGGTCGCGTATTCGATCAATCGCCCGCCATCGGCGTCAGAGCGCATGATGTTTCCGCCATCACCGTAGCCGCGAACTTCCGTGCCGTCGGAACCCACCACACGGTACGCTTGGCCACCCAGATTGCCTCGCGAAAGGAACAGGTTTCCGTCGGCATCGAACGTGATCCCCAGCAAAGCGTTGTGCGAATAGCGTCCTTTGGTTTTGACATCAATGATTCGCTGCAGCCCGTCACTGCGGCCATCCTGATCACGATCGGGCAACCGATAGACCGACCTGGCACACACGGCATACAGATCTCCCACCGGCGAAAACGCGATCGTCAATCCTTGTACCAAGCCATCGGCAAAGAGGGTGACCGATTCGTAATCGCCGTCGCCGTCTTCATCGGCGAAAACCTTGATGCGATCCGAATCGGGCCCCGGATAATCGGCCGCGGATTCGTGGGTATGCGATTCCAAGACGAACAAGCGGCCCGAGGCAGCAATCGCCAGACCGATCGGCGTCACGATGTCCGGGTCCGACGCGATCAACGTCAGCCGCAGATCCGGATCGGCCACCATGGGTAAGGTCGTGTTGTCGACGGCCGCTATGACGCCGGCAAACCACCCCCAAAACCAGCAAGCCCCGATTCCGCACAACCAACGCATGATCCCACCTGCACCCGAAAAGGCTCGTCTGCAACGAATTCCCATTTATCGGCGACACAGGGTGTCGCCTGGGCTGCCAGAGATCTTATCGGATGTCACCGCGGTGCATCTGATTGCGCCCGGGCCGCGGGCTCAAGTCGAAAGTGGCGGATCAGGCATGTTCAGCGAACCTTGCAAGCGACCGGCCAAGTTGGTCGTGATGATCTTTTGCCAGATTTTGCGTGACAGCCCCGTGGTCAACTGTTCGACTTCGCTGGCGGCGGCCACCGCAACAGGGTCATCAAATCGCGTGATGTACAGCGCCGCAATCTTCCCGACCAACGACAGCATTTCGGTGCAGTAATCCAGATAACGTTTCAACTGCAGCGGCGTCATTGTCGTCCGTGGCGAATGATCCGTGGCCAACCAATTGGGCATGGCCCGTTCGGGATCCTTGGTCAATTGGTGCATGTCCACCACGTGCGCCAAAGAACGCAATTCATGAATCGCTGTCAGAGCACGCTGACGTTTGATGCGAGCTTCCAAGCTGATCAGAAAATAGATGGCGGCCGTGATGAAGATCATCGCACTGATGCCGGCATCAAAGGTTTGGATGATGTCGGTCAACCGCAGTTCGTCCGTATCGACGCCGAATAGCACGATACTTTCGACCACCGTGCCAATGATCAACGCGAACAAGACAAAGGCCAACAAGTATCCAGACCAGCGGATCGACGGGATCGGCCGGCCAATCAAATCCGACGTCTGCGATGCCGACTGGGCCACTTGCAGCAGTTCGCCACACAAGTTGGCCAAACCGGAATCGGGAAAGCGATCCTGGATCCGCTTTTCCAGTTTGGCGACGGTATCGACGATGCGATCGTCGCGCAGAATTCGATAATCGCGCTGCGAAGCGTCTCGTTTTTTCGCCGGCACCGTCGGCGGTGCCGGCGTTTGTTCGACAATCGTCACATCTTCGCTGGCGTCAGAATCGTTCATCAGGTCCGCGGCTTGGCGCGTCGATCATTTGGAAAACTTTGACCGCTGCCGCCCTCGCTTCCGGACGCATGATCCGATGCGCGGCGACCGCCCAGGTAATCGCTCCAGCGACGACCGTAGGTCTTACCCGATGGCCCCGGTGCGATCAAGAAAACGATCCCAAGACCGAACATCAGCCCGGCGGTCGTCGAGCCGGCGGTCAGCATGGTTCCCGACATACTGATGGGTGAATCGCCGACCTGGGGTGGCCCCAGTTCGGCGATCAGGTTCGTCGACAACGCGGCCGATCGACTGGCTCGTGCTTCGGCCAGGGCGGCTTCGGCCGCGGCAAATTGCTCGGTGCGGTTTTTCAGTTGTGCGTCCAGCTTTGCATAGGTCGCCCGGATTTCGGCCAGGTGAGCCAGCTTCTTGGTCAAGTCGGCTTCTTGCTGACGCAAACGATTGACGCGGTCTCGCGCCAGTTTCAGTTCCGGTTGCATCCCGCGAACCACCGCCGCGGCCTCCTGTTGAAGACGACGTTTGATTTCTTCTTCGACGGCCATGGCGACACGCCGTTTGGGGTTCAGCACGGTGTGATTGCCCGCCAGCTTGCTGGTTTCCAACTGTGCGTCGATCAAGCCTTCCTTCAATCGTTGCAGCGAAGGTTGGCTGGACATCAATTCGTCACCACTGATCAACAGCTTTTGTGGATCCGATGCCCCGTCGACCAACAGCTGATGAAAGGCTTCCAGCTTGGACAGCGCCAATTCGGCCGCTTGCCGGTCGCTGGTCGTCGTTTCCAAGGTTCGCCGGCTGGTTCCATCACCGCTGATCGTGTCGTTCAGGTTTCGCAGTTCGCCCAAGTCGATCCCGGATTTGACTTCGATCTCTTGGATCATCGTCAACGCTTCGTCCAGGTTCTGTCGCGCCAGATCACGCGCGTGGGTCAGTTCGACGATGATGCTGTCGGCACGGACACGACGCACCTTTCGCAGTTGTTCGGTCAAGTTGTCAAACAGGGCGTTGCAGAACGCGACCGCGCGGTCAGGCTTCTTGGCTTTGACCGACAGATAGATCACTTCGCTGCTGCCGAATTCGCTGCCCTGGGGGGCGACGAGATTCACGCATTGGTCGGCCACCGTTTCGATCGTTTTGACGCTGGGCCAATCGTCGGCGCCGGACCGTTTGTCGGGGCCGATCTGGCGGAGGGCTGCCGCAACCACTTCGGGATTCTTGGCCATTTCCAAGATGGTTTCTTGGGCGGCTTTCAATTCATTCTGGCTGGCGAATCGCCCCAGTCGGTCGACCGAACCGGTCGCCTCGTCGCGGATCACCAAGGGCTGTTTCGCCGACCAAACGTCGCTGCTGAACAGGGAATAACTGAGCCCGAACAGTCCGAACAACACCGCGGCCCCGCCCCACAAAGGCGAAAACAGAACCAAGACGTTGCGGATGTGCTTCCAAGGAATCGGTGCAGCTGACATGACCGTCGACAAACTAGCGGATGAAACAGAACCTCTGTCGAAACCTAGGTTGCAATCCGCGTCACGTCGGGGGGGAATCCACGAAGCCAGTGGATGTAAGCCTCAACGACGGCTGATAACGATTATCAGGATTCCGCCGACGCCTGCTTGATCTGCTTCAACTGATCTCGTTCGGGGCGGTCCTTGTAAAAACGGTCCAGTGGATAACACCCGCTGACCATCCCATTGCGTGGTGCGGTGGTACAGTCACTGAACGTGCGACAGACCTTCTTACGCTGCCATGCTTGACCGGTCAGCACGTCGTCGGGAAGTTCGGGATATGACAAGACCATTCGCCCCAGACCGACACTGTCGACCATGCCCTGACGAACCACCGCCTGGGCAACACCGGGTAACCAGTCTTGAAGATACGTGTAGCCCGATCCGACCAGTGTCATGCTCGGGTGCATCCGCTTGAGCGCCGCGGTGGCTTGGATCTGACGTGTCACGCCGACCAACGGGTCCTCGGGCGGTTGGTAACCGTCGCTGGGCGGAAAATAGGCCGGGCGTTGGATGTGCGGGTTGTAGTAAGGGCTGCCGCATGTCGTACAAACCATTTCAATGCCCAGTGATTGCAACAGTTCCATGAACTGGCCCGGTTGCGACAGATCGATCCCCAAGCCTTTTTCATCGCCGCCAAAAGCCAAGCGTGGATCCCCGTCGGCATCGGGAACACCGATGCGGTCGTCACCGGGCACATAGGGCAGAAAATCAAACACGCTGACGCGGACGCCGATCTTCATGTTCCGCGTCGCCGATCGAATGCCCTGGACAATGTCTCGCAAGAATCGGGTTCGATTTTCGAAGCTGCCGCCGTACTTGCCGGACCGGTCGACGCCGGACAGCAATTCATGCCCCAGATATCCGTGACAGTGTTTGACGTCGACGAATTGGAACCCAATCTTTTCCGCCATCACGCTGGCTCGGATGAAGTCGTCGACCAGGGTCGATAGCTCATCATCGGTGATCAGGCCGGAATCGTCTTTGATCCCCAGACGCCGGTCCAGCGCCGGGTTTCGCTGTGCCGCTCGTGGTTCGGGTTGATCCTTGCGATTGGGCCGCGCGAATCGTCCTGAATGCGTCAACTGCAAACCGACCAACAGATCATCGGTGCTGTCAAAACGTTCGGCGTGGGCGTCCAACAACGTTTGTCGCAGGTCGGCGATCGACGACAGATTGTCATCGTTGATCAACAGTTGATTCGGGTTGGCGCGACCGTCGTGGCGGACCGCCACCGCTTCACCGCCCCACATCCACTTGGCACCGCTGATCCCGAAATTCTTCCAGCGGCGATGCGTCAAGTCCGTGGGCTTGCCGTCGGTCGTCCCGTCCCAGCCTTCCATCGGCAAAATGCAAAACCGGTTGCCCACCGTCAGCCCATCGACGTCAAAACGGTCCGCAAGTGGGCTGTCCGGTCCCGAGGCGACGTCGGCGTCACAGGGCAAATCCAGGCCCAATTCCAACAATCGGGCGGTGAAAGCATCGTGGGTCTTCAGGCTGGCGATTCTTGGATAAGTCGACATCGGCGTGGGCATTGGGACAAGCGGCAAGCCGGATCGTGAACCGGCGGGGCGGACAGTGGCAGCGGCATGATCGTACTTGCCCCGGCCGGGCAGGTCTTGGATGATCAGGTGAGACCCGAAATTGGCAATTCGGGCAACCGGGCGTTACAACGCGGCCCAGCCGATTTCCGTCATTCGATTCGCCGCGGGTCGGCCTGCCACCAGAAACCGCTGACACTCGCGTCAGAACCTAACGATTCTTAAACCCCCGAAAGGAAGCCTCGTTGTCGGATCGACGCACCAGCCGTCCGGTCGATGAAGTGTTGCCGGACTTCGGCGTCTTCGTTTTCGAGAGCCACCACACCGGTGACTTTTCGATGGACTTTCGGTCGCATCGTTTCGTCAAGCTGATCTACGTGCTCGAAGGCGCTGGCAAGCTGGAAACCCAAACCATTACCAAGCCCTTTCAAAGTGGTGATGTGATCGTGGTGCCGCCGGACCTGCGTCACCGCGTTGTCGATGCACCGGAACAGCCCAGTCGTCTGTACGTGGCCTGCATCAGCTTGAGTCTGTTGCGATTCGATTCGGCGATCGCCAAACGGTTCGCGTTCTTCGTGTTGGGTGATCCCCATCTGACCACCCGCGTCGCGGTCACCATGCGGCGGATGGTTTATCGCCAGCAGACCCTGGACGATGCCATCAGCCTGTCGATGGTCGCCGACGCCCTGCGGTTGCTGGAATCAGTTTTGGATCCGCGGACCCATGTTCGCAAGCGCGTCGCGCGGGGCATGACGCGGGACCAAGAATCAATGCGCCGCTATGTCAGCTATTTGGAAGACTATTTCTTCGAAGCCACCACGATCGATGAGGCCGCGGCCAGTTTGGGGATGTCACGGCGGCACTTCACGAAATTGTTCAGCCAGCAAACCGAGACGACCTGGTTGAACTTCGTGCGGGGCAAGGCCGTCGACCATGCTAAGAAACGCTTGCAAGACACGTCGATTCCGATCGCCTCGGTCGCCTTCGAATGCGGGTTCAACGATCTGACGACGTTCTATCGCCAGTTCAAAAAGCATGCCGGTATGTCACCTGCCAAGTACCGCCAGCAGTCCGGCCAGGCGGATGATTCCGATCGCTGAATCCATGCCATGGGGCGGCAACCGACCGCGCGATGACGATCCATTCGTTTTTGACGGCGTTGATCAGTCTTCGACGACGGGGCGAATGATTTCGCGAATCCGCATCCCAAACTTGTCACCGATCTTGACGGTTTCACCGCGTGCGATCGGATGGTCACCGGCTTCCAAAGTCAGCGGTTCGTCACAGTGGGCGTCGAACGTCAGCATCGAACCGGGAACCAGAGAAATCACCCGGCTGAGCGGCACACGTGACCGAGCCAGTGTCACGGTCAGAGGCGTCTGAATCCGCAGCACGCGATCCTTGTATCGCGACACCTGCGAATCACCGCTGGGCGCCGCGTCAGGCTGCACAGCGGCGTCGATTGTGTCGGAGTCGATGGAATCAGACGTTTCGGACATCGTGGGGTCCTGCCAAACGGGCGTCGACGACGGTCAGCGTCAATGGTGTATCGGCCAAAAATGCGGTGTATCTTGCCCAGAATGCAGAAAACGGCCTCATTCGCCCCTAAAAACACGTCCATTTCCCAACAAAACCCCCTAACAGAGGGTGGGGTACGCCTCTTCGCGGAGATAACATTGGACCCGTCGAATCGAGCTCCGGGGCAACCCGGACCGTGCCGGCCGCGAAGATAACTTCACCGATCTTTGAAATTGAAAGCTGCGAGATGTGCTTACTGGCCGTTCAGTACCGTCTGGTCCCCGAAAGCCCCATTTTGGTTGCCGCCAACCGTGAGGAATACATCGATCGCCCCAGCCAATTACCTTCCATTCAATCTGGGAAACCTCGTGTCTTATGCGGCATCGACCAAAAAGCCGGCGGCACTTGGTTGGGCGTTAACCAGAATGGCTTGTTCGTCGGACTGACCAATCGTGCGACCGCATCGCCGTTGTTCGGTCAACGATCCCGCGGTTTGCTTGCATTGGATTTGCTGCGATGCACTTCGGCTAGCAAGGCCTTGGCCAAAGCGGAAATGGAACTGGACAAGACGCGGTACGAAGGCTGCAACATCATTGTGGCCGACGCCCAAGCGGGCTACGCGATCTATGCCGAAGAACAAGTTTCGGTCGCTCCCTTGCAGGAAGGCCTGAACATCATCGGTGCCCGCGACTTGAATGACCCGGAAGACCAACGCGTGCAAATGGCACGTCGACTGTTGACGCTTCAGACGCTGGATTCGCCGGTGAAGTTCCTGGCCGTTGCCAGCCGCGTTTTCGCTCGTGCCCCGGTCGGCCCGGGTCGCCCCAGCATGGTCGTCCGCAACGGCGATTACCAAACGGTCAGCAGTTCGCTGATCGCTTTGGGCGTCAAGCCTCGCGATGCGATCTATCAATTCAGCAGCGGTGCGCCGGATCAGTCGAAGTACGAGGACTATTCACCGATGCTGCGTGATATCCTTAGCCGTGGTCTTCGTGAAGCACGCACCAAAGCAAGGGTATAAATCGCCATGATCCGCACCATCGCCGTCGTTGTTTGTCTGTTCGGTTTCGCTCCCACACTGCCGGCCGACCAGGCATCTGGCGGCGACGGATCGTCGGTGACCGAAGGATCGTTGATTTACAAGACGGTCGACGGACGCGATTTGCGGATCGACTTTACCCGACCGGCCGATTGGACCGCCGAAGACCAGCGTTCGGCGGTCGTCTTCATTCACGGCGGCGGTTGGACCGGTGGCAAACCGGGTCAGTTCAGCCAGCACAGCTTGGAACTGGCTGATCGCGGTGTGGTCTGTTTTCGCGTGGAATATCGGCTGTTGGATAAGAAGTCGAAGCTGCCACCGATCACGTGCACCGAGGACGTTTCCGATGCCTTTCGATACATCCGCGGTCACGCATTGGAATTGGGCATCGATCCGAATCGTATCGCGGCCGGCGGCGGCAGTGCCGGTGGCCACCTGGCGTCATTCCTTGGCATGATGGATGACGTCGCCGTTGACGGCGTGTCACGTAAGCCCAACGCATTGCTGTTGTTCAATCCGGTTTACGACAACCGCCCGGGTCAGTGGGGCGACGCCCGCGTCGGCGATCGCGTGAAGGAATTTTCGCCGTCGGAAAACATCACCAAGGACGACCCACCGGCGATCGTGTTTTTGGGTACCGAAGACAAGCTGATTCCCGTTGCCACGGCGAAACGTTTTCGCGACAAGATGACCGATGCGGGGCTGCGTTCGGAACTGTACTTGTACGAAGGCGAAGGCCACGGATTCTTCAACGCCGGCAAGGGCGACAATTCGGCGTACCGATCGACGACCGATCGCTCGATAGGCTTTCTGAAGTCGCTGGGTTGGTTTGACAACTAAGCCGTCTTGATGATCCGGCCCGTTCCAAAACCGGGCCTGCATCAGCCACGGTCGAACAGTGGCAAACACTCGCTGGCGGCGTCTTGATCGACCAAGGCTACGACGATGTCGTCGGTCTGTAACGTGTCATCGGCACGGGGAACGCGGACAAAACCGTCCCGCTGGAATCCGGCGATCAAACAACGTCCCGCCAATGGCAAATCGGCCAGCGGGGCCTGGGTCACACGACTGCCTTCCATCACTTCCAGTTCGCAGACCGCGATCTCGCCGTTGGGCAACTTTCGCTGGCTGATGATGGCGCCTTCGTTCAAGAAGCCCAGGATTTGTCGCGCGACGACGTCACGTTCACTGACCGCGCGATCAATCCCCAATTTCCCGACCACGTTTGCATAGTCGGGACGCCCGACCAGACACAGCACACGCGATGCCCCCAGTTCGCGTGCTTCAACGCCCGCCATGATGTTGTTTTCATCGTTGCCGGTGCAGGCGACAAAGTAATCGACTGTTCCGGCACCTTCGTCTTCCAAAATGCTGCGTCGGTTGGCATTGGCGTTGACCACCGTGACCTCGGGCAACAGCTTGGCCAGGATATCGCAGCGGTGTGCGGCCAATTCCAACAAAGTCACCCGATAACCGTGCGAACACAACGACGCGGCGACGTGGTATCCGGTTTCGCCGCCACCGGCGACCATGACCTTTGATGCCCGTTTTTTCCCCGTTGATCCGCTGAACAAGTCGCGTGCTTTGGCCACATCGTCGGGCATCCCGACCAACGATACACGGTCGCCGGGGCGAGTTTCATCGGCACCGCTGGCGATCCACATTCGGCCATCGCGGGCGATCGACCCGACACGCACGCCGCTAGGCAACTTCAGATCAGTCAAACGCTGGCCGGCCGCATCGGCGCCGGTCGCTACGTCCAATTCATAGACTTCCAATTGACCGCGGGCAAAGTGTTCCAGCGGGATCGAATCGGGGTTGCGAATGGCACGCGCCAGTTCCAACGCGGACAGTTGCTCCAGACTCAGCAGGCTGTCGATTCGAAAATGGCTTTGGTAATCAAACGTGCTCAAGTCACGAAGGGCCGGCGCATAGACCCGCGCGATGCTGCGGCGGGCCCCGAGCGCTTTGGCCATGCTGGCGCCCACGATGTTGACTTCGTCGTCGCCGGTCACGGCCAAGCACAGGTCGGCGCTCAGCACATCAGCTTGGAACAACAGCGTGGCCTGCGATGCGCTGCCCTCGATCGCACGGACGTCCAGTTCACTGTTCAACCGACGAACGTTTTCCGGATCGTTGTCGATCACGGTCACGCTGTGCCGACGTCGACACAGCATGTCGGCCACCCAACGTCCGACGGTTCCGCCACCCAAAGTCAATACACGCATTGGTCGGCCCTAAACGACGTATTCCAGAATCAGCAATACGACAAAGATCAGCCCCATGAATCCTGCGATCCATCGAGCAGTGCCGGCAGCGTGACGCAGAACCAGATTCATGTCCTCGTGGCGCGTCGCGCCGAACACCAAAGAGATCGCGATCAGCAACGGCACGAAGTACAGCAAGTAGGTCGGCGAGATCGAAAGCATGGATGCGGGCCTGAATGAAGGACGGCTTGTCGTCAGACTTGAGCGGCGGAAAGGGACAAGCGGCTAAGCGGACGCCGTGGTCGCTGGTTGCTGCGATCCGTCGCCATCGGGTTCGGCCGATTCATCCCCGTCGTCCTTGGCCCGCTCGCGCCCTTTGCGACCGCTGATCGGAATCGACAACGGCCCTGCGTAGGCATCGTAAATCACCAGGATGTTCAACAACCCAGCGATCATTGTGTACCAGGTTCCCATTTCATAACCGGCACCTCGCCGGGCATACCATGCGGAAACCTCGTCGGCGTTCTTTTCGATCACCGGTCGATGGGGCGGCGCCATGAACCCATTCCAAAGCGGTTGGTAGCCGTCCAGAGTGCGCCCGGTCATCGGATCGGTCATCCGCCGCATGCGGTCGCCTTGAATCAAGGCCGGCAGGGCAGCGGCACCAACACCGGCTTGCAAGAAATAATGCCAACGCTTGTCGCCCGGTTGCCAAGACGCGTAGACGACATGATTGCCGCCCAAGGCGAATCCGAGAATCCAAATCATCAGAATGCTGATCACGAACAGCCCGCCTTTGGCGCGACGTCCCTGGTAAAAGTGCCCCGCACCGGGGATCAGCCAGGCCAGCAGCGCGGCCAGATGTCGGTTGCGTAGGTCGACCAATTGGCCGTCGACCTCGATCACGTTGGATTCTTCGTTGGTCATCGGAAGCAAGTGCCGATTCGATCAGTCGTTTTGATTTTGTCCGGACTCCGATCACGCGTTTTGGCGCACCGGTCGGCTGGACGGAAAGACGCATTGTGGGTCAAACGCCGCTTGGGCGATAGACGAATGGCTTTCGCAGTTTTGCGGCCGATCTTGGCGGATTTCCTCGCATGACGGCGTCATTGCCCGCACGCTTTCGCGTGGCCGCAACCGCGATTGAAGCGGCTTATGCACCGGGATTGAAGGTCCGCAACATTTTGCGGCCCTTGTACAGATTGAACACGTCGCCGCTCTGCAGCGGTCGCTGACGCCCGGCAATGGGCTGGTCGATCGTTTCCAGACCATCGGTGACCACCCGACACTCGGTTTCGTCCCGAATGGCGCGAAAGATCCCGGCGGTTTCGTCCAAGAACAACCCCAGCAATTCCGGCGTGGCGTCTTCGTAGCCGGCCCGATCCAAGTGATCTCGATAGGCGGCCATCAGACGCTTTTGAGCCTCGTTCAACTGGTCCGCTGCGACGGTAAAAATCTCGTCGTGTTCGGCGTGCCAGCCGGCGTAGATCGCAAAGATGTCGTCGACCGGCAGATCCGCGACGTCCGCGGCCATGGCAAACGTCACCGGCCCCACAATTCCGATGTTGCTGTATTGGCGATCGCCGAAGTTGTATTCGAACCGGACCAAATGGACGTCGATCGGATCGTCAAAGCTGGGCCACATCATCCGGCGACTCTCGATCACTTCGACTCCGGTCGGCGGCACGCCCATTTGTTGCGGCTGGGTCAGCCACAGCGCCATTTCGCTTTCGGCCGATGCGGTTTCGGTGCGCTGGTCGGGATCCACGTCATCGCCAAAGCCAAGTTCATCGGCGTACTGGATCGCCCGCAGCCGTGCGGCGGGTTCGTCGGTCAACTGCAGCAACCGCTTCTTGCCCAGATCGTCGTCCATGCGGGCAAGCGCCCCCGCGGCCTCACATTGCACCCGTCGGTGCTTCAGCTCGATAGCTTGGTTCAGCTTGCCGATGGACGATTCGTCACCGATCAGCCCCACCGCGTCGCACAACGACACCGCCAGGGCCACCGATTCGGACAAGCGATTCTGAACCGTTTCGACGTCGTCGCCGAACGACCGCGGATCTTCTTCAAACCGCGACAATCGTCCGCTGACTTCGCCCAGCAAGTGATTCAGCACCGTCAACTGATCGGCGGCCGGATGCCGGTCCACGCGACCTTTGCGGCACAGAAAGTTGGCCAAGTCCAACACCGGTGCGGCCATCGCCGGCGAACTCAGGCAGTCCAGCAGATCGGGGTAGACGGCGTCGACGTTCCAGCCGTCTCGCTGCATCAACGGCCCCAAGATCTGTCCGGCCTGCATCCAGGTCTGTGGAGGCCGCTGGCGGAGCTGGTTCACCAGAACGCCCAGCGACGCATCGCTGCCGCGGGTGGCCAGCAGCTGCAGCAACAGGAATTGGTTCGGCGTGACTTCGGGGACCGCGGACAGGATCGTGCCGATCCAGCCGTGGGCCAGTTTGGCGAACTCGGTGTCTTCAGGGATCGATTCGATGCCCGCACGTGCCAGCCGCAAATGGATCAGACGGAACAGGCCGCCAAGGATCGCCGGATCGCTGTCGGCCAGCCGCTGCGGGTCGGCCGCCATCGACCGCAGAAGCGCCGACACATCCAATTCCAAATCGGCGGCCATTTGCCCCAGCCGCACCCCCGCTTCGGCGGGATCAACGTCGGAGCCAAGCAGACCGGAAAGCAATTCAGTTAACAAACGATCAGATCTTTTTCGTGGAATACGCCGGCGGTGAATCTCCGGCTTCGCAATACATCAGCCACGCCAGAGGTGACGCGGGAGTCGTCAGGTACAGCATGACGGAACGCTGGACAGGCTACGAGAGGCATGGCAGCGAAGAAAGGCCCTGCTTGACCACCAATTTGACGACATATGAACTTCAAGAACTCGAATCTGTCGCGATCGCGACGACACCGCGATTTGACGTTTGTAAGGATTACGTTAAGTTTACCGTGCCCCCGCATTTTTACATTGCGAACTATTCTTTCGCACTTAGTCTGTTGTCGATACGTCGCCAGGACACATCTTTACCGTTTACCGAATCTCTGAAGAGTCGGCCATGAAGAAACTGCTGTTTATTGTTCTCTGCTGTATTACCGCAAAAATGCAGGCTGCAATCGTCATCAACGAATTCGACTCGGACACTTCCGGTGTTGATGCGTTGGAGTTTGTTGAGCTTTTCGGCGATCCCAACATGTCGTTGGATGGGCTGTCGATCGTAGGAGTGAACGGAAGCGATGACCTGACGTATGATTCATTTGCGTTTGATTTGGACGGATTCTCCACCAATAGTGATGGCTTATTCTTGATCGGCAATGCGGCGGTAGCTGGTGCTGATATTGTGTTTAGTGGCAACGGCCTACAGAACGGGCCCGATGCAATCGTGCTCTTCACTGGAAACATCTCCGACTACCCCAACGACACTGCCCCGCCGACAGGTGCGATGCTGGTCGATGTGGTTCACTATGGCACTAATGATAGTGCTGATCCTGGTCTTTCTGCCTTGTACCCATCGGCGTCCTACATTGATGAAGGCGATTTAGGGGACAAGGACACTGACTCGATCGGCCGATCGGTTGACGGAGCGGGTAGCTTTGTAGTGTTCGACACGCCCACTCCTGGCGCATTGAATGCGGCTGCCGTTCCCGAACCCTCCAGCGTTGCTTGCTTGACTTTGCTGGGTTGTGGAGCGGTCTACCGCCGAGTGCGTCGCAAGAAGGTTGCCTGAGGCGGGCTCAATCGCGACTTTTGGCGAGTGTGGTTGCTGACCGCGTGCGTTCAAACAGTTTTTCCACGGCCGCGAAGCCATTTCGCGGCCGTTTTTCGTGCGCCCAGCGATCCCCCCTCCCCGCGTGAGTTCGCTGAAGCTCACTTCGCGACCCTCCCGGAGGGAGGGTAAATTCCGTAGTCTTCACCCTCCCTCCGGGAGGGTCACGGAGGAGCCTGCGACGACGTGGGGAGGGTCGGTCCGCTGAATCCGGCGAACAGCAGCCCCGGAACGCAGCCCTCCCTGAAGCCTCGTCCCTCGGCTCCGCCCAGCGCGAAAGCGGGAAGATAAATTCCGCGATCTTCACCCTCCCTCCGGGAGTGTCGAGCCAAAGCGAGGGGAGGGCTGACGCCGCAAATCAACCTCCCGCGCGCAAGGGTGAAAGACGCTGGCATCTCACCAGCCCAGGATCGGCCCAAGGTTCAGGGACTCGTTGAGCCGTTCGATGCCGCGGTTGATCTCGCTGTTGATCTTCTGGCGGCCACGGTCCAGGTAGTTTTCCGCCGCCGCGCTGGCCGCCTGCTGCCCCAGACCGGTCAGCGCCCGAGCCATTTCGCGGTTGTCCAACTGAGGCTGCCAGATCGTTCCGCTGATTGGGAACCGCAGCGTCTGGCCGCTTAGCATGCGTAGGTCGCTGCCCAACCACCGCTCGTTCAACGGCACCTGGGCCACCAAGTTCAAACGCCCGTCGGTGTGGACTCGGCCGCCGGTGAAGATCTGTGCCTGGTCGACCTGCATGACCAGTCGCCGGTGAGTCACCATCCGATCGGCCAACTCGAAATCGACCTGCTGGGCGGGCAACGACACCAGCTTTGTCTCGGTGCGATCCTTCGGCGCGCCGGTCAGCCCACGCAGTTGATCCAGCCCCGCGATGATCGGCGTCGTCATCGGTCCAGACAGCATCTGGACCTCCACGATGTCCAGCCGTCCGGCCACGTGGCTGTCGGCCGGTTGGTCCAAGTTCACGTCGCCGATGTCGACGTAGGCATCAAACGTGCCTTGGATCCGGGCCGCGTCGGCGACCACCGGGGCGACGTACTTCAACCAGCGATCGGCCATCTCCGGCGTCACACGGATCTGACGTGCGATCTGGCCGGGTGTCAGCCGCATTCGGATCGGCCCAGGACGATAGTCGACCGCTCCATCCAAAATCACGGCTCCGTCGCCCACCGGCACCGACGAACGATCGATCGTGACCGTCGTCTCGGTCATGTGAAAGGGGATCTGGGCGGGACCAAGATCGACACCGCCGACCGCGGCACTTTCCCAGCCGAGGTCGCCGGAGATGTCAAACGCAACGTCACCCGCTTTGGACATTCCCACACGGATGGCGACCGGCGTTTGATACTGGCCGGCGGCCGCGATGGGCGTCCCGGTCAGCGTTGTCAGCAAACGCGCGACTTCGTCCATCTTCAGCGATGTCGGTCCCTTCAGACGCACGTCATAGTTCCCCGGTTGCCAGGACGCCGGGCCGGAAAGTTCCGTCGTGAACCAACCGCTGGTCAGCTTGGTGTGATCCGCCTGGACCACGCCGGTGGTCGAATCCAACATCAAGCGACCATCCAACTTCAAATCGGGTTCGAACCACACGGTCCGTGGCGTTTGGCCGGCGGATTGCGGCGGCTGGATCACCGCGATGTTCGATCCCGTGGCAGTGGTGTCAATGCTGTAGCGGCCGTCGCGAAGGCCCGCCAGTTTCACCCGGCCTTCGCAGTAACCGTCGACCAACCATCCGTCGGCATCGGCGGCCGTGTCGGGCGTCGCATTGCTGTCCTGATAACTGGCTTGGCGGATCTCGGCCGACGCGGCGATGCGTGGCCGCACGCTGCCCTGCAGCTGACGCAAATCCGCCCGCCAGTGCATTTCCATTTGCTTGGTTTGTTCGGACCAGCGACCGGCCAGGGCAGCCGAGACGGTGTCACCTTTGACGGTCAATTCGTCGACCCGCAGATCATCGGCCGACGATGACACGTCCCCGGCAAAGTGAATGTCCAGATGGTTCTGTTGGTATTCGCGCTGGGGCGTGACCACGCGGACCGCTCGCAAGTCACCCGAAAGTGTTCGCAGCGTCGCACCGCCGGCGGACGCCTGCAATTCAGCGGCGATTTGGAACGAACCGTCGACACTGGCAATGGCCGACGGCGTCCAATTGGCGACCATCGAATGCAGCGTGCCCAGCGGTCCGTTGCCAGTCAGCCGCAACGGCAGTTTGGTTGCCGCCCCGCCATCGATCCGCGTCGGTTGTTGCAATTCGGCAGACAGGTGAACGCCATCACTGCGCAATTGGACGATCGCGGTATCCAATTCGCTAAGCGTTTGACCGTCCCACAAACCGGTCGCTTCGACCGATGCGTCCACGGCATCGCGTCGCAGTCGTCCGCCATCGGGCAGCGTCAGCGCCAAACGACTTCCCCGCCCGTTGCCTCGCAGTCGCCAGCGGTCTTGTCGATCCACGTTCCAATCAATCTGGCCTTCGATCGTGCCGCGCAGCGGAGATTCGGAAAGATCGAAGATCGGCTGCAGAGTCTCCGCCAGCTTGCCGAAGTCGACCTGCACGTCGGCTTGCCCGCGACGCAGGTCGCCACCGCCGGTGGCCTGGGCAAAAGGACTTTGCAATCGAAATTCGTCGGCACGAAGCGTTCCGCGATCTTCGGCGACCGTTGCGGTCAGTTGCACCGGAGCGACGTCCACGTTGCCGCCGCTGGTGCGGGCGCGGATCGCTTCGCTGCGAAGTGTGACGCGGCTGCGTGAACCACCGGAAGCATCGTTGACCAACGATTCCGCGGTCGCCACGATCCGACCGTCAACGATCGATACGCCGTCTCGCATTGGCAAGACGCCGGGCATCGCCGCATCCAAGCGAGCCAGATCGATTTCAGCCGACGCGCGACCGGCGATGCTGCGGAACCAAGCCAACAAGTGATCATTGGGGTCCACGAAAGACGTCGAATTGGAAATCGCACCGTCAAAATCAACGCGCGCAAAATCGGTGACCACGGTCAAATCACGGCCGACCACCGAATCCGTCAAACAAACTAGATCACCCGACAGTGTTGCCAATTCGTTGCCCCAGCGGCGAGTCGTCGTCCGGCCATCGGGTGATGGGCTTGCCATCGCCGCGACAAAGTTTCGAACCTTGACGCCGCGCAGTGAGACGTCCATCACCCCATCGTCAAAACCGGTCGATGTGATTTGGCCCGTCAATTCGCCGCCCATCTCTTCCGGTAATAACGACGGATCATCGGTCAAACGGGGTCCGATCAGTGCCATGATCGACAGCGGCAGCGATTCCAGATCGACGGCGGCTTTCCACGCTTCACGTCCATCGGCCTGGGCGACGGTATCGGAATTCGGTGCCCACTGGACGTCGGCTTGAACCGATCCTTCGCTGCCGCCGGGTTCTCGCAGGACTCCCGACGCATTGGCGTCAACGGCATCCGGCTGGATCGTGATTTCCGCATTGGATTGATTCAACGACCACGTCTGGTCGGTGCGGACGTCATGCACATTCACGCCGACTTCTTGCAACCGGACCACCGCTGATACGGTGGTTGATGATTGTGAATCGGATTGCATCAAGGCATGCAGATCGTCTTCCAACCCGCAACGCCCGCCGTTCCACAGACAATCCACACGCAGTCCGCGGACATCGATCGCGCCCAGTTGGTCCATCGACGACGTCACCAGATCCCACGCCGTCAACGATGTGTCCACACGATCGACGCGGATCCGGCTTTCGGCGTTTCGTCCATCGATGGTGACCCGTGTCAACTGAAGCGGTGTCAGCCAACCGACACGGACGCCGTCGGCATCCAGGTCCAGGTCATAGTCGTCACCGATGTCTTGCAAGAACGATCGCGCAAACCCGGTGTGGCTGACCAGACTGGGCAGCGACAAAACGGCCAGCACCAAGAAAGCGGCCGTGACCAGCAAAATCAGGTTGCGGCGTCGCATCCGGTCTTCGCGACGACGATTCGTCTTTTGACGCTGGGAACGGTCCAGCTGATCCAACAATCGGTGGGATTTCAGCACAACACGCATCCTTGCGATAAGCTTCTTCGACGAACGACAACGACAGAATCAGCGTCTAGCTTACCGATTGTCGGCCCTTGGCCCCAAGATGTCTTTTTGCGTCCGTCTGGCCGGGCTGCTGCCAGCAGCTTATGCGGTGCCCTTGCTGCGTCGTCGACGCACGCGTCTGACCGGCAAATCGGGCAGCGACTGGATGAACGTCCGGCCGTACGGCTTGCTCAAGATTCGCGGATCCAGCATCACGACCATCCCCGTGTCCTGCTTGGAACGAATCAGACGGCCGAATCCCTGTCGGAACTTCAGCACCGCGGCGGGCACCTGATAATCGACAAACGGATTGCCACCGCCGGCGCGAATGGCGTCCAAACGTGCTTCCAGCAACGGATGATCGGGCACGGCAAACGGCAGTTTGGTGATGATCACGTTTTGTAGGGCATCGCCGGGGACGTCGACCCCCTGCCAAAAGCTATCGGTGCCGAACAGAACGCCACGCGGATTGGCCCGAAACGCATCCAAAATCTGGGACCGCGTCTGGGTGCCGGCTTGGCTGTACAGCTGCAAATCATGCTGGACCAACCACGACCGAATCGCATCGGCACAGCGCCGAAGCAGGTCGTAACTGGTGAACAGCACAAACGCATGTCCATCGGTGTGCCCGATAAAACGTTTCAGCTGTTCGGGCAACGCCTTTTCAAACGCTTGGCGATCGGCGGACGGATCGGGCATGTCATCGACGATCACCAACTTCGCCTGCCGGCGATAATCGAACGGGCTGCCGACGCGTACTGATGCCCCGCCTGTCAGGCCGATCCGCGAACGAAAGAAGGCGAACTTGTCATCATCGCCACTGGCGATCGTGGCACTGGTCATCACCACGCTGTCGATCATTTCGTTTTGAAACAGCTCCGTCCGCAACACTTCGCCCACGTTCACCGGCGACGCCGCCAAGGTCACGCGGTCCAGCCCACGCCGGCTGCCGGATCGTTCGACCCAGTACACCGAATCGTCCAAATCCTGGTTGATCCATTGCCGCAAACCTCCGGCCAATGCGATCGTGCGTTGGAACGCGGATTCCAGATCCTGTCGCTCCGATGCATTGTCTTGTCCGTCGGCTTGCTGGCGCAGTCCTTTGGCCAGCCGTTCCATGACCTCGCTCAGTTCGTTGGCGACAATCCCCGGACGTGTGACGCGTCCATTTTTGGGTCCATCCTTTTCCCACCAATCCAACACGTCGGCGAACAAATTGCTGGACGCAAAACGACATTGATTGACGACCTGTTGCAGGCCGCGCAGCCCCTTTTCGACCAGCAATCCTTTGTTCGTTTGGTCGTTGTACAAGCGATTGAACAGATAATCGAACTGTCCGCTGGTCAGCCGCAGCCCCAAGTGATCGCCGGCCACCGATTCGATCGTGTGACATTCGTCCAAGATCAGGGCGTCGTAATCGGGCAAGATCGCCACACCCTGTTGCCGCAGTGCCAGGTCGCTGAACAGCATCGCGTGATTGACGATCAACAGTTGGGCGTTCTCCGCACGCCGGCGGGCGCGAAAGTAAAAACAGTCGGCAAAGTGCGGACAGGCTCGCCGCAAACAGTTGCCCGTGTCGCTGGCGACTTCGTCCCAGACCACCGCATCGGGTTTCTGGGGCAACGATGACAGCGAACCATCGCCGGTTTCCTTGGACCAGGCTTTGATCCGGCGAAGCTGGTCGTATTGCCGATCGGTTTCGAACAACGAAACTGATTTGGCGATCGCTCGTTCCATTCGTCGCATCGACAGATAATTGCGACGTCCCTTGACCAAAACAGCGCTGAATTCGCGTGGGATGACACTGTTCAACAGCGGCACGTCCTTGGCAATCAGCTGTTCTTGCAGACTGATCGTGTCGGTGGAAATCACGACCCGGCGTTTGCGTGGCTGATCATCCTGCCCTTCCGCAGGATCGGCACCGGTCGGTCTCTTGACGACTTGCTGATCCGACGTCGCATGCAGAATCGCGGGCACCAGGTAGGCAAAACTCTTTCCCGTCCCCGTACCGGCTTCGGCGATCAAATGCTGCTGATTCTCCAGCGCGTCGGCGACCGCGGCGGCCATCGTCAATTGCGGGCGTCGCGGCTCGTACTGTTTCAGGCGGCGGCTGATGCTTCCGCCGTCGCCCAAAATAGATTCGACGGTCAATTCATCCGACAACGAACAAAACCCGACAAAGAAGAACAAGATACGGGTCGGTGGCCCGAATCCCCAAACAGCCTGCTTAGCCACACAGCCGCATTCCCCACCAGAACACGGCACGAAACGGCCGACGGTGCCGCGAAACACAGCGCCGCGGTGGCCACCGGTTCGGGCAGGGGAGTATAAATTGCCCGCCGGATCAAGACCTTTCCACGACGGATAAACCATGACCACGATCCAACAGTTGTGCCCGGGATGCGGCCGCCAACTGCAGTTGCCCGCCGAAGCGGTCGGAAAAACCGCTCGTTGTCCGGCGTGCGAGGCCACGTTCCAGGTGACCGGTGACGCGGCGGACGTCCAGCCCGATCCGTGGGCGGCGGGGACCGCGCCGGTGTCCCCAGGATCCGCCCCCAGCGGCAGCGTCGGTTCGAGCCCCGGTGCCGGACCATCGCCGGCCAATCCCTATCAACCGTCGGCATCGACCAGTCCCGCGGTGACGATCGGTCCGTACCAAGTCGTGGACGTCTCGTTCGAGCAGATTTTTCAAACCAGCTGGGCCATTTTCCAGCAGCGGTGGGTCAATTTGTTGTTGACGACACTGGTGGTCATGGGCGTCGGGATCGCGATGGTCGCGTTGTTCTTTCTGCTGTTCGGTGGCGTGGGGATGTTCTTCGGTGCGGCCGGAGCAGACGGGATGAGCGTTCTGGCGATCGTGCTGGGCGCGGTGATCTTCATCCCCGCCATGATGCTGTTGTCCGGATACATCTGGACCGGCTGGGGCCGCGCGATCATTGCGATCGCCCAAGATCACCCGAACCCGCTGTCGGAAATGATGCCTCCGATGTCGTTGGTCATGCGGGTGATCCTAAGCTCGTTGCTGATCGGTGCGATCGTGTTGGGCACGGTCATGTTCTTCGGAATTTTCATCGGTCTTTTGGGAGCCGCCGCGGGACCGGATGCCGCCGCGACGCTGGGCGGAATCGTCGGCGTGGTCTTTCAATTGGCGGCTCAATTCGTCTTTCAGTTCTTCATGTGGCCGTGGCTGTATTCGATCTGCTGTGGCAAATCGACGGCGATGGGCGCGATTGCGGATTCGTTCCGTATCGCCATGCACAACAAGCTGACGTCGCTGTTGATCGTCGTGGTTTCGATCGGGCTTTCTTTGGTCGGAACACTGATGTGCTACGTGGGTCTGCTTGTCACCACTCCTGCATCGATGCTGCTGACCGCGGTCGCGTTTTTGATGATGAGCAGCCAATACGTTGCCGATCCTCGGTTCGTATCCGATCCTGGCTTCCCGGGACAGCAACCGCCGCCCCAGCAGCCGGCCGGATATTGACGCGTCGACCGCCAATGCATCTGGTGGACGAACGCGGCGGCAGTGAACAAAACACCACGCAACGAAACTTGTGTCGGGATTGATCTTTGGACACAATGAAGCGCACGGGCTCGCGGATCACGCGGCCCGCCCCGCCTTTGCAAAGATTCCCGCCTTGCGATCCTTCCCACCTTCGGCATCGGGTCCTCCCATGCGCCAACCCTTCGTCCGCGCCACGCGCCGGCGTGGCTCACGCTTGTACGGATGGTTGATGGTTCCCGCCACCATCCTGACGTTGTCACTTGTTTCCGACCGGGCGGTCGGTGTGGAGCCGCCGGAATCGATCTCGGTGTTTCAGCAAGACTACTGCCTGGATTGCCACCAGGGGCCAGACGCCGAAGCCAGCCTGGACCTGGAAACCTTATCGGCGGACTTGGACGACCAGGAAGCGTTTGCACGTTGGGTGCGCGTCGTCGACCGAGTCCGCGACGGCGAAATGCCACCGGAAGACTATGGTGCGGCAGATCCCGACGACGCAAAGCGATTTTTGAAGAAGGCGTCGCGTTGGTTGGCGGACCATCAAACTCGGCAAGACGATTCACTGGGTCGCGTGCGGGGCCGGCGGCTGACCAACCGCCAGCTGGAAAAAACGCTGCAGGATCTGCTGGTGATCCGCACCCCCTTGGCTCCGCTGATGTCGGGCGAACCTCGGCTTCACGGTTACGTGGGCATCGCCGACGCCCAGCCGATGTCACCGTATCAATTGCAAACTCATCTGGATGTTGTCGACGTCGCGCTGGATGCGGCCTTTCAAAAGGTCTCGCGAACCGAACCGCTGATGGAGCGACAATGGGACGCGGCGGGCATCGCGCGGAAGAACCCGCGTCGGCGCTGTCGCGAACCAGAAATGCGGCAAGGCCAGGCCGTTGTCTGGTCCTGCAGCATGCCGTTTTACGGTCGGATGGAAGCCACCCGCGTCCCACGAAGCGGTTGGTACGACATCCGATTCACCGCATCGGCGGTCAAACCGCCCAGCGAAGGCGGCGTTTGGTGCACCGTTCGCCGTGGCCAGTGCGTTTCCAATTCACCCCTGATGACGTGGATCGGATCGTTCGAAGCGCAAAGTGAACCACGCACGTTGGAATACCGGGCGTGGATACCCAAGGGCGAAAAACTGGAAATCCGGCCCAACGATTCGACCCTGAAAAGGGCTCGCTTCGCCGGTGGCCAAGTGGGCACCGGCGAAGGGGAACCACAGAACGTTCCCGGTTTGGCGATCAGTGAACTTTCGATGCGTGAAGTCCAGCCCGCAGGATCAGCCGCGGATACCGCCGCCGTTTTGTTCGGGGACCTCGCCATCGCAAAGCAGGGACGTGACGGCGTCGTTTCGTTCCAAGTCGATCCTTCGGCCAACCGACAACAGCTTTCCGACCAACTGGTCCGGTTCGCACAACTGGCTTTCCGTCGCGATATCGAACCGGATCGGCTGGTCGGTTTCCAGCAAATGCTGTCTCAGCAATTGGACGACGGCGTACCTGCGGTCGATGCGTTGCGTTCGACGTATCGGGCCGTGCTGTGTTCGCCGCGTTTCTTGTACTTCAGCGAACCGGTCGGCCGTTTGGATGATTTCGCGATCGCATCACGACTGAGCTATTTCCTGTGTCAAAGCATGCCCGATCAGGAATTGCTGGAAGCAGCGCGACGCGGCCAACTTCGCAATCCCCAGACACTGGTACAACAAGCCCAGCGATTGCTTGATAGCCCCCGCGGCAGTTCGTTCATGTCCGACTTCGCCGATCAGTGGTTGGAACTGGACCAGATCACCGACACCGAACCGGACCGACGTCGTTTCAGAGAATTTGACCCGATCGTGCAAGATGCCATGCTTGCCGAAACGCGAGCGTTCTTGAATCAACTGTTGGAACACAACGCTCCGGTGCAACAGATTGTCGCCGCAGACTTCACCTTTTTGAACAGCCGTTTGGCACGGTATTACGGGATCGACGACGTCCAAGGCGACCAGTTGCGACTGGTCCATCTTCCCGACGACTCGGTTCGTGGCGGACTGATGGCCCACGGCAGCGTCTTGAAGGTCACGGCCAACGGCACCGACACGTCGCCCGTGCTTCGCGGCGTTTGGCTGTGCGATCGCATCTTGGGAACGCCAATCCCACCGCCACCGTCAAACGTCCCGGCCATCGAACCGGACACACGAGGTTCCACATCGATCCGTGAAATGTTGATCCGTCACGAAGAAGATCCGAACTGTGCCGGATGTCATCGCAAAATTGACGCGGCCGGTTTCGCGTTGGAATCCTTTGATGCATCGGGCCAATTTCGGACTCGCTATGAACGTGGCAACAGTCGCAACAAAGGCCCGGCGGTGGACCCCAGCGGCACGCTGCCCGACGGAGACGAGTTCGATGACTTCACCGAATTCCGTCACTTGGTCAGCCACCAGGATCATCGACTGGCCGAAAACTTGGCGGATCACTGGATCACCTATGGCACGGGCCAGCGAATCCGCTTCGCCGATCGCGCCAAGGTTGAATCCATCGTCCAACGGACCGCAGACTCACAATACGCGATCAATGATCTGCTGATGGCTGTCATCACCAGCCCGTTGTTCCTGGAAAAGTAAACCGCACCCGAATCGCCCGCTGATAACTGTTCGCCCGCCGAAAACAGACCGCCCGACAGGCACCACCGCAATGAATTTGAACACTGCAAAAATCGTTTCGTCGCGAATCCGTTCTCTGCTGCATCGCCGTACGGTGTTGCGTGGAAGCGGTGTGGCGATGAGTCTGCCGTGGCTGTCGGCCATGGCGGGATCCTTCGCTGATGACATGGAAAGCGCCGCCCCACGCCGGATGGTCACCACGACGCTTGGCTTAGGCCTGGTCGACGGCAACTTGAATCCGACACAGACCGGTCGCGACTACGCGGCATCGCCGTACTTGAAATCGCTGGATGACTTGCGCGATCGATTCACGGTCATCTCGGGGACGTCGCACCCGGGCGTCAGCGGAGGCCACCGTGCCGAAGCCAGCATCTTGACCGCGCGGCCGATGGGGACGACCGGCCAGGTCCGCAACACGATCTCCCTGGACCAACACGTTGCCCAACAGTTCAGCGGACAAACCCGATACGAAAGTCTGGTTCTGGCGACGTCGGGGACGGGCAGCCCCTGTTACACCCGTCACGGTGCGATGATCCCGCCGGAAACGTCGCCATCGCGTTTGTATGAGAAACTGTTCGTCGATGAATCCGATGCTCAGCGAAAACGCCAAGCCCAAAAGGTGCTGCAAAGCCGCAGCATCATGGACTTGGTCGGTGACGACGCCAAAGCGTTGCAACGTGAATTGGGTGTCGCCGACCGCGACCGCTTAGACGCCTATTTCACCAGCGTCCGTGAACTCGAAAAACAAATGCAGACCAACCAACAATGGGCGCTGCAACCCAAACCGTCGGTGGACGTGCCGCGACCAGTGGACGTTGCCGACCCGAACGATTTGATCCAGCGATTTGATGTCATGTGCGGCATGATCAAACTGGCATTGGAAACCGATTCCACGCGGGTCATTTCGCTTCACCTGCCGGCCGGTGGCGGCGTGGTGCCGATCGACGGCGTCGACCAGGGTTATCACAGCCTGTCGCACCACGGACGTGATGAAGAAAAGCTGACTCAGCTGCAACGAGTGGAAACAGCCATCGTCCGGCAATGGGGTCAGTTCATGCGTGACTTGGCGGCCAGCGAAGATTCCGGGACCAGCCTGTTGGATCAAACGACGTTGCTGATGACCAGCAATCTGGGCAACGCGTCGAATCACGACAACCGCAACATGCCCGTGCTGTTGGGCGGCGGCAAATTCCGACACGGCACCCACCTGGGCTTTGACCGCAAGAACAACTATCCGCTGCCGAATCTGTTCGTATCCATTTTGCAGCAGATGGGTGTCCCGGCGGATCAATTTGCCACCAGCACGGGAACCATGACGGGGCTGGATTTCAAGGTCGGGTGACCTCGGCAGGGGTGCCGACGATTCGACTCACCAACGCCGTGAAATTCGGTCGACCGGCGTGGGGAAAGACCGCCGTCATCTTGTCCGGCGGTGGGATGTGCGATATCAAATCCGCTCCCCCGACGACTGGCGAATTGACAATCACCATCGCCGACTCGGTCAGAACCAGCCTCGCAATCGCCTGACGCACCCTCGCGACAGGCCGGGATGATCGCTCACGTCCGCCATCGGCGGGCTTTGATGGCGGATCTCCCGATCGGCCTTCAAGGAAACTTCACGTGTCATATTTCATCGGCGTCGATGTGGGCGGAACAACGTCCACGATCTGCATGGGTGACCACCAGGGTCAACTGATCGAACTGTCGGATCAATTCCGCACCCGTTCCAACGACGGTCCCGGTGCGACCGTGGACGACATCGTTGCCGAAATCCTGCGTTCGGCGGATCGCCTGCATCTGTCCTTGGAAGACTTTCCGGTCGTGACCTTGGCAACGCCCGGGCCGGCCACCATCGATGGTGTGCTTCACGGGTCACCCAACCTGAACCATCCGGATTGGAACCATTGTCCGATCCGCGAAATGTTACAGGAAAAGTTGCGTGAAACCGCGCCGGCGATCGAGGTCCGCTATCTGGGCGACGGCCAGGCCGCGGCTTTGGGCGAATTCGCCGTGCGGCGTGGCGACTTGAAGATCGATGCGAAATTGGCCCAGCACACCGGGCTGAATTTGGATCGCCCCAACAAACAACTCGATTCGCTGTTCATGATCGCCGTGGGCACCGGATTTGGTGGTGGCGAAGTCCGTGAAGGCAAGGTCGTCCGCGGTCGCAAGGGTCGTGCCGGACACGCCGGACACATTCTGTTGCCGGTCGACGCCTTTCGTTATCCCCAGGATCGCGAATTGAAAGTCGGCAACACCTTCAACGCGGTCGAATCCGCGGTGTCACTGACCGCTCTGACACACCAGTTGGCTTATCGTTTGAAGCTGGACGATTGGAAGGACCATCCGCTGAACAGTGTCGACGGCACCGACAAGGACCGCGCCAAACAGCTTCGTGAATTGGCGGCCGACGGCGACGCTTTGGCCATCGAACTTTTCGACGACCAAGCCAAAGCATTGGGCATGGCGTTGTTGATGCTGCAGTACATCGGTGATTACGACCTGTTGGTCGTCGGTGGTGGCGTCTGTGACCTGGCGCCCGATGTGCGTCAACGTTACCTGCGGATCGCCCAAGAATCGTTCTACGATCATGCGTTGGACGGATTCCGGGACTTCACTGACATCGAATTTTCCGACTGTGGCGACAGCGCCGCGGTCATCGGGGCCTATGTCGACGCCTTGTCGGCAAACGAATCTTAATCAGCAGGCCGCGAACCAATGGTCGCACCGGAGCCGGAAAAGAACTCAACGGATCGCCGAAATGACCTGGCGTTGATCCGCACCGACTTGGCCAACGAACGCACCTTGTTGGCCTATGTGCGGACCGCGTTGATGTTCGCCGGAAGCGGGATCACGCTGATCAAGTTCTTCGCCGATCTGCCGTGGACTCGAAGCGTCGCCTGGGTGCTGATCACCGCTGGCGCACTGATGCTGTTGATTGGGATCGTGCGATTCATCCGACTCGGCCGCCGCATGCACTGACATCGCAAATGCGGAAAGCTTGCGATCGATTCGCGATGCCCGATCAGCCTGTTTTTGCTGATGCCATTCAGAACTTGTACAGCAATAACATCGAGTAATAGACGTCATTGGCCAGCGCGCCTTGCGGAGTGCTGTCGTAGCGGTCGGTCACGGCCAGCTTCAGGCTGAAGTTTTCGGCCTCGTTCAGCAAGATCTCCCACGCCAAGTCGGTGACCAGGCGATAGTCGGAGAAATCTTCCCAACTGGGGAAGTAATCAACCTTGCCCTTCAGTTTGTTGCGCGAATTCAGTTGGTGTTCCGCGTCCAAGCCGAACACGGCCTCCGGAGTCCAGTCGTCAATCGGAGCCCCGAATTCACGCGACGCACCGGCACCGAAACGAGTCACAAACGAAGTTCGATCGTTTCGGATCCAGTAATACCCGAGACCACCGTTCAGGTTCAGACGCAAATCGAAGGCTTTGAAATCGTCATACTCAAAGCCCAACTTGCCGAATGCCGACCAATTGCTGTCACCTAACAAGCGGTCGTAATCGATGTTCAGTCGCGCATTGTCTTCGGTCAGAACGCTGCGGCTGCTGGCTTGGCGGTAATCAAAGTCGATTGCCAGGGTATACGCATCAGTCGCCCGTTTCATTTCCAAGCCGGTTTGGATGGCCAGTGTGTCGGCGTTTCCTTCGCTGCCGTCCAAACCGAACTCCGCGTGGTTTTCCCAACCCTGCGTCATCCACCGCCACGGGTATTGGTACCATCGAATGACCTCCTGCTGCAGCGGCGCCGCCTCGGCCACCGCCTGCGAACCAATGACGGCATCAAAATCGATCGTTTGCCCGTCGATCACGGGTTCCTCCGGCATCGGAACCGGGGTCGGGATTGGTTCGGAAATGATCGGAGCCTGCAACCAGGGCTCGGTCGGCACCGACGTTTGACCGAAGGCCGATGTCGTGCTGGCCAGATTGCCTGAAACCATCAGAAGCGTGACGAATAGCAGAGACGGCAACGAAACCACTCTGTGATCGATTGGTCGGTCCATGACGACACCGGCGTGCTGGATGTGAAACTGTGCAAAGCATTCCCCGGCCTTTTGCGTGCTGGCCGGGCAGGCCCCCCGGTTACCAAATCCATGGTTGCCACGCCAACGCGAATCAGGGCACATTTGAACAGTTTTCCAGACACACCCGTTCGGCTGGTAAACCTGGACTTGGGACCGCCAAACGCCTACGTTTGGCATCGACGAGGCTTCTTGGCGGCCTCCGGAGTCCCCCCAAACGAACCTCCCTTGGCAACCTCAACGCCGGCGGCCGACGTGGCATCGACAAAGACAGCTGGAAAGTCAGAACATTCGCGTGCGGCGGCCGGCCATCGGGCATCCCAGCGTTCCGCCGTTCATGACGCTGGGCCGCACCGATCCAATGACGCGGACGGTTCGGATGCGCGGCCCAACACGCGAAGAGCGACACCGCTGTTGGCCGTCGCCGCAACCTTGGTGGTGGCGGGCATCGCACTGGTCGCGATTGGAATTCAGTCCGGCGGCGGATTGGACAACGACATTGCTGCGGCGCCGGCGCGCACCGCGATCCCGGCACCCTACGATGCGGATCGCGCAATGGGATACTTGCGACAAATCTGTGACATCGGCCCCAGGCCCACGGCCAGTGCCGGCATGGAAACGCAGCAAGCGTTTCTGAAACGTCACTTCGAATCGTTGGGAGGAACGGTTCGCTTGCAATCGACGCGTATCCGGCATCCGGAAACCGGCGATGTCATCCCGATGGCCAACCTGATCGCTTCATGGCACTTGGATCGTCCGAAACGTTTCCTGCTGTGTGCCCACTACGACACGCGTCCGTTCCCCGATCGAGACCGTCGCAATCCCAAAGGTCGGTTTGTGGGCGCCAATGACGGTGGCAGCGGAGTCGCGGCCTTGATGGAACTGGCACATCACCTGGACGAACTGCCGTCGGATGTCGGCGTGGACTTGGTCATGTTTGACGCCGAAGAATTCGTCTTTGACGAACGGCGTGACAAGTACTTTCTGGGTTCCACCTATTTTGCCCAACAGTACCGAATGCAGCCGCCTCAATCGCCGTACACCGCCGGCGTGCTGTTGGACATGGTCGGCGACAAAGAACTAAAGATCTATTACGAACGCAACAGCCTGAAGTACGCCCGCCAAGTGGCACGTCAAATTTGGAACGTGGCGGACGATTTGGGGGTCACCGCTTTTGTCCCACGCAGTCGCCATGAAATTCGCGACGACCATCTGCCGTTGAATCAGATCGCGGGCATTCCGACGGTGGACTTGATCGATTTCGACTATCCCAGGCCAGGACTGGGTGCCCCGCAATACTGGCATACCGAACAAGACATCCCCGAAAACTGCAGCGGCGAAAGCCTGGCCGCGGTGGTTTGGGTCGTGCATCAATGGCTACAACGGCAATAACGCATCATGTTTAGCGGCGGAATCATCCTTTCGGTCACGCTGATATTGTTTGCCGTTTGGCTGCAGTGGAACGAGCGACAGGGATGGCCGGGGGAAGAATCCGAGTACGACGACAAGACGGATGCGGATTATCTGCGTTCGCGTTTTCGCAGCCGGCGCCGGATCCACTGGATCATTGGCGTTTGCGGCCTGTTGATTCTGATTGCAACCGTCAAGGGACCGGAAAGTCGTGCCGTGTGGATCGGTTGTTGGAGCATTGTGATGCTGTGCCTGATCACGGTCGTCGGACTGGCGTTATTGGACGCCGTCCGCACGCACCGGTATCACCGCCGACGTCTGCCAGAATTGCGACGCAAAATGCTGGGCGACGACGATTGATCGTCGCCGTACGCGATGACTCGATCGGACATCGATAAAACCACTACTCGGTTTCGGCGGCCAGCGATTCGTATCGTCGCCACTGTTGATCAATGTCGTCTTGGGCCAGTTGATACAACTGTTCGGCACGCTGGGGATCGGTTCGCGACACGGCGGCAAAACGACCTTCCTGCTTGGCCAGTTCGGCGAACGTGATCTTGGGTTTGCGACTGTCCAGACGAAACGCATTTTTGCCCTCGTCCTTCAAACGCGGATCGTGACGGTACAGCGGCCACAGCCCCGATGCGATGACATCTTTTTGATGTGTCATCCCGGTTCCCATCGCGATGCCGTGAGCGATGCAGGGACTGTATGCAAGGATCAACGACGGTCCGACGAATGATTCCGCTTCGTGGAAGACCTTCATCGTCTGGTTCGGATTGGCCCCCATCGCGATTTGGGCCACATAAGCGTTGCCATAGGACATCGCGATCATGCCCAGGTCCTTCTTGCGTCCGGCCTTGCCGCCGGCGGCGAACTTCGCGGTGGCCGCACGCGGCGTGGCTTTGGAGTTTTGGCCGCCTGTGTTGGAATACACGCCGGTATCCAGCACCAGGATGTTGACGTTGGCACCGGTGGAAATCACATGATCCAAACCGCCGAAACCAATGTCATAAGCCCAGCCGTCACCGCCCACGATCCAAACACTCTTGGGCACCAATGCGTCGGCGCGTTCCAACAGATCTGCGGCCATGGGATCGTCCCCCAAGCCCGACAACGCCTGCTTCAACTGCCCGACTCGCTGACGTTGCTGTTCGACTTGTGCCTCCGGGCCACCATGAAAGGCGATGATCGCGTCGACCAGTTCGTCACCCACCTTGGGTTGCATGCACCGCAACAGGTGTTCGGCCTGTTGCCGTTGGTGATCGATCGACAAGCGTATGCCCAATCCGAATTCGCTGTTGTCTTCGAACAACGAATTGGCCCAAGCCGGACCGCGACCTTCATCGTCGGTGGTCCACGGTGCGGTCGGAAGATTGCCGCCGAAGATCGATGAACATCCGGTCGCATTGGCGATCACGGCACGATCCCCGAACAATTGCGTCATCAGCTTGATGTACGGCGTTTCACCGCAACCACTGCATGCACCGGAGAATTCAAACAATGGCTTCAGAAGCTGAGCTCCCTTGACCGTTGTTTGCTTGACGGAGGATCGTTCGAACTCCGGAATCGATTCGAAGAACCCATAGTTCTTTCGTTCCACGTCGGCATGATCCCGCATCGGCATCATGTCGATCGCCTTGTGATTTTCGATCGTTTTGCTTTTCGCCGGACAAACGTCCACACAAACACGGCACCCCGTACAGTCGTCGGGAGAAACCTGGATCGTCATCGCTTGGCCGGGCGATGCTTTGTCTTTCCAAGCCGCCGACGCGAAGGACTCCGGTGCATCCACCAGCAATTCAGCAGGATAGACCTTGGCACGAATCGCCGCGTGAGGACAAACCAGGGAACACAGCCCACACGCGGTGCACAGATCGGCATCCCAAATCGGTAGTTCTTGGGCGATGCTGCGTTTTTCGAACTTGGACGTCCCCACCGGGAACGTACCGTCGACGGGCAGGGCACTGACGGGTAACAAGTCACCGGCCCCGGCAATCAACTGGGCCGTGACCAGATCAACAAACTCTGTCGTGTCGCCCGAAACCGCGGGCATGGGTTGCAGGGTCGTGGTGACTTCGCCGGGCACCTCGACTTTTTCCAGGCCTTCGATGGCCGCGTCGACCGCGCCAAAGTTTTTCTGAACGACTTCATCGCCGCGTTTGCCATACGTTTTGCGGATGGATTCTTTGATCAAGTCGACGGCTTGTTCGGTCGGCAAAATATCCGACAAGGCGAAGAAGCATGTCTGCATGATCGTGTTGATTCGATTGCCCATGCCCGCTTTCTTCGCGACGCTATAGGCATCCACCACGTACAGGCTTAGGTCTTTGTCCAGAATCTGCTGCTGTGCGGTGGCCGGCAGTTGGTCCCAAACGTGATCGGCGTCGTAGGGGCTGTTCAGCAACACTGTCGCGCCGCGCGAAGCGGATTTCAGCACGTCCAAACGTTTCATGAACGGAAACTGGTTACAGCCGACAAACGTTGCTTCGTCGATCAGATACGTGGAATCGATCGGTTGGGGGCCGAAACGCAGATGGGAAACCGTGGTGGATCCCGACTTTTTGCTGTCGTAGACGAAATAGCCTTGGGCATACAGCGGCGTGTTTTCACCGATGATTTTGACCGTATTTTTGCTGGCCCCGACGGTTCCGTCGCTGCCCAATCCGTAGAAGACGGCGCGTGTAACGGCGTCGGACTCGGTGCAAAAATCGACGTCCCAATCCAGGCTCAACCGGGTCACGTCGTCGTAGATCCCGATCGTGAAATGCTTCTTGGCACTGGTCTGGGTCAATTCATCGAAGACTCGCGCCGCCATGGCGGGTGTGAATTCTTTGGACGAAAGCCCGTAACGACCGCCGATTACCCGTGGCGGATTTTCGGCGCGGTGCCGATGCGTTTCGGTCCACTGTTCGTCCAAGGCGACAACGAAGTCTTGATACAAGGGTTCGCCGATCGCGCCCGGTTCTTTGGTGCGGTCCAGCACGGCGACGCTGTTCACCGTATCGGGCAACGCTTGGATCAAACGTTGCGCGTCCAATGGACGATACAGCTTGACCGACAAGACGCCGACCTTTTGGCCCTGTTGATTCAGACGCTGGACGGCTTCGCGAACGGCGCCGGTGCCGCTGCCCATGATCACGATCACGCGATCGGCATCCGGGGCACCTTCGTATTGGTAAAGGTGATACTGGCGACCGGTCAGTTTGGCGAACTGGTCCATCGTCGCCTGTAACATGTGGCCGAGACCACAGTAGTACAGATTGCCCGCTTCGCGAGACTGGAAAAACACATCCGGATTCTGTGACGTGCCACGGACGACCGGGTGATCCGGCGTCAACGCGCGATCGCGACACGCCGCGACGGCGTCTTCATCGATCATTGCGCGAACGTCGTCTTCACTGATCTGGACGATTTTGGACACTTCATGGGACGTTCGAAATCCGTCAAAGAAGTGCAAGAAGGGCACGCGTACTTGCAGCGTTGCGGCGTGCGAAATCAACGCAAAGTCTTGTGCTTCTTGAACGCCAGCGGAACACAACATGGCCCAGCCCGTCGCGCGAGCCGCCATCACGTCGCTGTGATCGCCAAAGATGGACAACGCGTGTGTCGCCAAGGACCGTGCGGCAACGTGGAAAACGGTGGGCAACAACTGTCCGGCGATCTTGTACATCTCCGGAATCATCAGCAGCAAACCCTGCGACGCGGTGAACGTCGTTGACAATGCTCCGGCCTGCAGCGCGCCGTGAACTGTGCCGGCGGCACCGGCTTCGCTTTGCATTTCGATCACGGTGGGCGAAACACCGAACACGTTCCGTTTGCCCTGGCTAGTCCATTGATCCGCCAATTCCCCCATCGACGACGCGGGGGTGATGGGATAGATCGCGATCACTTCGCTGGCCAAGTGAGCGATTCTGGCAACCGCTTCGTTGCCATCGACGGTTACATACTGCGGTTCGGACATCGTTTGATCTGACCTTTCATCCGACGGCTTCGGGGCACCTGCGAAATCGGAAGGGAAACTTCCGAGATCAACACGAATCACATGAGACGTGCTGGCGGTGTGGGGAATGCCGAGACACGACGCACCATAGGAAATGCCCGCGATCGATCCAACCGTGCAAAACGTCACACCCCCGAGTCGAGACGCGTGCGATGACGACCAATCCACTGATGCCGGTGGTTCCTATGGCAGTGTTCACATTAGCGAACCGAGCCATCGTACGTGTTCGGTTTCCACGCGACGAATGATCAAACAAATCCCGGTGCGACAAAACGCATCAGGAAATTCCGTTCGCGGGCCGACAGATTCCCGTGGAAATTGCACCCCGGCGTCGAACCATTGCCGCCACCGGATAATCGTCCGCCGCAGACATGCCTCTGCGGGGCGCCAACGATTGATCACCGCTTCAGAGGGTGCGACAGCCTGACACAGATGTTGTAAAACCAGCCGCTTGAATCGAATCCCACGAAAGTGAACCCTTCCGAATCCGATTGCCATGTCCTCATCATCTTCGACCATGCCGACCGAATCGCTGCCACAACGCCAAGACGTCCCGGCCGAACACTGTTGGGATTTGAGCAGCCTGTACGCCGATGCCCAAACGTGGGAAGCGGACTTTGCCAAGCTGGACGGGATGATCGAAACGTTCGCGACCTTTCAGGGACGTTTGGGGGAATCCACCGACACCTTGGTCGCGGCTTTGGATTTCGACCGCGACTTTGATCAGATCGCCGAGCGGCTGGGAACGTACGCGTTTTTGAAGACGACCGAAGACCAGACCGACAGCGATGCGCAGGCGATGAAGTCGCGTTTCCAAAACTTGGCCGTTCGTGCGGGCCAGGCGGCCAGCTTCATGCGCCCCGAATTGCTGGCAATTGATCCGCAACGCATGGACGAATTGATGGACGATCCGGCGGTGCAGCCGTACCGTTTGCAGCTGGAACGAGTGCTGCGATTTCGTCCGCACACCCTGAGCGATCGCGAAGAACGTTTGTTGGCGATGCAGGGCGAAATGGCTTCGGCCGCCGGCAATGCGTTCCGCCAATTGAATGATGCCGATTTGAAATTCGGGCACATCACTGATCACAAGGGCCGCCGGCAAGAGCTATCACACGCCAGCTTCGCACAGTTCTTGCAAAGCCCGGATCGTGGCGTGCGAAAGGCCGCATTCAATCAATATTACGAACAATTCCAAGCACACGAAAACACGTTGGCCGCAACCCTGGCCGGCAGCGTCCAGCGAGACGTCTATTACGCTCGTGCGCGCAATTACGAAAGCAGTTTGGAATCCGCGTTGTTCCCCGACAATGTGCCGACGGACGTCTATGACAATTTGATCACTGCGGTTCGCGGCGCCTTACCGGCCGTGCACCATTACTTTGATGTCCGGCGCCGCAAAATGGGGTTGGACGATCTGCACCACTATGACACCTACGTGCCGATTCTTAGTGATGTGGAAAAGCACCACACTTGGGACCAAGCGGTCGATGTTGTTCTGAAATCGCTTGCACCCTTGGGCCAATCCTATGTCGACACGTTGGCCGAAGGCTTGCGTGGCCGATGGGCCGACCGGTTCCCCAATCGCGGAAAGCAAAGCGGCGCGTTCAGCTGTGGCAGCTTTGACGGCGACCCCTACATTCTGATGAACTTCAAAGAAGAAGTCCTGAATGATGTCTTTACGTTGACACACGAAGCCGGCCACTCCATGCACAGTTGGTACTCGGCATTGGAGCAGCCGTTTCAGTATTACAACTACACGATCTTTGTGGCCGAAGTCGCCAGCACGTTCAACGAACAATTGTTGACTCGTTACATGCTGGACCATGCGGCCGACGACAACGAGCGTGCGTACTTGATCAACAACGAACTGGACAGCATCCGCGCAACAGTGGTGCGTCAAACCATGTTCGCGGAATTTGAAAAGAAGACGCATGAAATGTGCGAGGCCGGCGAACCCTTGACGGTCAAATCGCTTCGTGCCGCCTATCGTGAATTGTTGGACGCCTACTTTGGCCCTGATTTCGTCATCGACGAATCCTTGGAACTGGAATGCTTCCGCATCCCACACTTCTATCGTGCGTTCTATGTGTACAAGTACGCCACGGGCTTGAGTGCCGCCGTTGCATTGTCCACTCGCGTGCTGGAAGGCGGCGAGCAAGAACTCGGTGACTACCTTTCGTTCCTTAAAGGCGGATGCAGCAAAGACCCGCTGGACCTTTTGCGTGACGCCGGCGTCGACATGACGCACCCGCAACCGGTGCAGACCACGCTGGATCGCTTCGCAGCGTTGACGGCGGAATTGGACCAGTTGGTGTAGGCGTGAAGGACGATGTCGGATCGGGCGATCGGCCACCACGTCGCCTGGACGCAACGACGATTCGGGTTGCGGCCGAAGCGATTGCCGACGGCGATCCGGTGATGGCCGCAGTCCTGCAGACGCACGGCCCGCCACCGCTGTGGAAACGTCCGCAAACATTCAGGACGTTCGTCCGCATCATCTTGGAACAACAGGTATCGCTGTCTTCGGCGCGGTCGACCTTCCAGCGTTTAGCCCGGTCGATGCCCGACGGAGTCACCGCGACGCGGGTCGTGGCGGCCGGCCAACCGGGATTGCAGGCGGTCGGTTTCAGTCGCCAGAAGTCCCGCTATGCCGTTTCGCTTGCCGACGACGTGATCGCCGGTCGCTTTCGCATTCCGGCTTTGCGAACGATGCCGGACGACCAAGTGCGCCGCCAGATCACCGACCGTCTGGGGCTGGGTGATTGGTCCGCGGGGGTCTATCTGATGATGGCGATGCTGCGTCCGGACGTGCTGCCCCACGGCGACTTGGCCTTGGTGAAGGGGTTGGCCGAGTTGGACGACGGCGTCTACGGCGATCCCGTCGAACTGGAAAGACGCACCGAATCTTGGCGTCCGTTCCGCAGCGTCGGCGTGCGGATGGTCTGGCAAGCCTATCTGGCCCGCCGCAATCAGCGGTTCCAACCGACGTGAATCCGTCTTTTCTGGACGGGAATTTCGAGCATCCCATCAGCCACCCGCAGTGGCGAAAACACCGCTTACCGGTTAGCGTGTGGGCATGAACGACACCAGCGGCCATGACGTCGATCGCTTTCTGATCCAGCAAATCCGCCAAGGCGATTCGGACGCCTGGGCCAAGCTGATCGAGCGCTACGAGGGTCGGCTGCTGGCCTACACCGACAGCCGCATTCGAAACCGGGCGACCAGCGAAGACATCGTCCAAGAGGCCTTTGTCGGATTCCTGGTCAGCCTGCCGAATTATGACGGCGCGCGGCCGCTGGAAAGCTATTTGTTTTCCATTTGCGCCTACAAGCTGACCGACCACCTTCGCCGCGAAGGCCGCCGACCCGCGTTGCAACTGCACGCACGCGGCAGTGACGACGCCAGCCGCGCGATCGAACCGGTCGGTTCGGCGCGCGTGGCCAGTTCGATTGTCCGCAGTGTCGAGCGTAAGCGAATCGAGGAACAGGCCGTTCGCCAGGCGATCGAAGAACAGATCGCTCGTTGGAAGGAATCGGGAAATTTCGTCAAGCTGAAGGTCTTGGAACTGTTGTTCGTCACCGGCATGCCCAACAAGCAGGTTGCCGAGACGACGGGCACGACCGAACAGCAGGTCGCCAATTACAAGAGCGATTTTTTGCTGCGGATCAAATCGATCGTCAAACGCCAGGACTTGGACGATTCGGTGTTTCCCGAACTGACCGGCGACGAATCGGGATCGGCTTGAGGTCGGTCACTGGCAAAACCTGCACGGAATCGAAAACAGGCACGGTGGCGGCCATGGACCGGTGGCGGCAATCCAACGGTGGCATGCGACCGACGTGGCCAGGGACTAGAATTGCGGCTTCTCCCACCTCCGATCGATCGCCTGCCTGGCGATCGTCGGCGTTCCTGTCCAACGGAAACGCCCACGGAATTGCCCCTTTCTTTTGGCCTAAATTCCCATGCGACATTTGTTTCTAGCCCTGGCGATGGCCGCGATCACGCTGGCGTGCCAGGCCGCGGACCGTCCCAACGTTGTCCTGATCATCACCGATGACCAGGGTTATGGTGACCTGTCATGCCACGGCAACCCGGTGCTGAAGACGCCGGAACTGGATCGCCTGTATGCCGAATCGGTTCGCTTGGCGGATTACCACGTTTCGCCAACATGTTCGCCGACGCGATCCGCTTTCTTGACCGGACACTGGACCAATCGCACCGGTGTTTGGCACACGATCATGGGGCGGTCGATGCTGCGTGACAACGAAGTCACGATGGCCGACGTCTTTTCCGATTCCGGATACAAGACCGGAATGTTTGGCAAGTGGCACCTGGGCGACAACTATCCCTATCGACCACAAGACCGCGGTTTCGACGAAGTTCTGTGCCACGGCGGTGGCGGCGTCGGCCAGACCCCGGATTACTGGGACAACGCTTACTTTGACGGCAGCTATTACCACAATGGTGCCCCCAAACCGGTGGAAGGGTTTTGCACCGATGTTTTCTTTGGTCATGCCAAGCAATTCATCAAAGAATGTCACGATGACGGCCAACCGTTCTTTGCCTATATCGCACCGAACGCTCCACACGGACCAATGCATGCACCGGAGGAGTTCAGTGCTCCGTATGCGGATCAAAGCGTATCGCTGGCGAACTTCTTCGGGATGATCGCCAACATCGACCATAACGTTGGTCAACTGCGGGCTTACTTGAATGATCTGGGACTGACCGAAAACACGATCTTCATCTTCACGACCGATAACGGATCATCATCGGGATGGAAATTGTTCAACGCCGGGATGAAGGCGGGCAAAGGCAGCGAGTATGACGGCGGCCACCGTGTTCCGTTCTTTATTCGCTGGCCTGGTGGCGGTTTGACCGGTGGAAAAGATGTCCAGCCGATCACGGCCCATGTCGACGTCTTGCCCACATTGATCGATCTGTGTGACTTGACGACACCATCGGGTGTGAAATTCGACGGAACCAGTTTGACGGGACTGTTGAGCGATCCCAGTACGGCGAAAGATTGGCCGGACCGAATCTTGGTCACCGATTCGCAACGGGTCAAAGACCCGATCAAGTGGCGCAAGTCCAGTGTCATGACCACACAGTGGCGGCTGATCAATGGCAAAGAACTGTATGACATTGCGTCGGATCCTGGACAGACCACCGATGTCGCACCGCGGTATCCCGATGTCGTATCGCGTCTGACCGATTTTTATGAACGCTGGTGGGCCGAACTGGAACCGACGTTCGCGCAATCGACGTACATCGCGTTGGGTGCCGAACAAGCCCCGATTGTTCGATTGACCTGTCACGACTGGATCACAACCGGCAGCACGCCGTGGAACCAGGCTCACGTGCGATCGGCCGTCAACGGCGACGCCAATACAGGATTTTGGAACGTCGACGTGGCCGAAGCGGGCGAGTACACGATTCGGCTGCGTCGCTGGCCCGAGGAAGCGGATCGGGCGATCAATGCATCGCTGCCGCCCGGAGCCGACGTGCCCGGTGTGGCCGCGTACCGTACCCGGCCCGGCAAGGCGATTTCACCGGTGAATGCTAGCGTCAAAATCGGCGAATCGACGGCGGAAACCTCGGTGAAGCCGGGCGACAAAGAAGTCGTTTTGACGATGCAATTGCCGGCCGGCCAAACCCAAATGTCGGCCCTGTTCGAAACCGCCGAGGGTGAAGTTTTTGGTGCGTACTATGCGTACGTTTCGCGAAATCCCTAGACTTTCCCCTATTGTGCCGTCAGCGTGGCGGGTTGACGCACCGCCTGGACATTGAAAGCGTCAGGCCGCTGGGAACGGCACAGGCCCGATCGTCGGGTCGCCGTCGATCCCGAATCCCCCGTTAAAGTCCTTTCCAAAGAGTTTGGAGAATCTGAGCATGACCAAGTTGTTTCTGGGTGCCGCGTTGAGCGTTGCGATGTTGGGCACGACCGCTTTTGCAGACGATTGCCAGTCAGGCCAATGCCTGGAAGAAGGTTCGCAAATCGGTGCCTTCCACGTGACCAAAGTTGCCGGTGCCGAGGAAGACGGCGTCGAAGTCGGCGAAAAGCTTTGCTATCGCTGCCGCTATGGATCGCGACCGATGGTGATGGTGTTCACCCGCACCACCGAAGGTAAATTGCCCGAGTTTGTTCAGAAGTTGGACAAGGCCGTGGAATCACACCAAGACGCGCAACTGAAGGGTCTGGTGACCCTGATCGGTGGCGAGTCCGAGAAGATGAAGAAGAGCGGCGAGAAGTTCGCCAGCGCCGCAAAGGCGAAGAACATCCCCGTCGTGGTGTCGGATGACGCCAACGGCCCGTCCAGCTACAAGATCCCCGAGGACGCGGAAGTAGCGATCGTGGTCGCCAACGAAAGCCAAGTGGTGGCATCGCACACCTACAAGGCCGACGCGATCGACATCGCCGACGTCATGAAGCATGTTCAAGAAATGCTGAACTGATGTTCGCATGGCTGTCGCCCCGCCCGTGACCACCGCGTCACAAGCGGACCGGGGTCGAAAGCATCGCTGTAACAGCCACAATCGATAAGCTCGGTCGCGTCAGCGGCCGAGCTTTTTTCGTGCGCGGCGAAACATTTCGACCGCGCCGCCGAACCGGTTAGACTGAATGGTTCTTTTCGAAATCGCTGCACGGGTCCGGTCCGCCCCGTCCGTTGCTTCCGCCACCGCCGGTGTGGATCACATCCGGTCCCGCGAAAAGCATCGTGACGTGCCCCACTGCGGAACGTCCTCTCTGTCACTCTTGCCACCTGCGGAAACTGTCCATGGTTCGCCACTCCGCCACCCCAGCCCTGCTTGCTCTGGTCGTCGTTGCGGTGTCGTTGGTTGATGTCCAGGCCCAACCGGTCGTCGGATTTCCCGGCAGCGAACCGAGCGGAACCTACCCGAACGAATTCTATTACGTCGCGCTGCAGGACTATCGCAACGGTGACCTGGAACTGGCGATGGACCGGTTTGATGTCGCCTTGGGACGTTGCCGGCGAGACATCAACGGCCGCTGGATTGATTCGATCCCCGTCTTGGCGATGACCGCCGAGTGCCATTGGCACGCCGGCAATCTTCCCGCCTGCCGGGCCGCGCTGGATCAGGTGTTCCAGTTGGTGGCGCGTCACCGTGGATGGCTGGGCCGTGTGGACTGGGACCAACTGGTCCAACCCGGTGCGGTGCGATCTCCGACGCGCGGACTTTGGCCCGAGGCGGCGGCGGTGCGGGTGCTGACGTTGTCCCGCAAGACTTCATTCTTGTCGGGCGAACAGGCCACCGAACAGCGAATCGCCCAGGGCGGATCGTTTGAACAATTGAATATCAAATCGATCGATGCCGTCGAAGTCATGCGTGGCATCGCTCTGGCATCCTTTCGGCGTCGTGTCTTGATGGGCCCGCTCAGCAATCAAGACCCGCTGGGCACCGATGCGTTGGAATCGACAAAGTATCCGTCGGAACTAAATTCGGTTCTGGGCAAGACCTTGATCGGTTCGATGCGTGCCTGTGAACGCTTGGGCGTCATGGACGATGGTCGCGTCATGTCGGATGTTTCCAAATACTCGACAGTGCAGGGCGGTGTGCATCCGCTGGCCGGCGCGTTGATGCTGTGCGACGCCTATGCGACGGCGGGAACGGACAATTGGTCGGCGACACCCGCCAAGGCTCGAATGACCGCCAATGCCGCCGCGGCGCTGGAGCAACCGGAGTTGGTCGGCGAAGCCGCTCAGTTGGCCGCGGGATGCGCGACATCCGCCAATGCCGTTGCTGTCGCCACGTTCTGCAAAACCGCGGCGTTGGCGATCGGTCGCGAATCGCGTTTGGCGGCGCTGCACTGTTTGGTGGCTGCGGCCGACGCGGCGGTCACCGCGGGCGACGCGGCATCGGCTTTGGAATTGATCCGCCAAGCACAGACTTTGTCCTCGCGTCGTGATGTGGTCCAACCACGCATCGATGCTTATGGTGCCTACGTTGCATCCAGGTTGGCGGCCTTGCAGGGAACGACGCTTCAGAGCACAGGATCCGGCGCCAGCAAGCTGGACCAATCGCTGGCCAGCCTTTCCAAGTTCGCACTGAACCATTCGTTCGGTCGGCGCAGCGTGACGTCGATGCCCCGCGTGTCGCAACTGTCGTTGATCGTCCAAGCCACCACAGCGACTCGTGGGGCCACCGCTGGCGACGAAGCGTTGCAACGCTACTGTGCCGCCGCTCCGGCGGAGGTTTGGCGACGTGACCCGGTCGACGCGATGGCGATCACGATGCTGGACAAATCAACGGCGCTCGACTTGTGGCTACGGTTGGCCGCCAACGACACCGATGGTCGCGAATTTCTGCGGCGTCTGGACGTCGTCTTGGCCGACCGCTTCTTGCGTCATTTGCCACTGGGCGGCCGAATCGCTCAGGTGCGTCAACTTGCGACTGCCCCTGAAACCATCCTGCCGACCGAAGCGGTGAAATTCCTGGCTGATGCGGGCCCCGTATTTGATCCTTTGCGAAACGCGGCCGGACAGGCCGTCCCCCTGGATGCCGATGCGGCGACGGTGAAGGGCAACCAGCAAGAGGTCTTGGCGACTCAGATCGCTTTGAACCGTGGAACATTGCCGCGGGTGATTCCGGCGCCCGCCGATCCCACGCCGCTGGCCGACCAGATCCCGGCAGGGCGCGCGCTGGTGACTTTTACGCGTGTGGGAACCGGCGTCATCGCCACCCTGACGTTCCAAGGCGAAACCGACATATGGGCGGTTGCCGGGGCGAACCGATTGGGCAACGAAGTCGCCATGGTGCTGCGTGAAATCGGAGCGATGAAAAGCCGCGGCAAACGGCTGCCCGAAAACGACAACTGGAAATCAGCGGCCGGCAAGTTGGCGAAGCGTCTGTTTCCCGATTCACGCATCGAAGACCTGAAAGGTTTGCAAGAAGTGGTCATCGTTCCGGACGGTCTGTTGTGGTACCTGCCGTTCGAATTGTTGCCCGTCGATGAAGCCGATGACGTCATGTTGGGAGACGCCCTTTCGGTGCGTTACGCCACCACACCGGGGTCGGCATTCCATCCAACCGCACCGACAGCCGCCAATGGACCGATCGCCTTCGTCGGTGGTTCGTTCTTTCAACCCCAAGATCGCCAAGCGAATGAAGCCGCGATCGAATCGGTATTGGGGCGACTGGAACAATCACGACGCCTGGGAGTCGAAGACAAGATGCCCAGCGGATTGCTGGGTGATAGCGTTTCGGTGCTGGCCGTCGCCGCGGCCAAAGCGCCGGATCTGAAACGTCCGCTGGCGTTCAACGTCGGGGCCTACGACGGGGCTTCCCCGATGGGATCGCTGGACGGTTGGATGCGTTTGCCGGGGCCCAGCCCACGGTCGGTCGTCCTGGCCGGTTTCCGTACGCCCGTCGGCGTCGGAAAACTGGGCGGCGGTGACGAACTGTTCATGACGATCACGGCGTTGCAAGCCGCCGGCGTCCGCGACGTGATGATCACTCGCTGGGCGGTGGGAGGCCAATCGACCGCCACGGCCTTGAGCGAACTGTTGCCGGAAATTCCCTTCCTGGGTCTGGTCGGCGCATGGCAGCGGGCCAAAAGCGTGCTGAAAGAGACCGAATTGGATCCGGCGGCCGAACCGTTAATCCCACAGTCCGAACATAAACGCGAAGGGGTCACCGGTGGACAACCGCTGTTTTGGGCGGGATACCTGTTGGCCAGCCCCACATCGCTTCAACCGCCGCCGTCGGTGCCCCAGCCCTGACGTGACACGGTCCAGGCGATTCCCGAAACGCGGCCGCCCGAAGTTCGCCTACGCCGCCGCCCCAACGATTGCCCGACACGATGTCCGACACCCTGACGTTCCTGAAAAATTTCATCCGATCGCCCACGCAGGTGGGGGCAATCGCGCCCAGCGGACGTCAGTTGGTGGATCGAATGACCGACTGGATCAAGTGGGAATCAATCCGCAATGTCGTCGAATATGGTCCGGGCACCGGGGTGTTTACCGAAGCCATTGCCGATCGACTCCATCCCGAAGCACGCTTTTTTGCGATCGAGCGTTCCCCGGAACTGGCCGCCACCACGCGACAGCGTTGCCCCGGTGTGAACGTCGTCGAAGACAGTGCGTCCAATGTGCAAGCACTTTGCCGACAACACGACATGCAAAACGTCGACGCCATTTTGTGTGGGCTGCCCTGGGCTTCGTTTCCCGATTCGCTGCAACAAGAAATCATGGATGCGACATTGGCGGTGCTGCGTCCCGGCGGGCAATTCGTCACGTTTGCTTATTGGCAAGGCGTCATCCTGCCAGCCGGTCAGCGGTTTCGCCGACGGTTGGACCAGAACTTTTCCAGCGTCCACCGCAGCCCTACCGCGTGGGCCAATTTGCCGCCAGCATTCGTTTATCGCTGTGTGCGTTGACCGATTCAATTCACCACGGCATCACTGACCCAATCGACTGGCAGCGATTTGGTCCAGCGACCACATGACAACGCTGTAGGCAATCCACACCAACAGGAATGTGTAAATCGTCACGACGACGGTCCACAAGATTCGCTCGGCCGTATTGAATCGCTTGTTGATCCACAGCAACGGAACACCGAAAACACCCGCGACCAAGAACAGCACCGCCAACACGGCCGCCTTGCTTTGTGTCACGCCCTGACTGGACGTCGACGGGCCATGTTCCGGGTGCACGACCGTGGCTTCGTAAATCGGTTCGTCCGATGCGTCCTGAGGTTCGGTCGGCGACATGACGTCGAAAGTCCTGTGGATGAAATGGGAACCGTCGGGACCGCCGACCGCCAGGGCCGCCGATACGTGCAACGGTTGCGCACCAGCCGTGTTGCGGTTGATTCAATTCGCCCCGGACGCCACCGCCTCGATGCGGTCTTGGGCTTGTTGAACCAGGGGCGCGACGGCCGCGTTGTCGGCGTACAAATCAATGATGCTATACCAGATTTTTCGGGCCGCGATGACGTTTCCACTTCGGTATGCCGAATCGGCTTCCTTCATCTTTGCGATGATGATTCCCGCCGCTTCGCCACCTTTTTGGCCGGTCGATTCAATCTGGGCAATCTGACGCCGCGCCAGGTTCACGAATGCCCGGTACTGATCTTGATCGGCCAACAGCGTGACGATGCTGCGGTATTTGGCAAGAGCCGATGCATCGTCGCCGAACCGCTGGTACTGCAGTGCTTCGGCGTACAATCGTTCGCCTTCACCACGCAGAGGCAAATTACGCTTCATCTTGACCGACAGAAAATGCTCCGCTTCGACCATTTCCACTTGCTCGATTTGGTCCGCGGCCCAAGTTGCGTGTTCACCGTTGGGGAATTTGTCCAGCATCGGCTGTAGATAACTGATTTTGGCTTGGATCTTGGCGCCGCGCGTCCCCTCGGCCAACAGGTCTTCGGCCCGCTGACGCATCTGGTCTTCGCCAAGAGGCCACATGAAATACGCCAGCAATCCGATGATCGCGGCAAGGCCCAGCAGCAACGCCCACCACTGGTCGTACCACGACGCATCATCGACAGGCTGATCGTCGTCCAAGTCAACGATCTGTTGTCCCAACAAGACCCGGGCTTCGTCACGCTGGCTCTGATCGCCGATCTGTACGGGACTGAAACCCGAAGAAACCTGTTCGGCGACACCAGCCCGAGACATCGATCGCTTTCGCACCTCGGCCAACCCCATTTTGACCGCGGCCGCGCCCGCCGGCCGTGATGCCGATTCGGGGTGGATCAACTGGCCGACCAATTTGTCCATCCAAACCGGCAAGTCCATCACCACAGTTGCCGGGGATGTCGGCGCGGCATGACGCACCGCATCACGCATCTCGGTCGGCGTATCGGCGTCATACGGCAAACGACCGGTCAGGCATCGATACATGATCACGCCCAACGCGTACAAATCCGACTTTACACCGGTCGCGGCGTCATCATCCACGGTTTCCGGGGCGCGGTACGCCAGCTCATGCGCCTCCAGCGGTCGGCCGGTTTGAAAGGGTCCGTCGCCACGGGCAAGTCGCATGTCAACCAAGATCGGACTTAGCCCCGCAACGATCACTTTGTCCGGCTGCAACCGACCGTGATACATCTGCCGCTCGTGCAAATATTCCAGCGCGTCGACGATGCCTTCGGCCAGATCCAGAACCGTTTCCCAAGGCAGGCGGTCCCGACGGATCAGCATCGAATCCAGCGTTTCACCGTCGATCAGCTCGTAAGCCAAATACGCATCGGTTTGTTCGAATCCACCGCCATAGCACTTGGCAATGCCGGGATGCCGGATCGTTTTCAGCTGGTCCCACTCCGACTTGAATTCGGCGCGGGTCTCCGGCGTTCCGCCGAACGGAACATTGAAGACTTTGACGGCAACGGCGGCCTTCTGTTTCAGATGAATGGCCCGCCAAACGGAACTGCGCGATGGGTGGTCCCCGAGCTTCGTTTCAATGGCCAGGGGCCCAAGGCGGCTGCGTGCCATGTGATTGATTGGCAAGTGGGAAACGGTCGGCATCGTTACAACGTCAAAGGCGATTATAACCCGACCGCCGGCTTTCAGCCCCGCCGATGATTGGACGATCAGCCCGACGTTACGGTAAGTTCAATTGTTCCATCAGATGGGTGAACACGCCGTCTTTAGCACGCGGATAGTCCTCCGGATCGCCGCCCGTCCGCTTCCAAATGCCGACTTTGGCGTCTTCGAAGCGAAGGCTGGCTTCGGTATCGGATCGCAAATGATCGCGAATCGCTAGCGCCGCATGCCAGGCCGGCGTGCCGATGGGCATCAGAAACAACTGGTGCGTCACCGGTCCCCCGCGAGGCTTGATCAACCGCACCGCAGACAAATCCCAGTGGGGTGGTGGCAGAGGCCGAAAGTACAGCCCTTCGATCGACAAGGCCGCTTCGTCCATCTGGTTCGCATCGTGAACTCCGGCAAGCACATCGATGATCGGCTGGCTGATGCGTCCCGGCAACGCGGTACCGCCGATGTGTTCGACCTGCGTGATCATTCCCTGACCACACTGCAAAACGCCACTGCGAATCTGTTGGAATTCCTGACGCCAACGCGGATCGTGATGGCTCAGCCGAATCGGCAAATCAGCGTCTTCATCCATGGTGTTCACTCATGCGGGTTCAATCCCCGGGGCGATGCATGACGCCACGAGCACAAAAAAACCGGTCCGAGCAGGACGCCCGGACCGGAATACAATTCTTCGGTTTTAGCCAGTTTTGCCTAGGCACAGCGGTCAATGCGATGAATGCGATTTACCGTTGTGCGTTGGGCGTCTAGGGCATGATTACTTGTCGGCAACCATGGCCAGACGCGATCGCTGGATCTTGGACTCGATCGCCGAGACATAGGCACTGTCGGCTTCGCACAACCGCTCACGCGGCACCGTGCAGGTGCGACCATTGGCTTTCATCAAACGAACTTCGCTGGACGAAATCTGGATCAGACGACCTTCGGTGCTAAAGTTGCCCGTGTTGTCGACCCAGACGCGAACGCGAGTTTCGGACAACGGATCCACGGCGACCGGTTTGGCGCTGACGACTTGCAGCGAGGTTTCCGCCGGCTGGACTTCGGCCACTTCGGCGACACGTTCTTCGTCCTGGGCATCGGCCGACGATGCTGCGACGTCTGCTTGCACCGGAGCCGCTTTGCGATTCGCACCGAACAAATCATCGGTGGAGAATTCAAAGTCGTCGTTCTCTTCCGACTCCGAGGTCGGGGTCATTTCTTCGGGGGCACCGAACAGGTCATCGAAGACGCCTTCACGCTCATTTTCGGCACGTTCCAAAGCTTCACGTTCGCCGAACAAATCGTCCAAGTCATCAACCGGTTCTTCGGTGGCCGGCGGATCCCCGAACAAGTCTTCCAAGCTGTCGCCTTCGGGTGCCGGTGCCTCTTCGGCCGGGTCACCGAACAGGTCGTTCAAGGTTCCCTCTTCGCCCGAGGGAGCTTCTTCCATGGCGGGGGCTTCGTCACCGAACAAGTCTCCCAAGCTGTCGGTCGATTCTTCGGCGGCCGGGGCGGTGTCCGGGGTATCAAACAGTTGGTCCAGTTCCGAATCGGCGGCCGGAGCTTCCGCTTCGGCAGGTTCACCGAACAGGTCGTCCATCGCCTCTTCAGCAGCCGGAGCTTCCGCTTCGGCAGGTTCACCGAACAGGTCGTCCATCGCCTCTTCAGCAGCCGGTGCTTCCGCTTCGGCGGGTTCACCGAACAGGTCGTCCATCGCTTCTTCAGCAGCCGGTGCTTCCGCTTCGGCGGGTTCACCGAACAGGTCGTCCATCGCTTCTTCAGCGGCCGGAGCTTCCGCTTCGGCGGGTTCACCGAACAGGTCGTCCATCGCCTCTTCAGCGGCCGGGGCTTCCGCTTCGGCGGGTTCACCGAACAGGTCGTCCATCGCTTCTTCAGCAGCCGGGGCTTCCGCTTCGGCGGGTTCACCGAACAGGTCGTCCATCGATTCTTCAGCAGCCGGAGCTTCCGCTTCGGCGGGTTCACCGAACAGGTCGTCCATCGCCTCTTCAGCAGCCGGGGCTTCCGCTTCGGCGGGTTCACCGAACAGGTCGTCCATCGCTTCTTCAGCAGCCGGGGCTTCCGCTTCGGCAGGTTCACCGAACAGGTCGTCCATCGCTTCTTCAGCGGCCGGGGCTTCCGCTTCGGCGGGTTCCTCAATGGCGGGCTCTTCGACAGCTGGTTCCTCAACAGCTGGTTCCTCAACAGCTGGCTCTTCGACAGGCGGTTCTTCCATCACAGGTTCTTCGGCCGGAACATCCGATGGGCTTTCGGTCGCCGGTTCTTCGGCTTCGAGCGGCTCAGTCTCGGCGGGCGGCTCAGTCTCGGCGGGCGGCTCGGGGAACGATTCTTCCGCGGCGGGTGCCGCTTCGGGCTCGGTCGCGACTTCGTCGTCAGCGGCCGGCTCTTCAGCCTCCATTGCTTCGGCCGGTTCTTCGACCGGTGCCGGCGGCACCACGGCATCGGCCGGCGGTGCGACCACTTCGCCTTCGACGATCGGTGCCGATTCGATGATGGTCGGTTCAACAACAGTTGCGCCGCAGCAATCGCCTTGGATCACGGGCGTCGCGACGACGTCCGCACAGGGATCCGCGGGCGCAGCGCAGCAGGGTTCCGGTTCAGGCTGGCATACGGGCGCGGGCGGGCATGCCGGTGCCACTTGGCACACGGGTGCCGGATCGCAAACCGGCGTGGGACAACAAGCGGCGGGGGCGGCCTTGGTACGGCTGCCGCACGCGTCGTGCCCCTTGCCCAGGTTTTCCAGTAACCACCCCGCTGTGGCGGGACTGATACTTAGGACTGTGATCAAACAAAGGACGAGCGTCCATCGGACCACGAGACGGATCGTGCGTTTCATCTTTCTCTGGCTCCTCGCCGGATTGATGCCGAAAAGGTCGGAAGTAGGTAGAAAACGGTCCCCTTCGGACGTGCGGGGCCGCAATTCTGGGGGGTGAATCGACGGATAGACCGGCTGTTATTCCCAAAAGCTTAGGTCAAAGACGCTGCCGTGACGGCGAACGGAGACAACAACAGGGCCATATTGCCGGTTCACTGTAATTATGGCCCTTTACAACGGCAAGAAGCGCCGGATGGGTAAGATAGAGGGGTTTGAAACGGTCTTGCGGGCGGTAAGGTCAGCCCAAGCCCTCTGAAATTCGTCTCCGCGCCGCCCCGCTGATTCGTCAAACTCGACGGCTCCGTTTCCAAGCCCGCGTCTCCGTCCGACAGATCCCATCGCAATGCTCCGATTGCTGCAAAGTTTGATCTCGTCGATGAGTCTGGAGCGCAAGTGCTTGCTCTTCTTCGGTTCGGCCCTGTTGGTCTTGATGTTCGGTGCGTTCGCCGTCGTCCAGGTGTTGGCCCGCGGGTTGGTTCTGAACACGACCAAGCAACGCGCGTTGGACTTCAAGCCACACGCGCTGGAAACGCTGCACGAACAGGCGTTTTGGAACGATCAGGATTTCGCCAGCGAGGCGGCGGAAACGAAACGGACCGCCCTGGAAAAGCTGCACAAGCAATTGTTGGGCGACAAGATGCGGTTCCAGATCTTGGGTCTGGATCATTCCGATTCACCCGGCTTCAGCAATCTGCCACCACGGCTTGCACCGGAGTCGCCCGAACTGCTGCGGAAATTGGAAAACCTGGAAGCCGAGTTTCGGCGACGGTTGGCCAACCGTATCGCATCCAGCGGCGTCGACATCACTCATCCGATCGACCTGGGTGAAGACGAAGCGATGGCCCGCATCGGGGCCGGCAGCAATCCTGTCGCCTTGGGCGAAGAAGTCGACAACAACGAATACGTTCTGTACACGCCGATCTGGCCTGATGAAACTTGCGTGTCCTGTCATGCCCCGATCGGACAAAGCAATCAATCGCTCAGCGACGAGGACCCGGTCGCCCGTGCCGCACAGTATCCGTTTCGGGTGATGAAGGTCACGATGCCCAACAGCGGCACCAACGCATCGACCGAAGGGATCCGTGCGATCATCATCGCGATGGCCATGCTGATCGTTGCCGCAACGTTGTATGTGATGCATGCGATCGTGCGTTATCTGGTTCTGCAACCCCTGTATCACCTGCGTGACGTCAGTGACGCCATCACCCATGGGGACACCAGCCAGCGGGCACTGATCGACACGGAAGACGAGTTCCGCGAATTGGCCGACGCTTTCAACCGGATGCTGCGTCACTTGACCGAAACGCAGTCCCAGATCGAAGACGTCAACCGCGAACTGGACGCGCGTGTCGACCAGTTTGCACAATTGAACTTGCAACTGTACGAAGCCAACCGGCTGAAAAGTGACTTCTTGGCCAACATGAGTCACGAACTGCGGACACCGCTGAACAGCATCATTGGGTTTTCCGAAGTCCTACAAGACATCGATTCGCTGAACGACAAACAGCGGCGATACGCGTCGAACATTCAGAAAAGCGGTCGCTTGTTGCTGGAAATGATCAACGACATCTTGGACTTGGCCAAGGTCGAAGCAGGCAAATTGGAGGTCAAACGCGGCGAATTTGATTTAAAACGCGTCGTTGCGGCTCAGTGCGACATGATCGGGTCGCTATCAGAGGAAAAGAACATCTCCGTCATTCAAAAGATTCCGGACGATTTGCCGGCCGCGTACCAGGACGCCGGCAAGCTGGGACAGATCCTGAACAACTTGCTCAGCAATGCCATCAAGTTCACGCCCGAAGGCGGCATCATCACGATCGGCGTTCAAAACTTGGGCGATGAATTTCGGTTGTCCGTCCGCGACACGGGAGTCGGCATTGCCGAAGAAGATCATTCGGTGATTTTTCAAAAGTTCCGACAAAGCAAGCAAGTGCTGGACGGCGAAGGCTTGACCCGTGAGTTTGCCGGAACCGGCCTGGGGTTATCAATCGTCCGCGAATTGTCAAAGCTGTTGGGCGGTGAAGTCGACTTTGAAAGTGAACTGGGTCGTGGCAGCACGTTTTGGGTGACACTGCCGTGGGAACTTCGTAACGCCGACATCTTTACCGCATCCCAACCGCACGTTGCGTCAAACAGGGACGACGATCCGCAACAAGCATCCGGCACCGGCTCCAACGGCTCCGGTGCAAGCAATGGTCCGCCGCAAACCGACAGCGGATCACCACCGCATTTCCCCACACCGACCGATGCCCTATGAAACCCGTTGATTTGTATACCGATGGCGCCTGCAGCGGTAACCCAGGACCGGGCGGCTGGGCGTTCATTTTGCGGTGCGGGTCGACGGGGAAACAGGTCGAACGCAGCGGCGGGGACACCCCGACGACCAACAACAAGATGGAATTGATGGCCGTCATCAAAGGCCTGGAATTGCTGAAGGAACCGTGCGACGTCACCCTGCACGCCGACAGCACCTATGTCGGGCAGGGCATCAATAGCTGGATGGCCGGTTGGAAACGTCGCGGCTGGAAACGCAAAGACGGCTCGAAATTGGTTCCGGTCAAGAACGTCGAATTGTGGAAGCGTCTGGACGAATTGATGCAGACGCATCGCGTCAAGTTTCGGCACGTCAAAGGCCACGCGGGGCACACCGAGAACGAACGATGTGACGAACTGGCCGTCGCCGCGTACCAGAAATACTTGCACCATTCGTCTCGATAGGCCCGCGTCTCTTCGGATCGATCCCCGGCCGGCTTCCCAGCCCCGGTGACCGTTTTGGCGGGCCTTTCATGTCTTTGGTGACTGTTTTCGGGTGACGTAGACTGCGGAAACACCCGCCCCGGGGCCGGACCCCACCGACGCCCCGGCGGCATCGTCAAAAGGGCTGCAAACCGCTAGAATTGCGGCTTCTTCGGCGTCCCCACGCCGCCCCCGATTCGGTCCTCAACGCAGACGTTCATGAGCGATCCTCAGTCAACCGATCCACAGCCCACTGATCCTCAGTCGCCCGATTCCCAGGAATCTGCCCAGCAACCGGCCGGCCAACCGGCCGCGGCGGCTCCGGCAGCCAATTCGGAATACACCGACAAGGACCTCCAGCACCTTTCGGACTTGGAACACGTCCGCGAGCGGCCGGGGATGTACATCGGGGACACGACCGGGCGCGGGCTGCACCACTTGGTGTACGAGGTCGTGGATAACTCGATCGATGAAGCGATGGCGGGCTTCGCCAAAACCGTCTCGGTCACCGTCCATACCGACGGCAGCGTCACGGTCGAAGACGACGGCCGCGGTATTCCGGTGACTCGTCACGACCAGTTGTCCGAAGAATTGGACCGCGAGGTCAGCACGCTCGAGGGCGTGATGACCGTCTTGAAATTCGGCGGCAAATTCGAAAAAGGTGCCTATCAAACCTCCGGCGGCCTGCACGGCGTGGGCGTGACGGTCGTCAATTTCCTGTCCCAGTGGGCCGAAGTCGAAGTCAGCCGTGACGGTTCGACGTGGACTCAGGAATACGAACGCGGCGTCCCCACCGGCCCGATCCAGAAGGGACGTGCCACTAAGAAATCCGGCACCAAGACCACGTTCAAGCCCGACGGTCAAATCTTCAGCACCACCAAGTACAACTTTGACACGCTGGCCAAACGGCTGCAGGAACTCGCATTCCTGAACAGTGGCGTTCACATCAAATTCCATGATGAACGCAACGGCGAAGGCGGTGATTTTCTGTACGAACGCGGCATCATCGAATTCGTCGAACACCTCAATCGCGCCAGCGACGTCCTGCACAGCGACGTGATCGTCTTTACCGGCAATCGCGACGGGGTCGAATACGAAATCGCGATGCAGTACAGCACCGAGTTCACTGAAAACGTCCAGTCGTACGTCAATAACATTCACACGATCGAAGGCGGCACGCACGTCTCAGGTTTTCGTACCGCGCTGACGCGGACGTTGAACAATTACGGCAAGAAAGAAAATCTGTTCAAGAACACGACGCCCACCGGCGACGATTTTCGCGAAGGTCTGACCACAGTGATCAGCGTGCGTGTGCCGCACCCGCAATTCGAAGGGCAAACCAAAACCAAGCTGGGCAACGGCGAAGTCGACGGCATCATCGCCGGCGGCGTTGGCGAACAGCTGACCAAGTACTTGGAAGAAAACCCCCGCGTCGCCAAGACGATCGTCCGCAAAGGCCTGTTGGCAGCGGAGGCACGCGAGGCGGCCCGAAAAGCCAAGGACTTGCTTCGCAAACGGAAAGACGCTTTGGGCGGCGGTGGTTTGCCCGGAAAACTTCGCGACTGCATCAGCAAGAAGATGGAGGAGTGCGAAATCTACCTGGTCGAAGGTGATTCGGCCGGCGGATCGGCCGAAGGCGGACGGATGCGTGAATACCAGGCCATCCTGCCGCTGCGTGGAAAGATCATCAACGCGTACAAATCGCGCGAAGACAAGGTCTTGGCCAACGAAGAAGTCCAGTCGATGATCCAGGCCATCGGCACCGGCATCGGAGCCGATCAAGACATCAGCAAGCGGCGGTACAACAAAGTCGTCATCATGACGGACGCCGACGTGGACGGCAGCCACATTCGGACGCTGTTGTTGTGCTTCTTTTACCGCCAGATGTATCACTTGGTCGCCGGCGGCCACGTGTTCGTCGCTCAACCTCCGCTGTACCGCGTGCAGCAGGGACGCAATCGATACTACGTCCAAACCGATGAAGAAATGCGGACACGATTGCTGGAACGCGGTTTGTCCGATTCGATACTGGAATCCGAAGACGGACGCCGCGCCGAAGGCGACACGATGCGGTCGCTGGCCACCACGCTGGCGTCCATGGAGGATGCCATCGTTGCCTTGGAACGACGTGGCACCAGTCTTAAGAATCATGCCGTTCGCCTGGACCCGGTGACCGGAAAGCTGCCGACATTCCTGTTGACCGCCGGCAACGACGAACACTGGTTCGGTTCCCAAGAAGACGTCGATGCATTCTTGAGCGCAAACAATCTGGTGCTGGACGTCGAGGAAAATGAAGCCGACGAAGCCGAAGCAAACGGCGAAGACGCTCAAAAGGAAGTCACCGAGATCGTGAACCTGGCCCACTTGGAAGAGATTCACGAAGTTCGCACGATCAACAGCGGATTGAAAGATCTGCAACCTGTCGGCTTCGGGTTGGATGACTTGATCCCGGTCGACCGCACCGGAACCACCGCACCGCGATTCGAACTACTGCGTGGCGACGACGTTCGCCGACCTCTGGACGATCTCCGCGCTCTGTTGCCTGAGATCCGCAGCGCCGGTGAAAAGGGTCTACAGCTGACTCGTTTCAAAGGCTTGGGTGAAATGAACGCCGAAGAACTTCGCGAAACGACCTTGGATCCCGAAAACCGAACGCTGATCAAAGTCAACTTGACCGACGCCGGCGCGGCCGACGAAATGTTCCGGTTGTTGATGGGTGACAAGGTCGAACCGCGTCGCGAATTTATCGAAAAGCACGCGCTTGACGTCCGCAATCTGGACGTCTGATTCTTCTTCGGATTCGTGCCCCAATCGCCCCCGGCCGCGACCGTGACGAACCGCTTCGGGGGGCGCGTCGCGCCGGCGTGTCATGATCCCGCATCCATTCCGCCACCCATCGTGGACACCATGCCGAATCGACTTGCCGAATCGTTAAGTCCCTATCTGCTGCAACACCAAGACAACCCGGTCGACTGGTTTCCCTGGTGCGAAGAAGCATTTCAGTTGGCCAAGAAACTGGACCGACCGATCTTTCTGTCTGTCGGTTACGCGGCCTGCCACTGGTGCCATGTGATGGAACACGAGAGCTTCGAAAACGAAGCGATCGCGGAGTTTCTGAACAACTACTTCATCAGCGTCAAAGTCGACCGCGAAGAACGCCCCGACGTCGACCAGATTTACATGAACGCGGTCCAGGTGATGAGCGGCCGTGGGGGTTGGCCGATGAGTGTGTTCCTGGATCACGATCGGCGTCCGTTTTATGCCGGGACGTATTGGCCGCCGACACAGCGTGCCGGGATGCCCGGTTTCGCGCAAGTTCTGGATGCCATCGCAGCGGCATGGCAGGACCGTCGCGATGAAGTGGTGCATCATGCGGATCAAATCACCGCGGCATTGACGCAACTGGCCAAGGGCACCGGTGATTCGGTCGACCAGCCCGCCGAAGACGTCGAACTGGCACGCCGTATCGTCCGACAAGCCTGCGACCAGTTGGTCCGGGTCCTGGACCGCAACGACGGCGGTTTTGGCGGCGCGCCCAAGTTCCCTCATGCGACCGACTTGTTGTTGCTGTTGTCACAAGTCGCCGTCAAACCGAACGTCGATTATCGCGGTGCCTGCGAATTGACGCTGAATAAAATGGCCGCCGGTGGCATCTTTGATCACATCGGTGGTGGTTTTGCCAGGTACAGCGTCGACAGCAAATGGCTGGTGCCGCACTTCGAAAAGATGCTGTACGACAACGCACTGCTGGCGACCGCATACACACGTGGTTTCCAAGTCACCGGCAGCGGCCACTTCGCCGCCGTCGCGGACGCCACGCTGCGGTACATGGCACGCGACATGGTCGACCCGTCCGGCGGTCTGCACTGCAGCGAAGACGCCGATAGCGAAGGCGTTGAAGGCAAATTTTACGTCTGGAAACCCGGCGAAGTGACGGCGGTGCTGGGCAAAGAACGCAGCGATCGTTTTTGCCAAATCTATGACATCACCGATGCCGGAAACTTCGAAGGTACTTCGATCCCCAACCGTCTGCACGCGACGGATCCCAACGCCTGGGACTTGCCCCCCCAAGTCTTGGAAACGCAATTGGCCGCCGATCGCGAAGCTTTGCGACAGGCCCGTCAAAAACGTGTGCGACCGGGCCGCGACGACAAAATCATCACCGCCTGGAACGCGCTTGCCATCGACGCGTTTGCCGTCGCCGGCGCCGTGTTCGACAGCCAAGAATGGATCGACGTCGCGACCAAAGCAGGGCAGTTCTTGTGTTCACGGATGCGGCGTGATGATGGTCGTTTGCTGCACGCGTTTCGGTCGGGAACCGCGCACTTGGACGCCTACGTGGACGATTATGCGTTGACCGCATCGGCGTTCGTCACGCTGTACCAGGTCACTGCCGATAAAACTTGGATCGACACAGCAAACCAGCTTGTCGACAGCATGATCGAACATTTCTGGGACGATACCGAGGGCGGTTTCTATTACACCGCGGATGATTCCGAAACTTTGATCACCCGAAACAAAGACTGGCACGACGGCAGTCTGGTCAGCGGCAACGGCGCCGCGGTCAACGTATTGCTGACGCTGGCCGACCTGACCGGCAATGACCGATATCGACAATACGCCCAGCGAACGCTCAACACCGCGGCGGAAATCCTGCAAAGCCAATCGGCGGCGGCCGCGTCGTTGGTGATCGGGCTGGATCGCTTCCATCGCGGCAACCGCCAAATGGTTCTGGCGGTCCCGTCCAAGTCAGATGTCCCGGCTTGGCGCGGCAAACTGTTTGCCAAGCATCGCAGCCACACCACACTGGCTTGGCATCTGGGCGATGCGGACAACGTGGCGCTGGCCGATCAAAAGTCCTGTGTCGACGGCCAACCGACGCTCTATGTCTGTGAAGACTTCACCTGTGGCCAGCCGCTGACCGCTGATTCCGTGGTGTCAGCGTTGGCGGAATAGGGCCTTGGCCGATCACGATTCCAACGATGGCTCCCATGGAACCAACGGTGTGGCAATCCCGTCGGTGTCCACCTGCCAGGGCACCCAAGCGATGACCGGTGTCTCCGCTTTCAGGTCACCTTTGCGAGGCGGAATTTCCGTGGTGTCGATCTCGATCCGCTCGGGATCATAGGTTTCGTTCAGCCGATCGATTTCGCGGCCCAGTTCGTCTTCCAACGCTGAAATATCATCGCGCAGGCGGTCCATGGCTTGTTCGGCCTGCTTGACGTCCAAACGCTGGCGATTGGCATAGGCCGCGCTGCGGGCGACGGTCGACATCCCGGTTCGGCGACCGCCCAAGAATGCTCCCAAGACGCCCTGAACCAGTGTTGCGCCGGCCGAAATCATCGACGACGAACTCTGCGCCGCTTCGCGATCGACACGTTCCTGTGCTTTGTGCAGTTTGTCTTCCAGCGAACGAACCTTGGACTGGATCTTGTCACGCAGTTTTTCTTCCAAGCGGTCCTTTTCCTCGCGATAGCGTTGACGGAAATAGGCCATCGCCTCGCCACGATTCTTGGAATCCTTGGCTTCTTCGTCCAGCAACACGGACCGATACAACGTGAAGGTGCAGTGACGGTACATGTAATCTTTGAACTGCGATCGATAGGTCCGATACTTACCTTTGCTGATCAATTCGTTCGGCAAGTCTTTGAAAACAAAGCCCGGCTCCGGTTCATCACTTCGTTCGATATCGCGATGCAGCGGGGCACTTGTTTCCCACAGCGGATCGGGGAACCCGTGGTCACATCGTTCCAAGTGGCAAATGTCACGCCAGTGTTCCAGGTCCAAGCTGGATTTCGAAAACCGCATGGATCCTTCGACCAACAATGCCGGACGATAAATCAGCTTACAACCTTTGGTGGATCGCACTTGGGGCACCAGAAAACACTCTTCGATGCCCGCCGGCACAACGGGTCGCGGTTGATCGGATTGACCGGCATCATCTTCATCGCCCGCATCCGTTTGGGCGTCCGCCATCGCCTGTTTGCGATCCTGCATCAATCGGCTGATTTGATTTCTGGCCAGCGGTCCGGCCAGAAATGACATGGCCCATCGTGTTTGGAAGACCGATGGGAACCCATCATGAACGTTGTTCATCAGGAAGACACGTTTGCCCAAACCGGCCAGCGTCTGTTCCATTTGGCCTCGATCAAAAGCTTGGCCCGATTGGGATGCGGCCCCTTCCAAACCCTCCAAGACACGTGCCTTGTCGCGTTCGGTTTGCAGGCGTCCCAGGAACCAGGTCCCGATGTTGGACAGGCCTTTGTAATCCAGGTCGACCGGGTTTTGCGTGGCCAGTGTGATTCCCACACCAAACGCACGGGCCTGTTTCAACAGCGTCAACATCGGCGGTTTGGAAGGTGGGTTGGCGACCGGCGGAAAGTACCCCGCCACTTCGTCCATATAAAACATCGCCCGCAATGAACTGGTGCCCGATTGCCGTCGCGTCCAAGCCAACAATTCGTTCAGCAAAATGGTGACGAAAAACATTCGTTCGTTCTCATTCAAATGAGCAATCGAAAGAATCGTCAAACGCGGTTTGCCTTCGGCGGTGAAGTACAGATCTTGGATCGACAGCGATTCGCCTTCCAACCATGACGCGAACGCGGGGGACGCCAGCAAGTTGTTCAATCGCATGGCCAACTTGGCGCGTTCGGTCGCGGGCATGAACGATTCAAGGTCCAACACACCAACCCGGCTGATCGGTGGCGATTGGATCAAGCGAATCAGTTGCGCGACCGCGACGCTCTTTCCCTCGGACCATTCGTGCTGAAGGATCGACGAAACCAAAATGTGCTCGGGTGACACCATCGGATCGGCATCAATCCCGATCAACGTCAGCAAGCCGCTGACGGCGCCGGTGATTCGTTCGGCCACCGCTTCGCCGTCTTTTAATTCTTCGGGTGTCGGCGCATCAAAACTGCGTAACACCGTCATGGGCAAACCGATGTTGCTGCCGGGTGTGTAAATCGCAACATCGACCGCTTCCTTCAGCCGTCGGATTCGCTGGCCGTCTTGTCCCCACGACGCCAGCCCGTCATGCCACGTCGTCGCGGTGGATTCGGCCAATTCATCCAGCGTTTTTCCTTGCCGGGTGGCTTCACCCGCTTCCAACCAAGGCTTGAAATCCTCCGGCCTCAGATCGGGAAACGTTAACAGCAAGTTCGCCAAATCTCCTTTGGGATCGACACAGATCGCCGGGATGCCATCGATCGCGGCCTCTTCCAACAGTGACAAGCACAACCCCGTCTTGCCGCTGCCCGTCATCCCGACGCACATCGCATGCGTGCACAGGTCTTTGGAGTCGTACATCAACAGGTCGTCCAACATTTCGCCCTGCTGCAAGTCGTAATGACGCCCCAGGTAAAACGCGGACAGTTTCTCAAAGACCTTCGGATCAGGCGTGTTGGCTTTGGTGTCGTTCTTGGGCATCAACGTTTCCGTCGTGATGAGATGAAGCGGTTTGGAAAAGCCGGCCGGCGTTGCGTCGCGTGCCGTTTGAATCGTAGCGAATCCCATCAAAACGCGTAGCCGCAGCGTGACGTCTGCAGTTTTCGTCCCAGGCCCCTGAATTTTGGATTCCGCACAGGCCCGCAACAATGATCTGCCCCACGTCCACGTCGGCGTCGATATCGGCTATGTTTTCCGCGCGTGCCATGCGATCTGCGGCATTCGCATTTGCGGCACCTGCTTTTCGATCAATTCCCTTGATGCCAGTTTCCGGCCATGCTTGACCTGTACGACAAGATCCAAGACGCCTGCCAAGTCATCCGTCAGCATTTTGACGCCACACCACGGGTCGGCATCATCCTGGGGACCGGGTTGGGCGGTCTGGTCGGCGACATCGATGTCCAGGCAACCATCGCCTACGAGGACATTCCGCACTTTCCCCGTTCAACGGCGACCAGCCACGCGGGCCGATTGGTCTGCGGCACGCTGGGCGGCGTTCCCGTGTTGGCCATGGAGGGCCGTTTTCATATGTACGAGGGCTACGCGCTGAAGCAGATCACATTGCCGGTGCGTGTCTTCAAGGCCCTGGGGGCCGAACTGTTGGTCGTCAGCAACGCCTGTGGCGGTCTGAATCCGCAATACAACAATGGCGATATCATGGTGATCGAAGATCAGATCAACCTGATGGGCGACAACCCACTGATCGGCGTCAACGACGACCGACTGGGTCCCCGATTCCCCGATATGTGCGAACCGTATGACCAACAATGGATCGACAAAGCGATGCAGGTCGCACGCGGTGATGGCATCTATCCGCACAAGGGCGTCTTCGTTGCCGTGGCCGGCCCCAACCTGGAAACCCGTGCCGAATATCGCTTTTTGCGTCTGATCGGGGCTGATGTTGTCGGAATGAGCACCGTGCCGGAAACGATTGTGGCCGTCCACAGTGGTTTGAAGGTACTGGGACTTAGCGTCATCACCGACATGTGTTTGCCCGATGCGTTGAAGCCGGCCAACGTCGAAGAAATCATCGAAACGGCCAACCAAGCGGAACCAAAACTGCGATCAATCGTGCGAGGCGTTGTCGCCGAAGCCGGCCAGACCCGCTTGGCCTGATTGCTGGCACCGAAGGGCATCAACCCGCCAGTGGGGTCAGTTCAATCCCGCGGAAATGAATCTCCGCGCCCTCGGCTTGTAACCCGATAGTTCCGGCAACGTCTTCCACGTCGTCGACCACGTTGATCTTCTTGCCGTTCATGCGGACCACCATCTTTCCGTCTTTCAACCGCACGGTCAGTCTGTTCCATTGGCCCACCGGCTTCTCGGCATTCTCAAGATGGCTTAGCCCCTGGAAGTCACCCAGGTCTTCGTGCCCGGTGACCTTCTTCAGTCGCTGGGGATCGCCGTCAACGTGGAAACCATAAAAGCCCCACACGTCGCCGGCACGGCCGTGCATCAGTTGGACTTCGGTGCACTTGGTCAGAAACGATGGCGGATCGCCCGACATCCGAAGCAACAAGCCGCTATTGCCACCATCAGAACCCTTGGGCCAACGGTACTGCAGTGTCAAACGAAAATCCTTGTAAGATTTGTCGGTGTGCAGATAGCCCATCGGATCGCCAGTACACACGATCACGCCATCGTCGACCTTCCAGGTGTCCGCCGGATCGGTTTGCGAATCGAACAAGTACGCCGTCCAGCCGTCCAAGGTTTTGCCGTCAAACAGTGACACGGCCTTGGTGTCTTGTCCTGCCGAATTCGATGTCATGGCCAAGCACAACACCAGCGGGCAAAATGGGGTCAAACGTTTCATCATCGACATGTTGATCCTCGTCGTTTCGTACGGATCCAAGACGGAAAGGGGGACGAATGTTCGCTGGAGTGTTCCATGTTGATCGCACCGGACACCGGTCGTCCAGCGATCCGTCGTCCGACAACCGCGTTTTGCGTCGGTTTGACGCACCACCGTCGCTTCGCGTCGACCCGACGCACGACCGATCTCGTTCCTTTGCCTTCGCAACACACCGCCATGGCCAAACAGAACTCGACCGCGTCGCCCGACCGCGTCCTTGAACGCGCCGTGGACTTGGTCCGTCGGCAATGCGACCTCGTTCCCAAAGTCGCTGTGGTGCTGGGAAGCGGACTGGGCGGCGTTGCGGACCGGATCGACGCCGTCGCCACGATCCCTTTCGATTCCTTACCCGGCTTCGCCGCGTCGACCGCGGCCGGACATCGCGGCCAACTGATCCTTGGGCACATCGACGGCGTTGCCGTGGTGGCGATGGCAGGACGATTGCATCGCTACGAAGGTCATCGCCGTGACGCGATCGTTTTTCCGATTCAGTTGATGGCACAACTTGGTGCGGAAACTTTGATCGTCAGCAATGCGGCCGGCGGGATTGATCCGCGGCTGAACGTCGGCGACATCGTCCTGATCGACAGCCACATCGACTGGATCCATGGCGGACCCAACCGCACCGGCACTGCAATCTCCGGCGTTCTTCACCGCCAACCGCAAATCTATGATCCCCAATTGATGCAGTGGGCCTCGGACGCCGCGGTCGCCGACGGTTTCGCCATGCAACGCGGTACTTACTTGGCCACGACGGGACCGACCTACGAAACGCGTGCGGAGTACCGCATGATGCGACGCATCGGCGCGGACTTGGCCGGCATGAGTACGGTGCCCGAAACCATCGCCGGAGCGTCGATGGGGATGAGAGTCCTGGCGCTGTCGATGGTCAGCAACGTCGCCAATCCGGACCAACCGCAAGCAGCCAGCCACGAGGAAGTCTTGCAGGCCGGTCGCCAGGCGGCGGGGAAACTGGAATCCGTGGTTCGCTGCATCGTGTCGAAACATCGCAACCAGACGTCCGGGTGAACATTCGATTAGACTGAGGCGTTCCGCCAACTCTGTATCCCACCCGTCCTGGCATCCATGCGATTGTTTGACGGCATCGGTTTTCGGTCAGGCCCGGTCAACGGTCCCGCTTGATCGATCACGCGATCACCGGCAATCCCCGGATGCAATTAACCAGCCCTCCATGCGATTCGACCTTTCCGAACACGACCACGAATCACTGCGCAATGCGATCGCAGCGATTCCGATTCCCGATGACGGCGAAGATCTCCCTGTGGTTCAAGTCGACGGCGTGAAGGGACAACACGCCGCAATGATGCGTTTGGATCATCCGGTGCGAATTGAGGCCGAGGGCGACCTTGGTGACTTTGCGTTTGCCCATCATGCCCAGGCGACGGTTCGCTTGACCGGAAGCGTTGGAAACGGAGTGGGCGAAGGCATGCGCAGCGGTACGATCGGCATCCGTGGCAACGCGGGCGTCGGCCCGGGCGCTGCGATGCGTGGCGGAACGCTGGCGATTTACGGCAGCGTTGGCGACCGCTGCGGTGCTGCCATGCGTGGCGGCGAGATCTTCATCCGTGGTGATGCCGGGGACCACATCGGGATTGGCGCCTTGGGCGGCACGATCGTGATCGGCGGTAATGCGGGCCGCTGGATCGGCAATGCGCAAAGCGACGTGTCCATCTTCATCCGTGGTTCCGCCGAAAGCTTGGCCGAAGGCGTGACCGAAGCTCCCTTGCGTAAACGCGAGCAATTGCGATTAGGCCTGTTGCTGATCAATGCGTCCATACGAGGCGATGCATCGGAGTTTCGTCGAATCGTTCCCGATGCAAAACTGCATGCGGAACAAGCGCAGCAAGGCGAAGTGGTGCCGAACTGGCGATAGCCGTCCCGGCCAAAGACATCAAACAGAAAGAGACGAATGACCGCCGCGCTTTTGGATCCACTTCACCTGTTGCCACCTCCGACGACGCAGCCCTGGGATGCGTTGCGGAACCAATCCCCATCGCGACGCATTCGTCGGGCCGATGGGTCCGTCGTCAACATGCCGCTTCCGCTGTTTTGGTATGCGCCCGATTGGTACCTGTATCCGCTGGAAGTCTCGCGACACTTGGCGGCGGCGGTTGCCCAAATGGGCGTATGCGTTGCCGCACTTCGCAGCGAGGTCGCCGGCGGCGATCATCCCTCGCCGCTGCATGACGAAGCGATGCCACGCTTGGTTCCCTATCGGCCCGAACGCTATGGATTTCAGTGCACCGATTTTGATGACGCCCAGTTCGTCGATTTGCGACTGACATTGGTCCGTGAACCTTCCGGTCGATTCGCTTTCCCACCTGCCCAGGTTGCTCGCTGGGAATCGGATTCGGGCAAAGAAACCATCAGTGGTGGCGGTTGGGTGGAAGCCGCATCATTCCCGCCGGACGTGGCCGACTTGATGCATCTCGGATCCAAAATCGTCCAGATCCGTACGCTCAGCCCATCGGCCGCCGTGATGGTTTCGATCAATCCGATCGATTTGGACAACGAATTGCCCGCCATCTTGGACGCCGATCCCGATGGCATCATTCTTCGTGCCGACCGGTTCCATCTGACCGGCATTCAGCTGGCGAAACTAATCCAAAAGACTCGCCGGATCATTGATGACCGACACTCGGCAACGCTTCCGCTGTGGATCGTTCCCGGACCAATCACCGCGGACGATGCCGCAAAACTGATCGCCTTGGGGGCCAGCGCTGTGGCCATCGATGCTTGGTGCCATCCGCTGCGTGAAGAAGACTTTCGCCCCCCTGCGTCGGCAGCGGCGCGGTTGGGATTCACCGACAACAAGACACCGTCGGCACAGTCACATATTGATGCCATTGCCGCGACCCACCTTCGAGCTTCGATCGAACGTTTCACCGGTATGCTGCTGTCGACGCTGGACGGTTCGGTGTCCGAACGCCTGGGCACTTTCGACCAAGCATGGGCGGAAACGCTTGGCGTTCGCTTTCTGGGTTGAATGATCCGTTCGCCCCGGCCCACGCCCCTTAGCCGGCCGACGAATCGCGAAAGTCACCACCATTGCCATCACTTGGCATCCGCCAATCGCCCCGTGGCGACAAGCTGACGCTGCCCACCTTGGGACCATCCGGAACACAATTCCGCTTGAACTGGTTGGCAAAGAACCGCCGCAAGAACGTGTCCAACACCGTGGCGATATGCTCCGGTGCATAGTCTTGGTCGAACCGCGCGTGACCGGCTAAATGAAGGATCTTTTCCCGGCTGAAACCGTTACGAACGAAATGATAAAGGAAGAAATCGTGCAGCTCGTACGCACCGATGGACTGTTCGGTACTTTGCCGAATCGTCCCATCCGCGGCCGGCGGTAACAATTCTGGGGAAATCGGTGTATCAGCGATCCGATGCAGCACCTTCCGCAGTTCACCTTCGAAATAATGATCGGCCGCATACCGGACCAAAAAGCGAACCAGGGTTTTGGGGATCGATGTATTGACGTTGTACATCGACATGTGATCGGCGTTGTAAGTGGACCAGCCGAGAGCCTGTTCGCTCATATCACCGGTCCCCAGCACGAAACCTCGGTTCATCAACAGCATCGTCCGCACGCGAGCCTGGACGTTTTCGAACACCAAATCCGTGGCGTCGTCCGGTGTCGCAATCAGTTCGTCTTGCAGTTGCTGCACCGTGGTGTTGTCATCAATCGCGATGCCCAAAGGCTGGTGACCGAGCGACAGAAACGTGTCCAAACAAAGCGGGCGGATGTCGATGGTTTCACCACGAATCCCGGTCAGGTCGATCAACCGATCGGCGCTGGTTTTGGTGTGAGTGGTCGTCCCAAACCCTGGCATGGTGATTCCACAAATCGTCTGCAGGGATCGCCCGGTCGACTGACACGCCCGCACCGCGACCAACAACGCCAAGGTGCTGTCCAGCCCACCGGAGACCCCAATCGACAGCGTCGTGTCGTTGCCGATGCACGACAGACGTTTCGCCAGGCCGGCCGTTTGAATGGCAAAGATCTCGGCACACCGTGCGTCCAGTTCGGCGGATTCGTCCGGGACAAAGGGGTGAGCATCCACGCGACGCAGCAAATCGGTACGCTTCGTCAACGTCGAGGTCGGCAACGTGATGCGGCGATACGACTTTGGCAACTGAGGCAATAGGTCATCGAACGAACCGATCACCTGGCGATCATGTGCCAATCGCTGCAGGTCGACGTCGGCGACCGCAGTCGCTTCATCAAAAATCATCGGATCTCGTCCGTCACCGATGCGGCGCGACTCGGTCAGAACCGTGCCGTTTTCCGCAATCAGACAGTGTCCGCCGAAGACCAAGTCGGACGTCGATTCCAATCGCCCCGACGACGCATACGCATACGCCGCAATGCATCGCCCTGATTGGCTGGTCACCAGATCTCGCCGCCACGTTGCTTTCCCGATCGTTTCATTGCTGGCCGAAAGGTTCAGCAACACATTCGCACCGGCAACCGCGGCATGACTGGACGGAGGCACCGGAGTCCAAAAGTCCTCACAGATTTCGATCCCGATCACGGCGTCACGAATCTGAAATAACAGATCAGTGCCAAAGGGAATGTACCGTCCCGCCCACGACACATGATCCGGATCAGCATCGCCTGCCGGGCGAAAGTGTCGGCCCTCATAGAATTCCCGGTACGTCGGCAAATATGATTTGGGAACCATTCCCGCCAACTGGCCGTTCTGGATCACCGCGGCCACGTTCATCAACGACCCGCCGACCCGCCACGGCAACCCCACCACCATCACGCGATGGTTGCCACTGCTGGATTCGATCAGACGCGAAAGCCCGTCGGCAGTTGCCCGCAAAAGATCGTCTTGCGCGAACAGGTCGCCACACGTGTATCCGGTCAGCGCCAGTTCGGGCAACAGAATCAAATCGGCATCGACCGAATGAATCAACGATTCGATGGCGTCGACATTGGCCGACGGTTGTGCCACCGTGACTCGTGGGCTGGCGGCAGCGATTCGGAAGATACCGTGGGGAAAAGCTTCGTCAGATTCAATCACGCAAACGAATCCGCTTGTCGATAGGCTTCGATCACTTTGCGTTCACCATCGGCACCACGTTGGCTGTTGCCGTGTTCCATGCCGATCACGCCCTTGTAACCCTTTTGGTGCAAGTGCTCGAAGACGCCCTTGTAATTGATCTCGCCGGTGTAGGGTTCTTTTCGTCCCGGATTGTCACCCGACTGGAAGTAGGCAATCTCGCTATAGCAAGCGTCGATGTTGGGGATCAGGTTGCCTTCGGTGATCTGTTGGTGATAAATATCGAACAAGATCTTGCACGAGGGGCTGTTCACCGCACGACAGATTGCAAAGGCTTGATCGCTTTTCTGTAGGAAGGTTCCGCCGTGGTTGGCGTACCAGTTCAGCGGTTCCAATACCATGACCAAGCCATGGGGTTCGACCACGTCGACGCAGCGCCGCAGAGTGTCGATCACGTTGGCCGTTTGATATCCCATGGCCAAACGAGGGCCGCCGTATCGATTCCATTTTTCTTGTTCGCCATGCTGTTGATCAACGCTGCCGGGCACGACGGTGCACCATTTGGCATTGACGCGTTTGGCGATGGTGACCGCGTCGTTCATCTTGGACAAAATTTCCGCGGTGGTGTCATCGGCGGGGCGTGCGAACGTCGGCTTGTCGAAACTTCCATAAGCGACAAAGACGCCCATTTGCATGTTCAGATCGGAAAGCGTCTTCCCGATCTTTTCTTGCATTTCGGGCGTTTCACCCGGCAAGCCGTTGTATTCAAAAGCGGTGAATCCCTGGTCGGCACAAAACTTGATCTGATCAATCACGTCTTTGCCGGCCAAGTTCTTGAACATCCCGGGGTGCGGTGCATACCCCAAATTGAACTTCGGCTGCGATGACTGCTGAGCGGAAACGACACGCGACGTCATCGTGGCGGCCGCGGCAACTGCGGCGGATTTCAACAAGGCTCGTCGATCAAACATCTTCATCTTCCAAAGGCGGGGGGGGACGGGGGATCGGGTGGATCGGCATGCCAGTCGTTCAACATGCCTGAGCGTCACGGCCACCGGCATGCATTGGATCCCACGAATCGTTGGTCGAGTGCCATTTTAGTCGGCCGGTTCCGTTTCGGGTGCGGCCCCAAACGCGACCCAATGTTACGGTGCCGATTCCGGCCACCCACGGATCGGCGGGTGTTCAGCCCAATCAGATCGGCTCCAACGCTTGTCTGTACATGCCCATGACCGACATCAGCAAGCGGACGACGAAAAACACCAGCACCAAAATCATGGTGGCCCAAACCAAACCGCTGGCCAGCCCGGCGATCGCCCGCATGGCCGTCTTGGCACGCTCATCGTATTCGTTGGCAAGTCCGTCGATGGATTCGGCGTCCGTTCCAGACAGCTCGGCCACCTCCACACGACTGATGAAATCGTCAGGAAAAACGGACGCCGCTTCCAAAGCTCCCGACAACGTCGCGCCGCCGCGAATCGCCTGTTCCACTCGGTCCGACGCGGCCCGGTAGTAATCACTGTCAGTACTGTCCAAAGCCAACTGGATCGACCGGACCGGATCCAATCCGGCATCCAACGACAACGCCAATGTGCGACTGAAACGGGCCAACGTGATCGTTTGCAATGACGGTCCCAGACCCGGAATCATGTACAGCAGTGGAATCAGATTCTGGACTCCCGCAACGTTCCTGCTGAACGCCCAGAGTGCACCAAAAATCATGGCCAAAATCGCCAAGATGTAGCCCCAAAAAATCAGCACGCCACGGGGACCGCGTAAGCCCAGCCCCAGTACATCGCTCATCTGGCCGCCGGTTGCCGGCGTCAGGACGCCCAGAATCCAAATCAACAGACTCAGCACCCCCAGCCCCGCGACCAATTGCAAAACGGGCAACGTGATTGCGCCGATGAACGCGCGACGCAATGCCAGCTGAGTCTCGTAATGACTGGCCAGCGAAAACATTGTCCGTTCCAATCGACCGGTCGATTCCCCCACGCGAGTCATCGACTGTAAAAGCGGCGGAAAAAACTGACCGCTGCGTTTCATCGCCGCGTGCAACTGTTCGCCCTGAGATGCCTGGTCGGCCAAATCGTTCAATGCATCACGTTGCCGCGCCGAACCCTGCTTGGCCTCGGCACGCAACAAATCAACGATGTTCGCGCCGGCGTGCAGCCCCGTGCCGAATCGTCGTGTGAATCCGGCGACGGAACTGAGTTTCATGCGTGAAAAAAACATGGGGTCTTGCCGCCAAGCAAGTCGTCAAGGATCGATAACACCAAGCAGTCGCCCGGTATTGTGACCGATTCCGGCCGGTGCGTCATTGTGGCGGCGGGACGACGGAATTCAGCCGGCGTTTCGCTGTCCCATTCAGGCGGCTTTTGCGGACACGCGTGCCATGGACACCGCCGGATGAGCCGACGTGTCGCCGTTGGGTTCCTCCGTTGGTGACCGAAATTCGGCCAAGATCTGATCCAGTTGCTCCAACTGGTCCGCCGCGGTCTGGGTCATGTCCAGAAACAGGATTCGTCGCCGGCCCAGTTGGCACCAATCGGCACCGCGTCCGTCCAATGGCTCGGTGCGGACATGAAAACCCATCTGTGTCGCGTCCTGAATGCGCCATTTCAGTCGGCTGACGACGTGATCTTGAGTCGGTTTCATGCGATTTCGTCCAAGGCGACGAAGACACCCCCGAATCAGTGCAAAATTTGCGGCATCGCGGGGGTCGAAACAGGGAATTGAAACGGTGTCCGTGGACTTGGCAAGCTTTGCCGCGCTGATCATCTGCGGTATAGCAGGTCTGACGATGTTGACGATAGATCGGATAAAGCGACTTCGCCTTCAACCGCTCGCACAGCCGATCCGGACACTTGGACTTATGCCCACCACGCCATCGCCGTCGTCCTCACCCGCCACTACGCAACAACAACTGGAATTCTTGCAAGGACAGTTGCGCCAAAACCAAGCGTTGGCTGCGTTGGGGGCGCTGACCGGCACGGCGACGCATGAGTTCAACAATGTGCTGATGACGATCATCAACTATGCCAAGCTGGGGCTGCGCAACGAAGACACCGCCAGCCGCACCAAAGCACTGACGAAAATCTTGGAAGCGTCCGAACGCGCCGCGAAAATCACCGGGACGATCCTGGCACAGGCGCGGAACCGAAGCGATTCGCTGGAACCGACTAACCTGGTGGAAATCGTCGAAAGTTCCCTCGTGTTGTTGGAACGAGAGATGCGAAAGTATCGGATCGCCGTGGAAACTGATTTCGCCGACAACGCCCCCCGTGCCCAGGCCAGCGGGAATCAGATCCAGCGTGTCTTGCTGAACCTGTTGATCAATGCGCGGCAAGCGATGCCCGAAGGCGGCACGGTCTTGGTTCGCATCGCCCCCGGCGGGGAAGGTCGCTGTGTCGAATTAACGGTGCGTGATTCGGGAACCGGGATCCCCGCGGACAAGTTGCCCAAGATCTTCGAACCATTTTTTACGACCAAATCCGGTCCCGATGATTCGGGCAAGGGTGGGACCGGGTTGGGCCTGGCGGCTTGCAAAGAAATCATCGACCGCCATGGCGGTCGCATCCGTGTCGAAAGCACCGTCGGCGTGGGCACCGCCTTCATCATTCGATTGCCCATCGCCGGTGACCAACAAGCAGCCGCCTAGCAACAGCCGTCCGCCACCAATTCATCGGCGGGGCCCCCGCGTCAGTACGGCACTTCCACTGCATCGCACAGAAACCGCATCAACGGTCGGGCGGCTTTCATTCGGTCGCTTAGCGTGGCAATCACATCCGGTGCAAGCAGTTGTTGGCGGCTCAGTGGTGCAAGACCGATGAAATCGATCCGCCGCAAGTCTTCGATCTGGGGATGATCTTTGGGATAGTCGCGCGGAGAAGTCTTCAATGATTCGCCGGTCAGTTCGTAATACCGGCGAAACGTCTTATGATCTCGCGTTTTGATCCAGCCCTTGGGATCGCGGTCGATTGCCGCGCGAATGGCGGCCAACGTCGAACGTTCCGGTCGCCAACACCCGGCGGCAAAAAAGCATTCGTCGGCGGCCAGATGCAAATACATCCCAGGGGCGTGAATATCGCGATCGGCTTCATGACGCAGCGAAATGCCGACGTTGGTTTTGTACGGCGTTTTATCTTTGCTGAAACGCGTATCCCGATAGATACGGATCAGCGATCCGCCCGTCTTCTTGGCGATCGCTTGTAAAAAGGGAGCGGTTCGTCGCAGCGGAACCGCCAATTGCTGGATCAATTCCAACGCCGGTTGGCGAACGTCGGACTCATAGCGTGACTTATTCTCCGCAAACCAGTCGCGATCGTTGTTCTGTTGCAATTCCTCCAGAAAGCGGAACAGATCTTCGCTGATCGGCGAAGTTTTGGCGGATCGTTGAGCCATCGATATCCGGTATCCCGTGCGACGTGTTGTGAATCAGGCCAAATCCAATGGCCCGGTGCTGGTGCTGAAACGTTGCTCGTCGATTCCCATGTTCTGGGCCATCGACAGGAACAGGTTACACAACGGAGTCGGCTGCGCGGCGGTCAGGCGACGGCCACGCCGGATGCCGGCCGATCCGCCGCCAAAGAACAACAGTGGCAGATTCTCGGTGTCGTGTTTGTTGCCGTCCCGCAGCGTCGAACCGAACATCACCATACAGTGATCCAACAACGTCCCGTCGCCTTCGCTCAGGTTTCGCATTCGGTCAATCAAATACGCGACCTGTCCGATGTGCCACGTTCCGATCGCCTCGTACTGCCGCAGTGTGCTTTCTTCATTGCGATGATGCGACAATCCGTGGAACGACCCTTTGACCCCGTCGATGAAGGAGAAGTTTCGCCCCGTTTGGGCGTTGCCCATCATGAACGTCGCGATCCGAGTGGTATCGGTCCAAAACGCCAACACCATGATGTCCATCATCAAGCGAACATGCTCCACGTGACTGTCGGGGATGCCCGGTCCCGGTCGCTGGATGCCCAGATCGCCTTCGTTGATCCATCGTGCCTTCGGCTTGCGTGAAGATTCGATCCGTCGTTCCACGCTGCGCACGCTTTCCAAATACTCGTCCAGCTTGCCACGGTCTTCGCGCCCCAATCGTTTGGAAAATGATCGAGCGTCTTCGCGAACCGCGTCCAAAACACTCGTTTCGTCGCGGTGCATCGATTCCCAAACCGCCCGATGATGCGGGTTCAATCCGGATACCGGTGTCGAACGGACGCCGCGAAACAACCGATCGAATGCCAACTGGGGAACGATTTCGTTGGGCACCGGTGTGTGCCGGTCTCGCCACGCGATATGCGATCCATAAATACGAGTGAACCCGCCGCCCACGTTGTCCACACCCGTGTACGCCGAATCGACTCCCAATTCCAAAGTCGGCAAAGGTGTTTTGTGCCCGATCCGCTGAGCCATCCACTGGTCGATCGACGTGCATCCGGTGTCCATGTCGCGACCGGACGTCCGCAATACGTGGCCGCCCGACAAAAACGCCGGGACCTTGGGCCAGTGCCCGTTGCCGCCGGCCAAGTCGGGATGATGAAAATTTTCCAACAGGATCAATTCGTCGCCGACATCGGAAAGCGGTCGCAACATTGGGGTCCAATCGAACTGGTCACTGTCGGGCGTTGCGACCGGGTTCCAGTTGGCCGGGTTCACCCCGTTGGGCATGAACAAGAACGCCGAACGCATCGGCGGCCGATCCAACGTCTTTCCGTTGACCTCACGTCCGGCAGCAGAATTCGATCCGGCCATCGCCCCCAGCCAGGGAAGTCCGACCGAAACACCCGCACCGCGCAAAAGATGGCGGCGGGAAACGGGATTGCTGCGTCGAATGAATGCCATCACGAATTCCGGTTTGTCGACAGGTTTTGGTAAGTGAAGATAGAAGTCAGCGTGCTTGGGAATCGGAAACGAACACCAGTTCGCATCAGTGCTCCACCGATTCGACGGTACCGGCAGGCCCTTGGCGGAACCGGAACGGCAAACTTTGCACCACCGCATGAATCAGGTCCGCGGTCGTCGTTTCCGGCTGAATCGCTTGATCGACCAACGATTCAATCGTGCAACTGTCGGCGTCTTCCAAGCTACGGGCCAGGGCATAGCCGAGCAAACGACGCACGTATTCACGGGCAAACGATTCGTGTCGCTGTCGCAACACCGTCCGCAATTGGTTGACGTCTTCAAAGGTCGTCCCGTCGGGCAGGCGTCCGGACGTGTCGATCGCCTGACCGCCCTGGGACTCGCTTTCGCGATAACGGCCCAACACATCAAAACACTCCATCGCGAATCCGATCGGATCGATCAAATCGTGACAGGCCGCACAGGTCGGGTTCTGTCGGTGTCGCTGCAGACGTTCACGAACCGTTTTGCCGTCTTGTTCCTTTTCACCGCCCGGTAATTGCCCGGCATCGGGGGGCGGCGAGGGCACGCGAGCCCCCAGAAGCGTTTCCAAGACCCAACCGCCTCGCAACACCGGGCTGGTTCGTCGCGAATAGCTGGTCAGCATGTGGACGGCCCCCAAACCCAAGACGCCGGCACGTCGTCGGTCGGGCGAATCGGATGATAAATCCAGCCGATAGAATGGTCCCAAGTCGACGTCATCGTGTTCGCCTCCCCAGCGTCCATTGGCGGGTTTCGGAGTCGATTCATCGTCGGCGAACTCTCCGATGCGGTAGTGCCGGGCCAACACATCATTGACGATCACATAGTCCGCATCGATCCAATCGATGATCGGGCGGTCGTTCCGCATCATGTGGTGCATCAACGCACCGACCTGGGCTCGCAGCGAACGCACCAACATGGGGTTGTACGCGGGTTTGAAAAAATTCGTATCGGGAATTTTGGTGTTCCCGACCGCAACGGTGCCCAACCACTGGCCGGCGAACGATTCGGCAAAGCGAACACTGCGCGGATCGGCGATCATCCGGTCCACTTGGCGTCGCAATTCGTCCGGATGCGAAAGCTGGCCCGATTCAGCCAACGTCAACAACGTTTCATCCGGCAACGAGTGCCACAGAAAGAACGACAATCGAGAGGCCAATTCGAAATCACTGACCGCGACGATTCGCTCCGGTGCAACCGACCGTTCGCCGACAAACAAAAAGTTTGGCGAAACCAATATGGCGATCAAAGGCAACTTCATCGACCGAAGGATGCCGTCGCCGCGGTCCAAGCCACGATCGATCAACGTGGCCAACCGATCACGCTGCCCGTCGCTCAGCGGTCGTCGCCAAGCAAGACGTGCGAACCGATCAATCGCTTGCAGGGCTTGCTCCCGATTGCATTTCGGATCGAACGACAACGCGGATTCGGTCGTCTGACCCAAAAATCGTCGCATTGCCGACAACCGTTTTCTCAACTCAGATCCACCCGTCTGGATCGCAAGTCGATCCAACGCGACGCGACACTGTTGATCCGGTGCGTCTTGGTGCTCGATGGCCCAGCGTCGATAGATGTCGGAATTTTGTCGACGCTGACGTTCATCCTCTTGGCCGCCGCGGATGTCCCGTTGGGGCAAACCCACCAACAAGCCTTCGGCCGCAGGCGTCGACTCCACCGTTTCATCGACGCCGGTGGTCCGACCAACCGTATCCAATCGAATTTGGTGGGGGCCGGCAGTCAAGGAAAGTAAGATCCAACCGACCCGATGCCCACCCTCACTTTGCAAGTTCACGGTTTCAGCGACGCGGCCATCAACGGTGACCTGGACGTGGGCCACACCCGATCCCTCCGGTGATCGGATCAGCAATCCGCAATCCCGGTCGGTTGGCATCACGACCAGCGTTTGTTCGGACCAGCGAACCAATGGCGGCGGCGTCACGATCAATCGATCGGCGACCTGGCCGGCAACCTCAAGATACCGTTCCATCAACAGCGGAGGCAGGAACAAGGTTTCGGCGTTGTTGTCGAATCCCTCGCCACCGCTGCCGTCGGCTGGAAAAGTTTCGACAAAGTCAAAACCCAATCCCGTCAGGTCGTTGATCGCGTGAGTGTATTGGTCGCGATTCAAACGCCGTGGCTGGACACTTCCGACATATTCTTCTCCGGTGCAAGCCGTCGTTCGCAGATGGTCCTCGATCCAGCGTGCCAGTTGTAGGCGTTGGGATTCGCTGGGCTGATCCGCGTCGGCCGGCGGCATCGTGCGGTGATTCAGTTGCTGGGCGACACTGGACCAAATTTCGCGTTGGTGTTGAATCTGCGCCGCCGTTTTCGAACGCAGAAAGCCGACCGGATCATCCGCATCCTCGGGATGATGACAATCGCCACAGAATTCCACCAACAGCGGGCGGACCACGTCGACAAAATGGGTCTGGCTGATCGGTTGCGTCGGCGGCGGACCGGCCACTGAGGGCGGATCCGATCCGGCGGTCGGCAGCATCATCCACAACCAAACCAACGCGAGGGCGGCCGGTCGGCGAGACGGAAGAAGATCGTGATGGGGCACAGGCTGGCGAGCGGAAGGCGGGTGGGCGGGGCAGGTCCGTGCAGGCGGGGGCGACCAATCCATCGTGGTTCGTCACGCCTGCAGTATGTCCCGTCTGCAACCGAGGGGCAAATTCTGCCGACCTGCCGACCTGCTACCTGCTACCTGCTACCTGCTAGCCCTAAATCTGATAATTGCCCGCCGGCGTCATTTCCTCGCTCGGTTCTTCACTGCCTTTGACCCGCAGTTGAGGCTTCTCCAACATCACGGTGGTTCCAGGCGAAACACTTTTGGTGATCCACACGCTGGATCCGATCACCGAATCGCGACCGATCACCGTGCGACCACCCAAGATGGTTGCGTTGGCATAGACCACCACCTGGTCCTCGATGGTCGGGTGACGTTTTTTGCCACGGATCAGCTGTCCGGTCGAATCGGTTGGAAAGCTCAGTGCCCCCAACGTCACACCTTGGTACAGCTTGACGTGGTTTCCGATTTCACAAGTTTCCCCGACCACCACACCGGTGCCGTGGTCGATGAAAAAGTATTCACCGATTTCCGCGCCCGGGTGGATGTCGATACCGGTTTGCTTGTGAGCCCACTCGGTCATCATCCGCGGGATGAAGGGCACCTGCAGTCGGGTCAGTTCGTGCGCGATCCGGTACACCGTGATCGCTTCGAATCCCGGATAGCAGAAAACGATTTCGTCGGTGGTTTGACAGGCCGGATCACCGTCAAAGGCGGCTTGCACGTCGGTGGCCAAGACCGCCCGCAGTCGCGGGATGCTCTTGAGCAATTCGATGGCCATCGCCTGGCCCTTGGCCTCGAAATCAACGTCGCTTTCGCAATCGCCGTGGTTGTGCTTGACCCGATCCTCGTGCCGAAGCGCCCGAGCGATTTGGGCGGTCAGCGAATCATGCAGCTGATCGATCAGACCGCCGACGTGATAGTGGATGTTGCCACTGTGAAGTCCCGTCTTTCGGCGATAGCCCGGATACAGGATGTCCTTCAGGTCCAACAGGATGTCGGTGATCGCCGTGTAATTGGGCAGCGGACAGTGGCCCAAATGATTGATCACGTCATCGGGCGTGTACGTCGACACGATTTGTTCGGTCAGACGCGGAAGCTGTTCTTTAAGACGGAAATCCGATGCCACGCTAACACTCTCTTTTGCTGATCAATCGCCGTGGGAATGACATCCGTTGCAAGGATGACGGGGGTGCACCGCCAAAGGTTCGTCCGATGCGATCAAACCGGAAAACGGTCCGATCGACAATGGTGCTCCGCCGCTGGAAACCGCCGATCCCCCGCCAAGGTGGCCGAAACCACGCGCACACACGGGCCACCATCAAATGGGGCCCGCGTGTATGCGAAGGCGTTCGTCGTGCGAACCGCATGCCGCGATTCTTGCGGTCATCGGTCGCCTAGCGACCAATCGACGGCGGGTTGTCCAGCAGGAAATCGCGGGGGCCGCGGTGCGTGTAGTACGGGTACGCGGTTTGTGCCGACGGCGGGCCGGGCTGGAACGGCTGGCTGTTCAGCACCGTGCTGGTGTCGTGTCCCAGCAGCCCCGGGTTCAGGTGGCTGCTGTAATTGTGACCGCCCTGTTGCCAACCGATCGGGCCGGCCACACAGCCGTTGCGGCAACCGTTGCAGTTGTTGCACGAGTTGCAGTTTTTCTTGCCGCCGAGCTGTCCCAGCAATCCGCCACCGGAATTGCATTCGTTGCACTGGCAACTGTTGGTTTGGCAGCTGTTGCAATCATTGCAGCCGCCGCGGGTGTTGTGGTGCAGGCATCCGGTGGCGGACATCAACAGTCCCACCAACGATCCGATCATCAGCCAACGATTCATTTCTCGAATCCTTCCGAGTGTCTCGCCACCTAAGGCAGCTACGTTTCATCAATCCATCCGCGCGGCGACCGGGCAGTCGGACGAGACAGCCGAAATCCTGGTCCCGGTGATTCCCGGGATGGCTGCCAGCACCGACGCATGGGCCCCAGCGGTCTGGGTTCCTTCGTCTGGTGCTAATCATTCGGACGCCGCCGCCGTGTGGATGCAACCAATCGGCTTAACCGGCCCAGACCGAACGCGGACACGCCCGAAGAAAATCAGCAAATTGCCCATCTTGCCATTTGATAGCATTCCAGCGTCGCTTCGCGTCGGAAAATCCGGGTTGAAGTCGGTTCGCCAAAGATGTTAGCGGCACAGTCGCAGAGCCCGCGAAAGCGGAACGATCCGATCCGAAACGACCCCAAGGGTGATTCGATGACTGGCCGATGCGAACGACGTCTCTGGCAAGCCGACCGACACGAAACGATTGAAAACCGCGGCGCCGAAAACGACCGCGTGCCGGCCGGACGCACCGGCCGATGGACGTCGACTGGAACCTGGACGCTGGCTGGGATCTGGACGCTGGCTGGGATTTTGTGTCTTGCCATCGCGACGCCCGTCGCCGCCCAGATCACGGCCCCCCGAACACTGTCGACGGTCCCCGATCGCACGGCAAACCTGGAAGAACAGCTGACCAACCGTCTGCGTGCCGTCGCCCCGGACCAACAGGCGTTTGTTCGGCACATCGTCCGACTGACCGAACAGGACCGCTTGGACCTGAAATTGGTGGTCGCGGTCGAACGTTACGCACTGAAACGCAATTCCGTGTTGCCGTTTCCTTATTTCGAGCGGGCGATCCGCTATCTGGCTGAAAAACGTGGACTGACCATTCCCGCCGTTCGGCAATTCGCAACCACGGCCGCCCCCACCCCCTGACGCGGCGATCGCGTCGGCTGGCTAGGCCGGCATTCCGAAATCCGGGCCGATGAAGCATACTTCGGTCCATGAGCAAATCAGCTAACGGAAACAGTTACGCGGCGAAAGACATTGTCGCCCTGGAAGGACTGGAACCGGTCCGCAAACGCCCCGGCATGTACATCGGCGGCGTCGGATCGGCCGGCCTGCATCACCTGATCTGGGAAATCGTCGACAACAGTGTCGACGAGGCGATGAACGGGCATGCCAGCGAAATCACGGTCACGCTGCACAAGGACGGCAGCACGGTGTCGGTCTCCGACAACGGCCGCGGCATCCCGATCGATAAGCACCCACAGACGAAAAAGCCGGCGCTGGAAATGGTGCTGACCGTCCTGCACGCGGGCGGCAAATTCGAAGGCAACAATTACAAGACCGCCGGCGGTCTGCACGGCGTCGGTGCCAGCGTCGTCAACGCGCTCAGCAAAGAACTGACCGCGGTCGTCCGTCGCGACGGCAGCCAATTCCGGATGACGTTTTCCAAGGGCGTGCCGACGTCCAAGCTACAGAAACTGCGGGGCACGGTTCGTGGCAGCGGGACGATGATCACGTTCACGCCCGACCCGACCATCTTTCCCAAAACGACGTTCGACAGCGAAACGATCCGACATCGCTTGGAAACGGCCAGCTTTTTGCACCGCGGGCTGAAGGTCACCTTCGTCGACGAAACCCAGGGCACCAAGCAGACCTATCTGCACGAAGAAGGCATCGTCGACTATCTGCGAAAGGTGCTGAAGGATCGAAACGCCAAACCGATCCATGAGTCTCCGTTCACGTTGAACCAAGACGCCGATCCACGGATGGAGATCACGCTGCAGTGGACCGAATCGACCGACGAACACATCCGCAGTTACGTCAACGGTATCCCGACCGGCAGCGGCGGCACCCATGAAAACGGATTCCGTGGCGGATTGACCAAAGCGGTCCGCAACTACATCGACACTCACAACCTGACGCCGCGGGGTGTGAAGATTTCACCCGAAGACATTCGCGAAGGCTTGGTCGCGATTGTCAGCGTGTTCATCTCCGAACCGCAATTCCAAGGTCAAACCAAAGACCGATTGAACAATCCCGAAGTCCAGGCCGCGGTCGAAGGCGTCGTGCGTCCGTCGGCCGAACAATGGATGAACAACAACCGCAGCATTGCTGATTCGATCGTCGCGCGGATCATCGCCGCCGCTCGGGCCCGCGCCGCCAGCCGCGCCGCCAGCGAAGCGGTGTCACGAAAGACCGCCGGCAAACGCAGCCTGTTGCCCGGCAAGCTTTCCGATTGCATCTCGACCGGCAAAGGGTACAGCGAACTGTTCATCGTCGAAGGTGACAGCGCCGGTGGCAGCGCCAAACAAGGCCGCGACCGAAACACCCAAGCGATCCTGCCGCTGCGTGGAAAAGTGCTGAATACTGAAAGTGCGACGCTAAAGAAGATCTTGGAAAACAAAGAAATCCAAGACATGATCGCGGCGTTGGGGTGCGGCATCGGCACCAACATGAACGTCGCCAGTCTGCGTTACGACCGTGTGATTCTGTTGGCCGACGCCGACAGTGACGGGCATCACATCACGACGTTGCTGCTGACGTTCTTCTATCGTCACATGCCTCAGCTGATCGCCGACGGTCGGCTGTTCATCGCCGTCCCGCCGCTGTATCGCATCGACATCGGCAAAGAAACTTACTGGGCGGCCGATGAAGCCCATCGCGAAGAAATCTTGGCCCAGCACGGCGGCCGCGCCAAACCGGAAATCACCCGCTTCAAGGGACTGGGCGAAATGATGCCCAACGTCCTGTGGGAAACCACGTTGAATCCGGCCACGCGAAAACTGGAAAAGGTGGAAATCGACGACCACCTGGAAACCGATCGTGTGATCAGCGATTTGATGGGCCGCGACGCGTCGGCACGATTCCGGTTCATCATGGACCGGGCCGAAGACGCCGTCGAAATCGACGTCTAATCGAACGCCCTTGTGCTCGTCATGACGACGCAATGAAAGCCGAAAAGAGCACCGAAAAAGAATTTATGGCGAATCCACCGCAGACAGCTTCACTTAGGTAAACGCCCTACCATACTCTGGGGGTGCGGCATTCCGCCGCTTTGCCTCTCAAGAGATGGATCATGAGCCTGCAATATTTTTCGCTGAATCCTTGTTGCTTTCACATTCGGCCCGCCCGCATTGCGTTCGGCTTTGCGGCTTGTCTGCTGCTGCTTGCCCCGACCGGCGTCACCGCCAAACAGCCGTCCGGGCGCGGCGAACCGTCGGCATCCAAGAAGGTCCAAGACCCGTCGCGTGTCATCGTCCGGCGGACGGCCTGGGGCAAAACGGTCACCGGATCGACCGGACAACTGCTTCGCGGCGGTGTGATCCCGGTGTTCAAGTACCGGCGTGATTTGATCGGTACCGAACATGGTCCGGCGACCGATTACGCACGCGACCCCGAATTCTATGACCAGATGAAAGCCGCCGGTGTGAATGCGATCCGGCTGGTCTTCTTTGACCCGTGGCAACGTTCCCACGGCGACTACGTGACCGATCAACCCTATCCCTACATGCCGATCACGGTGCAGGACGTCTATCGCCAAGGCTTGGCCGATGAAGGTGATCGCAAGGCCGCCAAACGCGTGCTGCGGGAAGAACGTGACAAGCTGTTCGATGACTTTGACACCATCATCGACTTGGCCGCCCAGCGTGGCATGTATGTGATGATCAACTATCACGACGTGTTCGGGTACACCGATCCGGATTTTGCGGGCGGAATCCCGACAAACGACTGGCAATTCGGATACACCGACACCCAAACCTACCTGAACAAGTTTTGGAACTGGATGTCCAAACGCTACAAGAACCGAACGCACGTGTTCTTTGAATTGATGAACGAACCGGTCGGCTATCACCCCAACGACTATTCCGACGATGACATCCAAGCGATCTATGACTTGTACCGCCGTGTCCGCCGCCGGGCCCCCAAGACACACTTGGTATTGGGCAGCTTCGTCACGCCGGCCAGCTGGAACGAACGCACGATGTTGGCGATCGCCGACCAGTGGGAAAGCATGGGCGTCGATTTCACCAACGCATCGATCGGCTATCACGGATACGACACTTCCAACCTGCCTTGGACCAGTGACGACGTCACGGAAGTCGCACAGAAGTACGCGATTCTGAACACCGAACAGAATTTCCCCCAGTATGTCGACGACGGAACCCCGGATCCCGACGCACCCGGATACGACGGCGACTTTTATGGTCACCAGTCGATGGAGCGTTTGAACATCAGCTGGTTTTCGTGGAACACCGCCGGACCGTATGAGTTCGAAACCAACTTTGAAGGCTTGCTGCGTGCCGAAGCCGCCGCGAAAGGCTTCCTGTGGGACGCCGAACTTTGGCTGGCCGATTTGGTGCAGTACTACCAAAACCAGCGAGGCTTTTTCGCCCGATTCATCTACTACGCACTGAAGTGCTACTTCTGGCGGGTGACGTTCTACTAACCTCCCGCCTCGGTTGGATGCTTTCCGGCGATCGGCTCGCTCAGGTCGTCGGCGATATCGGGCCAGCGGCTTGCCTTCCGTACAACCGCCATTGGGGGCGGCTGGCCCGGCAAAAAGGGCGAAATTGCCATGGCGTTTGGGAACCGGAATCCCCTAAGTTCGCCGGTGTTAAAAGGACCGGCTGTCGATCGGTCCGTGACCGCATCGCATGGAAGGTTTGATTCAATGGTCACCGTGGTCTGCACCCGCTGGCTGGACGCGTTTCCCGCTTCGTACGTTACTGTGCTACGCAACGCTGTGGCGGCCAGTCTGAAGCGTCCCCACCGTTTCGTCTGTGTGACGGACAACCCGGACGGGTTGGAAAACGGGGTGGAAGGCGTCGAGATGCCGGATCTGGGAATTCCGCTGCAATACCAACGTCGCGGGTGTTGGCCCAAGCTTTCGATCTTCACGCCGGGATTGCTTCCGGCCGACCAGCCGACGCTGTACTTGGATCTGGACGTGATGGTCCGCCAAGACCTGGATGCCTTTTTTGAACGCATCGAATCCACCGGCGGGTTTCACGCGCTGCGGGAATGGAACCCGACGATCTGGAGCATGGTTCCACTGGCCATGCGACCGCACCGTGGCGTGCAGGGTTCAATCCTGGGCTTCTATCCCGGCGAACAAGCCAAACTGTTTCACAAGTTTTATGACCAGAAGGAACACTGCTTCGAAGCGTTTCCGCTGGATCAGGATTTCCTGAGCGAAAACGCCCAGTCGCCTCAAGACTGGCCCTTCGCTTGGACCGCCAGCTTCAAGTGGCACTGCTTGCACTATTACCCGATCAACCAAGTGCTGACAAAAATCCACGAGCCCAAGAACGCCAAAGTCGTCGTCTTCCACGGCAACCCGCGTCCGATCGATGTGGTGCCGCTGGGTGATTATCGCTGGGGCACCAAACGCAAGTTTGGTCACGGGCCGGTCGACTGGGTTCGCGAATACTGGCTGCGTCACGACCCGACCTGGACGGATGCGGCACCGGCCAAAGCGGCCTGATCGACGCACGAGATAAACAAGACCAATCGCCCACAGGGTTGCCGAAGCGGTGCTTCGGCAACCTTTTCTTTTGGCCTCACCGCATCGGCACACACACCCTCCGGTGCGACGAATGGAAACTGCGTCCGGTGCAAACTAGGCGGCTGCGGCCGCCGAATCATCCACGATGCCCCAAGGCGTCCGGGTGCGACCAGATACCTTGGTCTGTTGCCGGATCCGATCGTTGTTTGCCCACATTTCCTTGGTCACATAACCACGATCGTGATCCAAATGCAAACAGATCGCGGTGTATCGGATCTGAATGCCTTTCATGCCGGCGTTGACCAAACGTTCGCCCAATTCGCGATCTTCGCCGCCGTATTGCATCCGAGTGTCAAATCCGTTGGCGGCGATCAAGTCTGATTTCCACGTACTGCTTTGCGCCCCGTTCCACGACGCCACGGTCGGCGTCATTCGGTTCATCAAACGACCGATAGCGGCGGGGGCGGCGATGCGTGCGTTTTTCCAACGCAGGGGCTGTCCGGCGTCTCGCAAAAAACGGTGCGTGAACGCGCGGCCCGATTCAATGTCGGCTTGCCCGATCGCATGACTGACCGGCCGTGTCAATTTGAAGTATCCCGCCGACAGATAGTGCCCCGGTCTGGCCATCGATTTGTGCAATGCGACGACATCGCGACGCGGAACACAATCGCCATCGGTCAGCATCAAATAATCGCAATCGTTTTGTTCAATCGCACGATTCAGGATCTCAGTCTTCCGAAACCCGTCGTCGGTGTGCCAAACGTGGTGCAAGTTCAAGCGACCGCGTTGCCGAAAGTCATCTACCAACCGACGTGTTTCGGATCCCGATCCATCGTCGGCGATGATGGTGTCAAAGTCGCCGTCGGTTTGACATTCGTAGCCCCACAGAACCTTCTGAAGCCACTGTGGCGAATTGTAAGTGCTGATGATCACACCCATGCGCATCGTCAGGCCGCCTTGTTCCAAAGGTTTTGATAGACCTCGCGGATTCGCTGGGATTCCAATTCCGCGCTGTAGTGATCTATGACACGCTGACGTCCCGCCTGGCCCATCGAAATTCGCAGCGTGTCATCATCCAGCAACCTCGCGATCGCCTGGGACAAACCATCGGCGTCACCACAGTCGACCAACAAGCCTGTCTTTTCGGGGACAACGATCTGCGGATACGCCCCGGTCATGCTGGCGACCACCGCCGCCTGACATGCCATGGCTTCCAACGGCACCAAGCCGAAGCCTTCATAGCGTGCGGGCGCCACGCACATCGAGATGCCCGACAACAAACGAGCCAAATCGTCGTGGCCCAATTGGTTCATCCAATAGACTTGATCCGTGACGCCTGCTTCATGAATCCGCTTTTTCAAATCGTCTGCGAACTCGGCAAACTTTTGCGTTGCGGTCCCGACCAGACAAGCCGCGACGTCCCGGCGTTGCTGCAACACAGGAATCATCGCTTCGACAAACAAGTCGGTGCCCTTTTCCGGACGAATGCGTCCGACGATGGCCGCGGCCTTTTGCTGTCGAATGCCGAAGGACCGTAACACCCCGGTGCGGTCATCGGCGGGACGAAATTTTTGACAATTCACGCCGTGCGGGATCACGGCGGCCACGTCGCGCAGATGGGACGCCGCTTCGTCGGTTGTCGCGATCCGAACATCGGCGGTCGAGATCAAAAAGCGTGGCACCGCCGAATGACGACGCTTGGCCGCGGACGTGAACACCACGCGGACGGGCCGACGCAAAATCTTGCGAAGAAGCAAACCCAACCACAATTCGATATTTCGACGGGCATGCAAGATCCGAAACGGCTTTTGAACCGGTCGACGCCAACACAACTGAATCGCCTGCCACATGCCGACGCGAGGGTACGGGCTTTCCCGCCCCGACAACACGGCCAAACGTTCTTTGTCTGCCATTTCGGGCAACATGGTCGCGATCGTCGCGCTGACACCCGTGAATCGATGGTGCCAATCGCCGATGATCAGTTCGGTGTCTTCGACCTGATGGGTCATGGTTGAAACCTGTAAACGCGATGAAAAGATCAGGCGGCTGCGGTCGTGGGCGCAAAATCCACGTCGCCGGAGACACGAAATTCGTTCCGACCGATGTGCCGGTCGTGCGGATGCAGCACTCGCAGCGGCACGTCGCCATACATCGACGCCCAGCCCGAAAAAGAACTGGGCGGGCCGATCAGATAGTCACATCCGGCCAAGCTGTACATGTCCACGACGGGGCTGCCACGATTGATCGTGACGTCCACATCGGGAAAGTCGTCCGCCGACAGCTTGCCGTCGCTGCACACCAGAAAACGAACACGCTGGCCGGGAAATTGATTCGCCAGATCACGCATCCAAGCGTGGTACCGAGCGACGGGGTAAAACCAATCGCCGTTCATGAACTTTTGATAATCGGTCTGCCGGATGTGCGTCCCGATCAGCACGTCGCATCCGTCTCGAGCGACCTGCAATGAAGCGTCGATTTGACGCCGATAGATTTCAATGGGCCGAAAGAAGTCGCGGATCACGTTGATATGACGCCGGACCAGATTCGGACAGCGGAAACGATAACCGCGGACGACCAAGTTGCCTTCGCGAACACGACGTAAGAAGTCGTCGGATTCCAGATCGCAGTCTTTCGTCAAATCGATCGAATGGATCCGCAATGGCCACCGAACCATGCCGGTGTCATTCAGTGACGCCAAAACGACATGCAGCCCGCGATAGGAAACGTTTCGCACCCATGGCGCGGGAACCATCGACGCCGGTTTGGCGGGAAAGCGACACGCCAATCCGCTGCGATAAGTCCCTTCGAATAGATGGGCGTACTCGAAGAACGCCGGATTGGCCAACGGGCAATCGTGCTGCACCGAAAAGGCGATGAAGTGGGCGAACAGATTCAGCCCGTTCCCCAGCCGGCCGGGTCGTTTACCGATCAGAATCATGCCAATGCGTAGCCAAGACTAACAGGAGGGTTGGTGGATCGAAGGATTGGGGGCGTGAAACATGCGATAGCAAAATCTCGCCGGCAACGTCAATCGCGATCCCAATTCCAGCTTGCTAGCATCACCCCTTGCGCTATCCACCGCGGCTCCGCCGCCCTGACTCGCATCGCCTTGTCCGGCGATTCGATGACCTGTCACCCGCGTCCTAGCGACCCGCGCCGCGCATCGGATCAGGCGGCACGTCGCTGTGGCCGCTCGTCCCCAGAGCGATTCGCCTGGGTCCTGGCCGGCTTTGCAATTCCTGGCGGTACGGACGGGTCGGCCGACAACGGGTCGGCCGATCCGACGGGCTGAATGACCGCATCGGGATCCGTCTTGGGGGCGCGGACCTGTTGGGCATAGTGGATTGACATCAACAGGTACTGTTCCAGTCGCACATGCAGAGGCACTCGTGCGCGGGAGGACATCTTGGCATAGCTGACCAATTCCCGCAGCGTCGGCTTTTCGATCGTGCGAAACTCTCTGGGCAACAGGTACCCCAACGACGGCACGTCGTACCCCATGCGATCGATGTAGTGGGCGATCAATCGATTCAGCTTCAGCGCGTGAACCAGTTTTTGAGCGGCGTCGAATCGTTTCCGCGCATGGTGATTCTGGTCGTGAATCCGATAGTTCACCAGCGGCATGTCCAAGTGATACTTGTGACCGCCGGCCAAGGAAGCACCGAACACCAAGACGTCGTCGGCACGAGTCACCCAGTCGTCTTCGTGCGGATAGGGCAGGATCTTTCGCAACAAATCCGTCTTCATTGACAAACAGGATGTCGGGTTGCCGATCCACGACCGGTTGAAGACGGATGCGAGTGCACTTAGCCCTCGATCGCGGGTCGGTTTCACACGACGTTTCACATTGCGGACGTTTCCGATTTCACGGAAGCCGACGCTTAAAAAGTTGACGTCGGGGCGTTGCCGATAGATGGCTCCACATCGATCGACCAGATCGGGATCAAAGATGTCGTCGGCGTCCAGAAAGAACACAACATCGCCCGTGATCAGCGGACAACCGTGATGAAAGCAAGACAGCTGCCCCGCCTGTCGCTTGCCCAAAATCTCGACCGTCCCCTGACCGGCAAACTCGCGTCTCAGGGCTTCCAGGGACCCGTCGGTCGATCCGTCGTCGACCACGATAATCTCGTGGAACGGGATCGTCTGCTCCAGGGCACTCCGCACCGCCTGTCCGACATAACGAACGTAGTTGTGGCTGTTGATCAGACAGCTGGCTCTCATGCTTCGAAGCTCCCCTCGCGGCGTCGGACCACCCCGCCGGCTGGCTGCCGTCGACGCGGAAGGTCTTCCAGAGACGTTCCGGCGTCACAGCCATCGATCGACAAGGCTTTCCAAACCGGTATCGCCGGAACGGCCAAGAAACTTCAGCAGAATCCCCATCTTTGGGGTGAACCGGAAGCGAATATGGGCCATGCGTGCAAGTTTTGCACGGCCGCAAAAAAGCCCGAAAACATTATGCGGCGCGGCGTTGGGCGGGCCAGCGAACCAAACGTTTGCCGGTACGTCGCAGATGACGCCAATAGGAACGCTGCTGCAACAGAACAGGATGTCCCGTGGCCAATTTTGCCAACTTCCGAAACTTGATCGTCGCACTTTCCTCACGCTGCAGAATCATGGCCCGTTCCATCGCGTTGAGCGCGATCATACGTTCCCGATCCTGAGAATCGATCCGCGGATCGGGACGCTGTAAATACGGGTCGACAATCGCCATCAGTTCCAATCGGGTCTGATCGATCTGCGATGTTTTTTGGGCACCGTGGATGCGAAATGCCGACAGCGGTTGATCGATATGGTGAATCCGCATGCCGGCGTCAAAGCCGCGAAGCCAGTAGTCGAAATCCATCGCATAGTGTCGCGACTCGTCAAATCCGCCCAGTTGCCGGGACAGTCGTCGCGTCCAAAAAACTTCGGGCTGGACGAAGTTGCGATTGTCGAAATAGCGGAGCCAATGCTGCCAAAGATCCAGCATTTCCGCAAAGCTTGTGATGGTGGCGGTTTGCGGACGAATCAATTCCCCCGCTTCGTCGACATGATGGCAGGTGCCGAAGATGAAATCACGCCGTGGATCGGCTTCCCAAGCATCCACGACCGCTTCGAAAGCACCGGGCAGGTAATAATCGTCGCTGTTGATGTACGCCAACAGATCGCCGTCACAACGCTGGAACCCCTTGTTGATCGCGTGCGTTTGTCCACGATCCGGTTCACTGCACCAACCGGCAAGTTCGCTTTCGTACCGGCCAATGACATCGACGGTGTGGTCAGTGCTGCCGCCATCAATGACGAAGTACTGCAAGTCGAACCGGCTGCCGCGTCCGGCCTGGGACAAAACGCTGCGAATGGTTTGTTCCAGAAATTCTGCCTGATTGAACGACGGCGTCACGATGCTGATCAAGGGCCGCTTCATGGATCTCAGGCCGCCTTGACGTTCGATTGGGAAGTGCCTGTCGCGTTTGCGTGGCGAGGTGCTTCGGTCACCGCCAAGTCGGGTTCGACCGCCGGCGGTGTGGCTTTGCGACGCCGATATTCTTTGGCGTAATGCAACACCATGTTCAGGGCGTAATCCAAGCGTGTGGACCAGGGCAGGCGACCGCGGCCCAGCATCCGCAGGTAGCTCCGCAGTTCTTTTGAAGACGGACGTTCGCAGGTGCGGAACTCTCGATGCAGCAGGTACGCGATGCTGTCGCGATTCACCCTCGCGGCACGCAAGTACCAATTCACCATTCGTTCCACGCAAAGGGCGTATCGCATTTTTCCGACCGCATCCAGTCGCTTTCCGGCAAAGTGATTGCGGTCATGAATGCGATATTCGACCAGCGGCAATTCCAGGTGATACTTGTCGGCCCCCATGATGGACGACCCCAGCACCAAAACGTCATCGGCACGCGTCTGCCAATCCGATTCGTCGGGATAGGGCAGTACTTTTTGGGCCATCGTTCGGCGCATCGACAGACACGACGTCGGGTTTCCGATCCAACAGCGATGCAGGGCCGCCGATGCAACACTGATGCCACGTCGACGAGATCCCGATGCGGGCGGATGCCAGCCTTCGATCGCACCAAACCGCCGGTACCCCGTACTGACGAAACCGATTTCGGGCCGCCGCCGATACAGATCCGTCACCCGCTGCAGCATTTCCGGGGCATAGCGATCGTCGGCGTCCAAAAAGAACAACAAATCGCCTCGAGATTCGGCCAATCCGACGTGAAAACACGACAGCTGACCGGCCTGAGGTTTGGCAATCAAACGCACCTTGGCATGGCCGCCATAGTCCTTACGGATGCGATCCACTGAACCATCCGATGATCCGTCGTCGACCACGATCACTTCGTTAAACGGTTTCGACTGTGCCAGCGCACTATCGATCGCTTCACCGACATAGTCGACGTAGTTGTGGCAGTTGATCAGACAGGAGGAACGCATGAATCGGCTCGAAAGGATGTGTGGGCCGACGATGCTGTCGACCAACGGATTTCCTGTTCGCACGCGACCCTATCGAATTTCCACCGTCGGTGGCCAGAGTGTTTTTTGGCCCCCTGAGGTGCATCGCCGCGACAGAGGGCGCATCGTCGCGACAGAACGATCGCGGGCGACTCAGATGCAAGCGTGAGCTGATCACCTGCCCGCAACATCATCTGCCCGCGACGAAATCGCCCGCCCATCAAACGACGTTGACTTCGGTCGGCGGGTCCCCCTATGGATGTTGTCGGTGTGCGGAAAGCTCCGCTGCCAACTTCGCAACGTTCCCGGCTGTCCGCCGTCGAAGCGCCCTGAAGGGAGTCGCTAACTCGTGTCACGACTAAAAATTTTGGCGGTCATCCCCCATTTGATCCGGCCCAGCGAAGTTTGGATGTATCGCCAATTGCAGGTCTTTCGCCACCAAGATTTGCACATCATTGCCGGGCATCGACATCGGCACGAACAATTCGATCTGACCGGGATCCCGATCACAACGGTGCCCGAATCGATGAACAGCCCGCTGCGTGGATTACGCCGGCATTGGGACCGGATTCGATTTCCCGGCATGCAAGGCACACGATACGGTCAGCATCAACGGCAATGGTTTCGGGAACAGGTCTGCCGCATTCGACCGGATGCCATTCATTGCCAATACGGAACGGTGGGGCTTTCAACGCTGGACGCTGTCGCCGGACTGAACATCCCTGTCTTTGTCCAATTCAACGGCGACGGACTATCTTGTTTAGTCCATCGACGACGCGGACGCGAACGAATGGTGCGGTCCATCGGCAACTTTGCGGGATTGATCACGGTTGCCCGATATCAACAACAATGGCTGCTGCGTCGCGGGGCCACCCCCGAACATGTCGCCTTGATTCCTTATGGCGCACCTTTAGAACCCGACGCGACGTCGATTCGTCCCCAACGATCGAACTGTCAGTTTCTGGCGGTCGGTCGTTTGTGCGAAATGAAGTCGCCGCTGAACTTGATCCGTGCTTTTGCTTTATGCCAAAGCCTGCACCCGGCCAGCCGATTGACCATCATCGGCGATGGACCAATGCGTGGTGAGACCGAAAACCTCATTCAGCGTCTGGGTTTGAAAGATCACGTCACGTTGCAGGGCGTCCAACCGGCCGAGGTCGTTCGACGCCAGATGTTGCAAGCGGACGTGTTTGTTCAGCACAGTGTGACGGCAGCCAACGGAATGATGGAAGGATGGCCCGTCGCCATCGGCGAAGCAATGTCACGCGGATTGCCGGTCGTCGCCACACGACATGCGGGGATTTGCGAACAAGTGACCCAAGACGTCAATGGATATCTGTGCGACGAATTCGATTGGTCGGACATGGGACGCTGTATGGCCGACCTGGCCGGCAATGCGATGAAACGCCAGACCTTCGGACGCCAAGCCCTGCGTCTGTCGCTGGATGCTCGCGTCCAAACGCACACTCAGCTGGACTTCATCCGCAAACGTCTGGGTGTCTCCCGTCAATCCCAGCGTCCATCCACACTACAACAAGCGGCGTGACCCCAGGATCTGACACGTGCACACGATCATTTTGCCGTATTACTGTGAAGAGGAAGTCGAACGTTACACGTCGATCCTCCGTCACATGCAGTCTTTTGGGCCTTCGCGGGTGGAATTTCGCTTCCTGTTGGCGGCCAGTCCAAAGACGTCCGCCAGCGATCGCTTGTACAAAGCGGCATCAGCCGTTGCTCCGGTGCAACACTTTGAATGCCCTAGCCAAGTCTTTGGTTATCCCGAAGGTCCCTCCGCAATGTTCTGGGACTGCATGGACCATCTTGCAAAGCAGGCCGGTGACGGATTCGCCCTGTGGCTGGAATCGGACATGTGCCCGGTCCGTCCCGACTGGGTCGAACGGTTGGACTCGCAATGGCGACAGTGTGGCGACGTCTTGGTGATGGGCACAGTCATTCCACACACCAATCGCCTGATCCGAAAAACTCGCTGGACCTGGCGGGGGCGTCGGCACCATCACGTTCATGTGCCCTGGATCGGCCAACACGTCAACGGCGGCGCCTGTTATCGAAACGATCTGGTTCGCCATATGCCCGACGATCATCGTGAAGGAATTTTTGACACCCGACTTGGCCAGATTCTGGCAACCACCGGTGGCTATGCCGACACGCCCAGCATCCGCCTGACCACCGAGCAGCGGCTTGCGATGGACCTTGAAGACCCCAATGTCGTTTTGGTGCACGGATACTTGCAAGCCAAGGACCCGTTCATCGATTGGTGCACCGGCCGAAAACCGATCCCGAGACCATCGGCGGCGCCAGACGGTCCCGACACCATTCGACGAACCGTCGATTCGTGCCCCAGGCGTCTTCACTTGGATGCGACGTTTGCCATCAAAGATCGCACGCCCGCGGTGCTGACGGTCTATCACCGCAACGCTTCGATGCCCCATCCACAGTCTCAAGCCGCGTAGCCTCTGTTCGGCTTCCATCGGCAAGGGCACCATCAGGACAACGATACCGGTCGGGAAATTCCTGGCCTACAATCGTCACAACCCAAAGAAACGATTCGTACGCCCGAGAAGTTGGTGCAACGTTTCTTGAATTCGCCCGCCTTCGTACTAGCGTGATGGCCAGAAGCGTTCTTGCCCTCTTCGCTATCAGGCCCCCCGATGCCCCGCCGCTCACGCCGTCAGAGTTTCCGTCCAGGAAGCGGTCCGTCCCGCTGGTCCCTCGCCTCTTTGGAACCACGATTGATGTTGGCCGCCGACGCGGGCGTCGCCGCTGCGGCACCAATCTCCGGCTCAGTAGCCGTGGAAACAGTGGCCAACAAAGTCGACGCGACGTCGCGAAGTAGCTGCGAACACCTCGTGTTGATCGATAGCGAGATCACCGATCTTTCCCAATGGGAATCGGCGCTGCCCGAGACGGCTGAGATAGCTGTGCTGCAACCGGGCGCAGATCCGATTGATCAGATCAGCCAAATTCTTTCCCAACGCCGCGACATCCGATCGCTGCATGTCATTAGCCATGGAAGTGTCGGACAAGTTCGATTGGCCGGCCAGTCCATCGATCAACAGACCCTCACGATCCAGCAAGAACAGATTCGCCACTGGCGTTCTGCGTTTGCGAACGATGCCGACCTGTTGCTTTACGGATGCGACGTGGCTGGTGGACCCGAAGGGAAATCGTTCGCGCGGATGCTGTCACGGTTGGCCGGTGTCGATGTCGCAGCTTCCGACGATGCGACAGGCAACACGAGCGAGAATTTGGCGGCGGCCGATTGGGACCTCGAGTTCACCGTCGGCGACGTTCGTTTTGCCACCTTGTTGAACCGACAGGCGTTGTCCGGAATCCGCGAGCACCTTGGGATCGAAATTTGGGCCGCCGGCGAAACCACCGATGAACTGATGGAACTGGAGATCGATGGTCAAGTCGTCGACAGTTGGTTCGTCCGGGACACCAACGCCAATGACGGCACCTTCCTGCCGTACTACTACAACGTTGACGGAATTTCACCCGATCAAATTCGAATCAACTTTGTTAACGACTTCTATGATCCCGCCTCGGGAACCGACCGCAACTTACGTGTCGACAAAATCGTGGTTGACGGGATCACTTACGAGACCGAAGCCCCCAGTGTTTATTCGACGGGGACTTGGCAGCCTGACACCGGCGTGACGCCCGGCAATCGACAAAGCGAGTACCTGACGAATAACGGGTATTTCCAATTCGCGTCCGACGGTGGCGGCACGTCCACGATCACCACGATTGAAATCGACGCCTTCGGTGAAACAGGCGACGAAGCGATGCAGTTGATTGTCAAAGACGAAGTCGTTTGGACGTACTTGAACGTGCCGACCGGCGGCACCACTTACAGCTACGACTATTACGGTGATGTCACGCCCGGCGACGTTCGTGTGGCCTTCATCGGTGCAGTCTATCAGCCCGAATTTGGCTATGACCAGAACTTACGAGTTGATCGCATTCGCATCGACGGTGAATCATTCGAATCAGAATCGGCATCCACTTACAGCACTGGCACCTACGTCAACGGCCAGGGAATCATTCCCGGCAACTGGCGCAGCGACATCCTTCATGACAACGGCTATTTCCAGTACGACTACGTTGGTGGAAATCCGGGAAATGGTGAACAAGGCAGTTTTGCACTTGGTACCGGTGGCGAATCCGTCGACGAATCCAATGGCAGCGTCACCGTCACCATCGAACGAATCGGAGGTACCGACGGGACAGCGACCATCGAGTACTTCACCGCCGATGACACCGCAATTGCCGGCCAAGATTATGCCGCCGTGTCAGGTCAGTTGACATTCTTCACCGGGGAAACCAGCAAGCAGGTCACGATCCCGATTTACGACGATGGCCAAGCGGAATCGACCGAATCCTTCAGCATCCGGCTGAACAATCCGAACGGCGCGGGCCTGCTGGCACCGAGAACCGCAGTCATCCAGATCTTGGACGATGATTCCAACCTGCCACTCTATGCCTCCTTCGATTCCGCAAACGGGCTGGACTTGAACGGAAACGCCGTGGTCACCGGCGGCAGTCTGCAGTTGACCGCGGCAACTGCACAACAACGGGGCAGTGCGTACTACACGGCGGCCATCCCGATCAGTGAAGGCACATCATTCCAAACTTCCTTCACGGCAAGATTCACCGGTGGACAAGGTTCCGCCGGGGGCGAAGGCCTGGCGTTTGTCATCCAGAATTCGCCTGCGGGCACCTCCGCCCAAAACATCGGCAACTACTCCGGCGGGTTGGACTACAACGCTGTCCCCAACAGCTTGGCGGTTGAACTTGATACGTTCAAAAATGTTTACGAGACCTACGCCGATGAAATCACCATCGTCAAAGATGGATTGCCGGTCTATCCGCTTGCCAACATTCAATCCCCCTATGATTTGAATGATGGCACCGAGAAATACGTGTGGGTCGACTACAACGGCGACAGTAACGTGCTGGCGGTCTATCTGTCAGAGACATCCGAAAAGCCCGACTTTGCAATCCTTAAAACAACCGTCGATCTAGCCGCAACCGTGGGCGATCAAGCATACGTTGGGTTCGCCGGATCGACCGGTACGGCATTCAACAACACCTACATTGATTCTTGGACCTTCACCCTGGATACGCCCGCGGCCGATCCACCGACCTATCCGACCGGGACACCGACCGAGCTTGCACTGTATTCAGGACTGGACCAACCGGTTTCTCTGGAATGGTCGAACGATGGTCGCAATCTTTACATTGCCGAGAAACCGGGGCGTGTCAAAGTGGTTCGCGACGGGGGCGCGGTGACCACCGTCATCGACATCGCCGATCGCGTTAATGATTTTCAAGACCGCGGGCTGATTGACATCGCCGTGCATCCGGATTTTCAATCCAACGGATATCTCTACCTGCTGTACACCGTGGACCCGCCCGAAGTCTACGATAACGTCGGAAACATCTATGCCGGCCCCGACGGCCAGGGCAATCGCGCCGGTCAACTGATCCGCGTCACCTTGGACGCATCGACAGGATTCACATCGGTGGTTCCCGGCAGCGAAGTCACGCTTCTGGGCAGCCAAAGCACTTGGAACAACTTCAACGCGTTCACCGACAGCACACTGAACTTTGGTGAACCCCCGGCCGGCCAGAATCCGGACGGCAGTTACATCAATGACTTCATCAACAGCGACAGCCGCAGCCATACGGTTGGTTCGTTGGAGTTCGGCACCGACGGCAATTTGTTCGTGTCGATTGGTGACGGCGCCAGTTTCAACCAAACCGACGTTCGCGCATTCCGCGTCCAAGACCCCGACAGTCTTTCGGGCAAAGTACTGCGGATTGATCCCTACACAGGGCAAGGCCTATCGGATAATCCGTTCTACAACGGAAACCCTGACGACAACCGCAGCAAGGTCTATCAACTCGGCTTGCGAAACCCGTGGCGGCTAGCCGTCGATCCGGATACCGGACGACTGTTCATCGGCGAAACAGGACTCAGTAACTTCGAAGAGATCAACACCGGGGACCCGGGCACCAACTTCGGCTGGCCCGCTTACGAAGGCGGCCAAGGCACCAATCGTCCGACACCGACCTATCAAAATCTGGCCCAGTCACAAGCAATCTACAGCAGCGTCTATGCGACGCCGGCACTGATTGCAATTCCACACGGCACCGGCCCCAATGTTGTGGTCGTGGGCGATGTAGCGACGGAACTGGTTTATGGTCCGCAGTATGACGGCGATCTTTTCTACAATGACTTTGGTCGCGGCATCGTCAGCCACGCGGACGTTTCCGCCGACGGCACCCTGCTGGGCAGCAGCGTGTTCGCCACCGGTGCCGAGTGGATCACCGACATCAAACAAGGCGTCGACGGCAAACTGTATTACGCCGATTTGGTCAACGGTGTCGTCGGACGCTGGGAAATCGCCTGAGCCAAACGAATTCGCGACTTGATGGATCGTCGCATTTTCGATTTCACCGGACGTCGCAGAAACGTGGTCAAGGGAGGCACGAGACCGACCGCCTTGGGGCGAACTTGTGCCAACTGGTCGGCCAGCTGGCGGTCGTCATATCCCAATCGCTGCAGCAATTCGCTGCCAAGCATCTGACGGTAGTCGTCAAGCATCCGCCAATGCACCGGGTCCTGACCGGCGCGACAAACCCATTTGTCGATCGACTGTGCGTTGGCACACCGATGCAGTCCGATCCCCTTTGGATCGCCGAAACGCCGATGTGTCGCTTCGCCATAGTCCGCCAATCCTCCGGTCAATTGGAGCCCCAGAAACCGCTGCAAATCCGCCAACACCGAATCGGGGTCAGCCGTCAGGTCTTCGTAGCGAACGGTCCGCAAACGCCGATCGCCACACTCCGACGCTACAGCCAGATGCACCGGAGCCATCAGTAGATCGTCGCGGTGAACTGCGATGTAGGGCCAGTTACCGCGGATCCAAGTATCCAGTATGGATGAGAAAACGGCCAACGGGTTGCGAATCAGCAGGACCATCCGCACGTCGTCAAGAATTCGCAAAATCTCATCGATGATCCGGTAATAGCGTGGCGTCTTATCGACCAACATCTTTTGACCCGCCGCGTTTCGAGCCTGATCAAAAATCCCATTGACCATCGTCGCCATCGCCCGCTCGATGCTGCGTCGCCCGCCGGGCAACATTGACTTGGCAAAGTCATCGACCGCCTGATCGGCCAGTTCCCCGTCAAACGGCATGGGGTGACCGTGCGTGCGGGATTCCAACGCATACACGAGCGGCAGCAGCAACCAGGTTTCACCCGCCGAGACGACGTCGGGGTGCTTGCCAAGCATCGTTTGCAATAGCGTCGATCCGGCACGTGGCTGCGATGCAATCAAGGCAAGCGGGCAAGTCCCCACCGTTGATCCGCCATTTGAATGAGTATCGCTCGTTTCCAGCATCACGCGGCCTTTCGATCCATCACTCGTCCCTTCGAATCCAATTTGACGGCCAAGCCGCTGTAACGCATTTGAATCTGTGATTGAACTTTCACATGCTGGCACGAAGACGCACTGGAAAGGCCGTTTCCGTGTCGGCGATAACCGATCCCGGTTACCCCGCTAAAGCAAAAATTCGCGCGGCGGGCCAATCGCAACTTGAAATCCCAATCTTCGTAGATCTTCAGCGTCGTATCGAAACCGCCGACCGATCGGGCAACATCGGTATTCACCAGATAGTCGCGTGGGATGAACACGGACCGACGCAACATGCCATGGAAAAGGGGGCCTTCACGCAACGGCTGTTGTTCACTGACCAACGCCAGATCGTTTCCGGATTCATCAATCAACATCACGTCGGAAAAGGCGACTTGGGGACGCCCCCACGATGGCTGGCTCAGCACCGCGACTTCGCGCTCCAACTTGTCGTCACCGTAGAAGACATCGTCGCTGTCCAACGAAGTGACATGATCACCACTTGCAAGATCCAGCAACCGGTTGCGAACGGCACTGATCCCTTCATTTCGTGAATTGATCACCAAACGAATCCGCGGGTCACCAACGGCCCGGATCATGTCAACGGAATCGTCGGTTGACGCATCATCGACGATCAACAATTCCCACGATTGCCAGGTCTGGCGCATCACCGATGCGATGGCCTGACTGACGTACCTTGCGTTGTTGTAGTTGGGCATCATCACGGTGATCCGTGTGGGATGATGCGTCATCGTCTTGCCCTAAAAGATCGGGGTATCAGTTCAATTGATCAGGCCGCTCGTCGCCGGATCCCCAGCTTTTCCATTCGTCGCCGCCACCAGTTCTTTTTGCCCGGTCGGTCGATCCGCACACCGTCGCGTCGCAGCCGATCGGCGATCTGCCAGAATTCATCCGCATAGGGATGAACGACATTGGGGCTCCAGGGCTTCAGTCCCGAACCACTGAAATGGACAATCGCGGGATCGTCGGGCAGACTGAGCCGATGCTGACCGAAAAAGCAGCGGTGGTTGCAATTCCACCTCCGGTCCAGCGGCTGCCATTGTCCTTGCAGATAAAGCGCTAAAACGTCCTGGTCCCAGAATCGCAACTGGTCACGGTGCTTCTCGGCAATGTCGAACAGGGTTTCAGTGACCCCGTTGTTTCGCCAAGTATCCAAGTCCATTACCAACACCCCGGCATTCAAATAGGGTGTCTCCGGCGTCATGCCCAACCGCTGCGACGAATCACTCGGTTCCGGCACGGCGGCGATTCCGGACGGATGCGGGGGAACATCGGCAAGAAGAGAGAGACAGTCTCGCACAATCAGATCCGCGTCCAGGTAGATAACTCGTGGCACCGCTTCGTCGATCAAACGAGCGATCGCCAGGCGATAGTACGTGGCCAAGCTGACATGGTCGGTGACGGGCAGCCCGGCGAAACAGGACGGATCGATCGGATGAAATGTATGCTCGGTTTCCAGCCGTTTCAGGACGCGCCGCAGCGGTCCGAAGCAGCGATCGGCTTCCGGATCGTGCAGCACATGCACATGCACGTCGCGCTGACAATGCCGAATAGCCGATTCGACGGCCACGCACGACAAAGACGCGAAAGAACCGTCGACCGCGAACGCGACATGAATCGTTTCGTTGGCGACGTTCATGAAACCTGGGTATTTGGAAGGGCGGGCGAAATTCGAACAGGCGGAATCGGCCGGCCTTCACCGAAAGGGTTGGCCTTCCACACAACGTCTGCGTATAGCAAAAGGGCCGGACGCGACGAAAGCCGAATCGATGCCGGCCGATACGACAGATCGCAATCGAGCGTGGAAGAAAGGTAGGAAATCAGGGCAAAATCCCTATCATGGCCCGACATTCGCCTGGCCGGCGTCCGAACGCAATGCGTTCAACGTGAACCTAAACGCCGGGCCGATCGAAACGTCAATTCACTTTGCTTGCTAAACCGATGCCCCAACCCGTGCCACGATTGTCGTTGTGTTTCCCGATTTTCAATAAGGGTGCATACATCGATGACGTGTTGCATTCGTTCGTGGATTACGTCGATTTGGATCAATGCGAGTTTGTCTTCTTTGATAACGGCAGCACGGACGAATCGTCCGCAAGAATCGCCCACTGGCAGGACCGCCTTGGTGCGGTCGTTCACCGCAGCGAGCACGTGCTGCCCATCAATGAAAGCTGGATCGCCGCGTTGCGGTACGGCACGGCGGACTATCGCAAGCTCTGTCTGGGCGACGACGCCTGTGTCGCGGATCCCGGCCCGGTCGTTCAAAAGATGCAGGCTAATGACTGGGACTTTGCCGTCGGTTTGACAAAAGTGATCAGCAACGATCCCAAGCTTGGAGGGAGCTATTACAACCGAGTCCACGAATTTCGGCAGAAGATTCACGCCGACTTAACGCCGGAACAAAAAGCAGAAATGCTGTTGTCGATCGACGACAGTACCTTCAATCCATTCGGTGACATCAATGCGTGGATTTTTTCTGCGTCTTGCCTGTCGGTCATTCCTGATTGTGGAAAAACCTACAACGGGATGATGTCGTTTCCGGATCTCGAGTTGACCCTTCGGAGCTTCCTGTCCAAGCGTGGCGGTTTCGTTGACGAAATCCTTTCCAGCTTCACCTACAACGATGACAGTCCGGCGGTACGAATCCAAACGTCCGCTAATTTGCGGGCGCACTACGCACTGTGCAAAGCCTCCATTTGCTGGGAATACCTTTACGATGCAAATCTCACTGAATCCGTCCCGGATGATTGGATCGGACCGCTGCGCCGACAGGCTTGGCGATCTCACCTGCGCACCATCCTGGCCGATTGCGGTGACGCCGACTTGATCGCCGTTCTACGCGATGTGCTGGGTGAAAACCGACATCTGGAAAACGCCAGCAAACGGTCGCTGCGACGACGCATCAAAGACACGCTTCGCGAATGGAAACGCTAAGCCATCTGTCCGCACCGGAAATCAAAGACCAACCTCATCTCTCAAGCATCTAGTACTTTGCCCCGCCATGGAATTCACCGAGTTGTCCCTGCCAGGCGTCTACCTGATCGATGGTTTCCAGCACATGGACCAACGTGGCGAATTCGTCAAAACCTTTCACCACCCGTTATTCGAACAGCGGGGTTTGTCATTCAAGGTGCGTGAAGAGTTTTTCTCGATCTCGGGAAAGCACGTTCTGCGTGGGATGCATTTCCAGTTGCCTCCCCATGATCACCACAAGCTTGTCTATTGCATTGCGGGACGTGTCTTGGATGTCGTTTTAGACCTGCGCATGGGTTCAGAGCACTATGGTAAGCACCTGTCGGTTGAACTATCTGGCAAGCGCCGACAAATGTTGTGGATTCCCAAGGGACTGGCGCACGGATTTTTGTCGCTTGCAGACGACAGCTGCCTGATCTACAAGACCGACCGCGAGCATCATCCAGAATCTGATGCAGGGATTCGCTGGGACAGTTTTGGCATGTCTTGGCCGTGCGACGAATCATCGGTCTCTCTTTCTCCACGGGACCAAATGCATCCAACATTGCACGAATTTTCCAGTCCTTTTTAGTGGTGCCAACCAAGGCTTTGCCATTCTGGATCAACATCATGCATCTATTCGTCACAGGCGCGACGGGATTCGTCGGCTCTCACTTCGTCCAGCAGGCGGTCATCCGTGGCCATCAGGTGACCGGCGTTCGCCGATCCGCCGACCGTGGGTGCAGGATTGAATTGACCCATCAACCGAGATGGCTGGATCGATGTTTGTCCGAACTGACTCCGGAAGACTTCACGGACGTGGATGTTGTGGTCCACCTGGCGGCGCATTCGACCAATCCGCCGTACGATACATTGCAGCAGTGCTTGTATTGGAACGTCATGGTATCGCTTGACGCCCTTGGCAAGGCGGTGACCGCCGGCGTCGACCGATTCGTCGTTACCGGATCGTGCTTTGAATACGGGCGATCAGGCGAACGATACGAACATATTCCGGTGGACGCGCCGCTGGAGCCGACGGCAACGTACCCGACGTCTAAAGCGACAGCATCGGTCGCCCTCCGCAGCTTTGCCGCAACGACCAAAACCCGAGTTTCGGTTCATCGACTGTTTCAGGTGTACGGCGAGGGGGAAGCGGAGGGGCGGCTCTGGCCGTCGCTTCGAAAAGCAGCATTGGAGGGCGAAGATTTCGCCATGACCAAGGGCGAGCAGATCCGCGACTTCATTGCGGTGCAAGACGTCGCGAAAAGGCTGTTGGATGCTTGCGAATCCGGAGCTACTGAATCGGGAGTCGCGTCGTATCACAACTTGGGATCAGGCCATCCCCAATCCATCCTGGAATTCAGCCGTCATTGGTGGAAACATTGGGGGGCAACCGGAAAACTGATTCCCGGTGCCATTGCCTACCGTGAAAACGAGGTCATGCGTTACGTCGGATGCATCGACCAACCGAAAACCGGTTCTTAGGCAGCCGTTTGACGCAGCGGTCGGCGGCGGGCAGATTTCACGAACTGTTGAATGCTATCGATGATGTAGTCGATCATTGGTCCCGTCAGTCCCGGAAACGTCCCGATGAAGACCGTCTGGTTCATGATCGCATCGGCTCCCGTCAAATCACCGATCACGCGAAACGCATCGGGATTATCGCGACGAAGAGCCACGAATGCGGGCTGACGAACCAAGTTCCCGCCGAACAGCATTCGGTTGCCGATCTTGGCTTGATCCAAGTGTCGGGCCAGGTCCGTTCGACCGAACGGAGCTCCATCACGGACCGACATTTTGAAACCGAACCAGGAACACTCGGTCCGGCATCCGGTCGAATCCCAGTCAAAGCTGCCATCGGAGTTCCAACGGGTCGCATGAGTGGGCAGCGAAAATTCGATCACGTCTTCCAGGTCCGCCAAACCGGCACGCAGACGTTGCCAGTTATCTTTGCGCGCTTGCACAAAGCGGTCCAACTTTGCCAACTGTTGCACGCCAATCGCGGCCTGGATGTCCAAAGGCTTCAGATTGTATCCCAGATGGCTATAGATGTATTTATGGTCATAGCCTTCGGGCAGTTCGCCGAGTTGCCAAGCGAAGCGTTTGTTGCAAGTGTCATCCTTCCCAGACGGGCACCAGCAATCGCGTCCCCAGTCCCGGAAGCTTTCCACCAAAACTTTCAACGCCGGTTGGCGGACCACATTCACCGCGCCGCCTTCACCCAACGTGAGGTGGTGTGGCGGGTAGAAGCTTTGTGTCGACAGGTCGCCCCAACTGCCGGTCGGCTTGGACAAGCGTCCCGAATCATCGCGGACCGCTTTCGGATCCATTGATTGCACCGGAGAATCATCGGGAACACTGTATTCGCATCCCAATGCATCGCAATTGTCTTCGATCAGCCACAAATCGTGCTGCCGACAAAACTGTATCGTTGCCGACAGGTCGAACGGATTGCCCAGTGCGTGGGCGAACATGACGGCTTTGGTTTTCCCAGGACGATACGCGGATTCCAACTGTTCGCATTCTGGGTTGCCCGTCACCGGATCGGCGTCAATGAACACCGCCCGCGCGCCGCACTGAATGATGGGGCTGACGGTGGTCGGGAATCCGGCGGCAACGGTGATGACCTCATCGCCGGGCATGATCCGCTTTTCTTTCGGCAGTTTATGGCTGGTCAGCGCTGACAAAGCGACCAAGTTTGCACTGCTGCCGCTGTTGACCAACAAGCTGCGCCGCACGCCCAAATAGTCCGCCAACCCGGATTCAAATTTCTCACCTTCGCGGCCAAGGGTCAGCCAGAAATCCAGTGTCGAATCGACCGCTGCGACCACTTCCTGTTCATCAAAAACCCGCCCCGCATAAGGGATGGTCGTTTCACCAGCAACAAACTTGGCAGTGACGGCGTCATCAGCCGGGCGATTCTGTTGATGGCAACGCCGACTGTATTCGGCGGTCATCTGAAGAATCTGTTCTTTCAGTGTTTGGTCGGAGAAATCCGCAAAGTCTTGCATGTCAGTCGTTGGGGGATTCGCGTGCAGTGCGATTCAGAAATGACCGGTCAAAGGAGGGTGTTCAAATCATGCCGCAGCGCGACGTTGAACTGCCCGCTTGCCTGTCCAGCACAGGCCGGCATTGGACGCATCGCAGACGTAACGTCGGATTTGTTCCGTCGTGAACGCACGAATGTCTTCGCCCGCATGATGCGTCTGATACCACACGGCGGTTTGGCAAACCGTCTGTTGAAAGTCCCAAACGGGAGTCCAGCCGAGCGTGTGGTGTGCTTTGTCGATCGCCAAGTTCAACAGTGCCGCTTCGTGAACGGCGTTCGGATCCGTTCCGTCACGCCAGCGTCCGGGCCAATAACGGATCAGCTCTTTAACCAAATCCAAAACGGAACGGTTGCTGGCCAGCGGAGGCCCAAAATTGAACGCTTCGGTAAGTGGGGCAGCATCATCGGCCATCTCCAATCGGCTGGCCAAATGTAGATATCCGGACAAGGGTTCCAAAACGTGTTGCCACGGGCGAGTGCTGTGACGATTCCGGACACAGATTTCCTCGTCATGCGTCAGCGCCCGAATGCAATCGGGCACCAAGCGATCGGCCGCCCAGTCACCGCCGCCGATGACATTGCCGGCACGGACCGACGCCATTCGAATCGGGCTGTTTCGGAAAAAGGAGTCCCGATAGGCCGACGTGACGATTTCAGCCCCAGCCTTACTGGCACTATAGGGGTCATGGCCGCCCAACGGATCGTCTTCACGATACCCGTGCACCCATTCGCGATTGCGATAGCACTTGTCCGTGGTGACCACCACGACATTGCAGCGATGACCGGCCGAACGAAGCGCATCCAAAACGTTCACGGTCCCCATCACATTGGTTTCGAATGTTTCGACCGGACATTGATACGACTGGCGGACCAACGGCTGCGCAGCCAAATGAAACAGGTATCTCGGCCGAATCTCACGCACCAGATCCGACACCATTTGGCGATCTGCAATGTTTCCTCGGTGGTCGCCGGCCAAATCCTTGGTCAACTGAATCGTTGCAAACAGGCTGTGTCCGTCGTCGGGATCCATGGCAAGACCGTGAACCCGAGCACCACACTGCGCAAGCCAGTGGCACAGCCAACCACCTTTGAAACCCGTGTGACCTGTGACCAACACGTCTTGGCCATCAAATACGCCGCCGAAGCAGCCAGAGAAGTCTTTGGACATGCTTTCGCTTTATGCGGCGATGCGGAGAGGAGTCGACGGAGCTTGGAACCAAGGAGGGGTCCCCTGCTGGCAGAGTTTCTCCAGTTCCATTTTGTCGCGCAAGGTATCCATGGGACGCCAAAACCCTGGATGCCGAAAAGCGGTCAACTGGCCGTCGTCCGCCAGGCCTCGCAGTGGGGCTTGTTCCCAAATGCACGAATCGCCATCGATGCGATCAATGACCGAAGGTTCCAGCACGAAAAAGCCGCCGTTGATCCAAGCGTCATCACCGACCGGTTTTTCGCGAAAGCAGCCGATGCGGTCGGCGTCTTGGGCATCAAAGCGAAGGGCGCCGAAGCGACCGGGGGGCTGCACGGCCGTTAGCGTTGCGTCGCGGCGACACCGGCGATGCATACGAATACTTTCGCCGATGTCGACGTTCCCCACGCCGTCGCCGTACGTCATACAGAACGTTTCATCGTCCAGAAAAGACGCAACTCGTTTCAAGCGTCCTCCTGTCATCGTGTCACGTCCGGTGTCGACGACGGTGACTTTCCATGGTTCACCTTGGCCGTCATGGTAAGTCACCCGGTTGGCAGCCAGATCAAACGTCACGTTCGCATTCCGCATGAAGTATTCCGCGAAATAGCGTTTGATCGAATCGCCTTTGTATCCCGCGCAAATCACGAAATCGGTGATTCCATGTTTGGCATAGATCTTCATCACATGCCAAAGGATTGGATGCCCTCCGATCTCGACCATCGGTTTGGGTCGAACCGACGTTTCTTCGCTCAGCCGTGTCCCGAGTCCACCGGCCAGTATGACTGCTTTCATCGGTTCGCTTGCCTGTAGGGTTTGGGAATCGTCGGATCGCGTGGATCGCGAAATGCGCCAGTCGACGTCGTGAAACCGGTTGCAAGCTGGGGAATACTAAAAGGCTGGGCGGTGTGTCAACGCAAAGAAATGGACTTGTTGAGTTCCAGAATCGGATTGAACGCGTCCCGGCAGAGGTGGGCGCATAAAAAAACGGCCCGCAGTGCTTTCGCGACTGCGGGCCGTTGATAGATCACGTCTGAAGGTTACAGCGTGCTACTTGCTTGCATATTTCAGCGAGCGTAGCTGGCGCTGGCCTGGATGACGCGACGAGTACGCGAGATGCTGGCGCTGGGGTCGACGACCGGAGCGGGCGGCATCGGAGCGGCCGAAGGAGCCGGAGCGGCCATCGGGGCAGCCATCGGAGCGCCACAGCCACAGCTGCTGCATCCGGTGTCACAGCCCATGTCGCATCCGCTGTCACAGCAGCTGCTCTTCTTCTTCAGGTTGCCGAACAGCTTGGTCAGCAATCCGCCGCAGCTCTTCTTGCTGCAGCCACAGCTGTCACAGCCGCTGTCGCAGCCCATGTCACAACCGCAGGAAGGTTCGCAAGCGATTTCGCAACCGCAGGCGGGTTCTGCACAGCAGCTGTCACAGCCACCGCAGCAGCTGCTCTTCTTGGCGAACAGCTTGCTCAGCAGGCCGCCACAGCTTTTCTTGCTGCATCCGCAACCGTCGCAGGACGGTTCGCAAGCGACTTCGCAGCCACAAGCGGGTTCGCAGACGTCGACGCCGCAACCGCAAGCCGGAGCTTCGCAGCCACAGGTCGGTTCAGCAGCACAACCGCAAGCCGGAGCTTCGCAGCCGCAGGTCGGTTCAGCAGCACAGCCGCAAGCCGGAGCTTCGCAGCCGCAGGTCGGTTCAGCAACACAGCCACAAGCCGGAGCTTCGCAGCCACAGGTCGGCTCAGCAGCACAGCCGCAAGCCGGAGCTTCGCAACCACAGGTCGGTTCGGCAACACAGCCACAGGCCGGTGCTTCGCAACCACAGGTCGGTTCGGCAGCACAACCGCAAGGGGCTTCGCAGCCACAGGTCGGTTCACAGCCAACGTCACAACCGCTGTCGCAGCTGCTGGACGAGCAACAGCCGTCCAAGCCCAACATGCGATCCAGCAAGTCGAATCCATAACTTTGAGTGCAGCAGCTGCACGCCAAAACCATGGTCAGAGTAAGAATGGTCCGAGTCATTGGAGCCACGTCTCCCTTCACCATAAAGCGGGTCGGTTCGTGGTCGTGTCGCTTGTCACCGTCAAATTCTGCGTCGTTGGCGGGATCCGGAACCATTCGGCGGACGAAGTCGCCGGCGGATGCCTCCGGGGGCCCAACAAGCACATTTGTCCTTCGGAGATGCCGCAGGGCCGATGGCCCAACCGCGTCCGAGTGACGGTTGACTTCGTTCAGCTTGCCGTTCGCCAACGACGTCGAATCGTTTCCGATCCTTTGCCGCGTTCGAATCCGACGGGTCACGAAAGTCGTCACGACCACAAGACAGGCAACTTCCGGTTGCCTTGCCTCTGGGTCTTCCTCACGAGACATCCGCGTCGACCACGAGCCGACGGGACGCCCAGCGATTCAGTTACAGCTATCGGCCCTGGTGCTGTGGGTAATTACTGTTCCACACCATTTTCGCCGGCTTGTTAACCTTTGCCGGTCAGCCAAAATTTTCTCCTGATGCCGGTGTTTTGCATCACGAAACGGCTGCGCGTGGCATAATCGACAAATCACGTCTAAACTGTCAGTCGGGGCCTTCGGTGCCGCGATTCGGATTTTCCGACGGGTGGCTGGAAGACCGCCACGATGTGCCGATTGTCCGCGTTGATCCGGGAACACACGGCCCGGCCGGCGTTGGCCTCCGATCGTCCGCCTTCGGTTCCTGTCGCCCGACCCACGGTTTCATCCGCCTTGAAATCGCCCGCCCCCCCAACCGAGCCCCGACGGGCCGAAGTCGTCCACCTGCCGGACCTGCCCGGAATTGATTGCCCCTGCGGCGTCGCCCGGCGGGCATTCGCCGAACATGACGATTTCCCTGGCACCGTCCACCTGACCCGCATCGACCACGCCGCCCGCACACATTACCACCGGCATCACACCGAGATTTACGTCGTCCTGGAATGTGACCCCGACGCCGCGATTGAACTGGACGGCACCCCGCATCCGGTTCGCCCCCACACCTCCATCCTGATCCCTCCCGGGGTTCGCCATCGCGCCGTCGGCCGCCTGACGGTGCTGATCGTTTGCAGCCCCGAATTTGACCCCGAAGACGAGTTTTTCGATTGAATATGCCAAGCTTCATCTTCACTGCACGTTTTCCATGGGGCCTGACCTTGGCGGTCGGCATCTTGGTCACCTCGGCGGCACCGGCCGACTGGCCTTATTGGCGTGGCCCCCGCTACGACGGGACCGCCGATGCGACGGGTTTGCCAGAGGACTGGGACCCCGAAGGCGGCGAAGGCAGTAATCTGCTGTGGAAACGTGACGACGTCGGCGGCATCTGTACCCCCGTCTCGATGAACGGCCGGCTGTACACGATCCAGCGGAGCGATGCGGACACCGAAGTCGAAGGCGAACGCGTGCTGTGCCTGGACGCCGCCACCGGCGAAACCCTGTGGGAACATTCGTACAACGTCTGGTTGTCGGACGTCCCGGCCGAACGGGTCGGCTGGAGCAGCCCGGTCGCCGACCCGGAAACCGGATACGTCTATGTCCTGGGGTCCTGCGACATCTTCATGTGCCTGGACGGCGAGACGGGCGATGTGGTCTGGAACAAACCGCTGCACGAGCAATTCGGCATGCTGTCGACCTACGGCGGCCGCACGAATTTCCCGATCATCCACGAAGACCTGGTGATCATCTCCGGCATCATCATCAACTGGGGCGATCGGGCCAAACCGAACCACCGTCTGTTGGGCCTGGACAAGAAAACCGGCGAAGTCGTCTGGTTCAGCGGCACCCGCGATCTGCCGTATGACACCAGTTATTCCGCCCCCAGCCTGGTCACGATCGACGGCCAGCGGCAACTGATCCTGGGCTGTGGCGACGGCCAAGTCTGGGGCTTTCAACCGCGGACCGGCAAACCGCTGTGGAGCTATCCGTTTTCACGCCGCGGTCTGTACGCCACCCCGCTGGTCGTCGGCAACCGTGTCTTTGCCGGCCACAGCGAAGAAAACGTCTCCGGCAGTGCAATGGGCGCAATGGTCGGATTGGAAATCAGCGGCACCGGCGACGACACCACCGTCAAAGAACTGTGGAAGATCGAGGAACTGGTTTGCGGCTATGGCGAACCGGTCATGGTCGACGACCGCCTGTATGTCTTGGATGACCGCAACAAAATGTGGGTGATTCAGGCGGACACCGGCGAAATCATCTTGGAAAAGAAAAGTGTGGTGGGGTCCCGTCAGCGTTCGGCACTGTTTTATGCCGACGGCAAACTGTACGTGCTTTCCGAAGGCGGCGGCTGGGCCATCTTGGAACCGACCGAAGACGGCTTCGAAGTGCTGAACAAACAGCGCCGCATTCGTGGCCAAGGTTTCGCCGCGTCGCCGATCGCGTCGGGCGGTCGCGTCTATTTCCAAGGCACCAATACGCTTTACTGCTTGGATACCGGTAGCGGTAGCCAAACCATGCCCACGGCCGAAGAAGTCTTGGGCCAGGAAACACCGGTTTCCCAAAATCCCGCTGCAACGCAGTTGTTACTGGTTCCCAACGAATCGCTGATCAAGCCCGGCGAATCGATCCAGCTGTCGGTTCGTGCGTACAATCGAATCGGCCAGCCGGTCGAAACACCCGCCGATGTCGAACTGACCGTCCAGGGTCCGGGAACGATTGACGGCATGACCTTTGTCGCCGACGCCCAGGCCCAGCACACCGCCGCGGTGATTCACGCCAAGGCAGGCGACGCGACGGGGGTGGCCCGCGTCCGTATCGTTCCATCGCTGCCGTGGCGATTCACCTTTGACGATCTTTCCGATCCGCCGCTGTCGTGGGTCGGTGCACGCTATCGCCACGTCATCCGCGACGTCGACGGTTCACCCGCGCTGACCAAGATCAGCACGATCCCCAAGGGTGCCCGCAGCCGCGCTTGGATGGGCCCCAGCGACATGGCGGAATACACCATCAGCGCCGACGTCATGGGTTCCCGGAATCTGGACCAATTGCCCGATATCGGCCTGACCGCTCAAGGCTATGTGCTGGACCTGATGGGCCAAAGCCAACAGTTGCAAATCCGCACCTGGGTGTCGTCCGAAGAACGTGCCCGTTCCACCGTTCCTTTCGAGTGGAAAGAGGGCGTCTGGTATCGGATGAAGTTCAGCGCGGAAATCGAAAGCGAAGGCCCCGCCGCGACCGCGATTTTGCGAGGCAAGATCTGGCCGCGTGACGAACCGGAGCCCAAGGAGTGGACGGTCACCGCGCGTGACGAATCGCCGGTGCTGTCGGCCAGCCCCGGGCTGTACGGAAACGCCAAAGTCGCCGAACTGTACTTGGACAATATCGAAGTCACCGCGAACGAAGACTGAACCCGCGACGGCTTCTGACAAAGAAAATCCCCCCACCACGTTTCATTCGAAATCTGTCGAATCAACTCCATGCGTCAAACCGAATTTTCCGCCACGATGATGATCCTGGGTTCCTTGATCCTAGGCAGCATCACGACCGCATCGCTTAGCGGTTGTAAACCGCCCCAATCGACCGACGTGAATGTGTCGACCGAGCCGCTGGAACCTGGCGACAACGTCACCACCGGCGTCGAAACCCCGAACGCCGGCAACACCACCGTCGGCGCCGCCGGCGTGGTGGAAACGCCGCTGGCCGGATCGACACCCGAGACTGCAGAAGTCCAAGGGTCCACGCTGACCGCATCGGTCGCCGAAGACACTGTCGAAAAGATCATGGCCGCCGGCGGCGACTGGCCCCAGTGGGGCGGCACCCGGGTCCGCAACAACGTTCCCGGCGTGACGGGCTTGCCGGAAAGCTGGAACACCGGCCGTTTCGACCGTCGCACGGGTGAGTGGGACAAGAGCCGCGTCGAAAACATTCGCTGGTACGCCAACCTGGGCAGCCAGACCTATGGCAATCCGGTCGTCGCGGACGGTCAGGTTTATGTCGGGACCAACAACGGGGCCGGCTACCTGAAACGCTATCCCGCCAAGGTCGACCTGGGATGCTTGCTGGCCTTTGACGAAGAAAACGGCGACTTCCTGTGGCAGCACAGCAGCGAGAAACTGATCACCGGACGCGTTCACGATTGGCCGCTGCAAGGCATCTGTTGTGCCCCGCTGGTCGAAGGCGAACGGTTGTGGTTTGTCACCAGTCGCGGCGAAGTCCGTTGTCTGGACACCAAAGGTTTCTATGACAACGAAGACGACGGACCGGTCAAGAACGAACCGGCATTCGTCGCGTCGATCATGGACACCGGTGAAGGCAACACATTCGAAGAAGCTTTGGCCGAACTGAACGGCGGGACCTTCCCCGCCGCTTTGCTGGAACAAATCGCCCAAGCCGGTGAAGCGGCCGAGGGCGAAACCGCCATCAAAACGGTCACCGAAAATAAGGTCTGGACCGCCACGGGCAACTTCGGTGGTGTCGACCGCGAATTGACGATCAAGCAGATCGGACCGCGGATCAGTGTTTTCAAGGCACTCGGTGTCAACGACAAGAACGACGCGGACACGATTTGGGTCTTCAACATGATGACCGAACTGGGGACCAGCCAGCACAACATGTGCAGCTGCAGTGTGACCAGCTACGGCGACCTGCTGTTCGTCAACACCAGCAACGGCCAAGACGAATCTCACGGCAACTTGCCCGCACCGGACGCCCCCAGCTTCTTCTGCATGAACAAGAACACCGGCGAAGTCTATTGGACGGACAATTCGCCCGGTACGAACATCTTGCACGGTCAGTGGTCCAGCCCCACGGTGGCCGAATGCAACGGCGTTCCCCAAGTGCTGTTCTGTGGCGGCGATGGTTGGCTGTACAGCTTCCGCGCCGATCGCGGCAGCGACGGCAACCCAGAATTGCTGTGGAAATTCGACTGTAACCCCAAGACGTCCAAGTGGATCCTGGGCGGCGAAGGCACCCGGAATAACTTGATCGGCACGCCGGTCGCCTATGACGGTCGCGTTTACATCGGCGTCGGCCAAGACCCGGAACACCAAGAGGGCGAAGGTCACCTGTGGTGCATCGACCCGAACAAACGCGGCGACGTGTCACCCCAATTGGCGGTTCGCATCGAAGGCGACAAACGCGTTCCGATCCCGCACAAACGCATTCAAGCGGTTGAACCGGAGAAGGGCGAAGCAGCGATCGACAACCCGAATTCCGCCGCGCTGTGGCATTACAGCCAGCAAGACCAAGACGGCGACGGCAACATCGATTTCGAAGAAGAAATGCACCGCACCTGCGGCACCGTTGCGATCAAAGACGGCCTGCTGTACATCGCTGACTTTTCCGGCTTGGTGCATTGCCTGGATGCCAAGGGAACCGATGACGGGCAACCGATCGTCCACTTCACTTATGACATGCTGGCCCAAAGCTGGGGCAGTGCGTTGATCAGCGATGGCAAAGTCTATGTCGGGGACGAAGACGGCGACGTGTGTGTCTTCGAACTCGGCAAAGACAATGCCGAGCCGATCGAGGAGATCAACATGGGAACCAGCGTCTACAGCACGCCGGTGGCTGCCAACGGCCGGCTGTACATCAGCACCAAAGACAAGCTGTTTGCCATCGAGCAAGAGTAGAAAACGCAGTACGGACATGCGAAACGTCCCGGCCGACACGACGCCGGGGCGATGATCGCGTAGGTGCGTTTAGGGCATCGTCGCGGTCGGCCGAAACGGCGGACCCTGGCAGGCCCGGCAGGCCGCTGACATCCGCTTACGGCATCCTTGCCATGGCGGCGTCATTGCCAACAATCATCACAATGTCATTCTTGACCGACCGATCCCGGCCGCCGCAGGTACCAACCATGCGGCGTCAGAACCGGTCGGTTTCTTTTTGGCATCGCTGTCGAATCCAATTTCCTTCTCAACCATCGAACCCAATCTTGAACACATCGTCCAACGGGCAAACCGCCAAGACGCTTGTCGATTGCGGCAACTGTGGCCCTGATTTTGCCTCCATCCGTCAAATGGTCACCCGTCACTTCAAGGTGCACGTGATTCAGACTCATGGGGCCGAAGACACCCTGGAGGTTTTGAAGAACCGCAAGGTCGACTTGGTCACGGTCAATCGTAAACTTGACCGTGACTACACCGATGGCCTGGACGTGATCCGTCAGATCAAATCGGATCCAGACACCAATGCGGTTCCGGTGATGCTGGTTTCCAATTACGAGGAACACCAACAAACCGCGACCGAAACCGGTGCGGTGCCGGGTTTCGGGAAGCTGGCGTTGACCGATCCGGCAACACGGTCGCTGTTGGAACCCTTTCTGGGTGATGCATAGTGGTCAACATCGGGTGCGACCAAAGAACCGTTTGCGCTTGGCGATCGGTCGACCGACGACCATAATTCACGCATGAACGGACGTTTTCGAAAGATGTTGGCATCAAAGATTCACCGCGCGACGGTGACGGGTGCCGATTTGGAATATGAGGGCAGCCTGACGGTTCCACCACACTTGTTGGAAGCCGCCGGGATCGTTCCCTACGAAGCAATCCACGTGTGGGACGTCACACGGGGAAGCCGTCTGGAAACGTACGCCATCGAAGGGCTGCCCGATTCAAACGACATCTGCGCCAACGGCGCGGCGGCCCACCTGATTCACCCCGGCGATCTGGTGATCCTGGCGACCTACTGTTTTGTGCCCGAATCCGAAGTCGACCGGCATCAGCCGCGTTTGGTGTTCGTCGACGAATCGAACCAAATCGTTCACGGCGGCCCCGAATTGGCCGGCCCCCAGCGTCGAAGCCCGGCGGGGGGGTAATCGCGTTTGTCCAATTTCGGAATTTTGACCGTCGCCGTGCTGGTGGGTCTGGCGACCGGATGCCTGTTGGCAACCCAGCCCAGCGTGAACGGACAATTGGGACGAAGTGTCGCACACCCGATGCAGGCGTCCATGATTTCTTTTGCCAGCGGCGCGGCGATCGTATTCGTGATTTGCCTGGCGATGGGCCGGTTTCCGCCGGAATTTGTCCGCCCAGCCGGCCAATTGCCTTGGTGGATTTGGTTCGGCGGTGCCATCGGCGTGGTGATGGTCACGACGTCGCTGATTTTCGTGCCCCGGGTGGGTTCATTGCCGTGGTTCGCCGCCGTGATGACCGGCCAGACCGTCGGTGCGGTGATCCTGGACCACTACGGATGGCTGGGAAATCCACGGACCGCCGCATCGCCAATGCGTTTGCTGGGCACCGCGTTGTTGATTGCGGGCGTCCTGGTCATCGTTGCCGCCCAACGCCAGGTCGTCACCACCAGTGGTGATCCCCCGCCCGCGGAACCGACGGCCGGCGATCAGGTCACCGATCGCTGAACCAATCGTTTTGGACCGACGGGGTCGATCTGGTCGCACCGAACGCCGATTTGGTATCCCGCGGTGGCAAATCGCGGCTGCGGCTGGAAAGAACTCCGGTTGAGGCAATATATGCCGACAACTATCGTATCGATTCGACTTCAGGTCGCGCCCGCGCTGGCAAACGCCCCACTTCGCCTGATTGGCACCGTTAGATACTGCAGTGAAATATCGGCAAATCGATAAAATCATCGCCCTCCAGCCCGGTTCGCGGCTGGTCGGGGAACGCACGCTTTTGGCCGATGAAGAATATCTGAGCGACCATTTTCCGAATCTCCCCGTGATGCCCGGGGTGATGATGCTCGAAGCGCTGCACCAAGCGGCGATCTGGCTGGTCCGTTCGACGCTGGATTTTCAGTGCCCGATGATCTTTCTGCGGGAAGCCCGCAGTGTGAAGTTCGGCGACTTTTTGTCCCCCGGCGAAACGCTCCGCGTGACCGCCGAGATCAAATCACGCGACGGCGATTCGTTCCGCATCAAAGCGGTCGCCGCCAAAGAGGGCCGGGTCACTGTCAGTGCGATTCTGCACATGGATGTCCGCAGCAGCGGGGATCCGGCGCGTCTGAATACCGACGAAGAATTGGCGCAGCGGTGCCGAAACCAGTTTCAGACATTGTTCGGATGTCCCCAAGACATTCCGGAAGTCGAAGCCGCCTAGCGATGGCTTCCCCGTTTTGCCGCAACGTCGTCCGCTAGCGACCGGGACCGACCGGCATCAAAATCAACGTCCATCCGACATCCCATTCACTTCCATTCAACGTCACCCCTGCCAAGGAAATCGCACAATGAGTCTGTCACAGGATGAAATCTTCGAAAAAGTCCAGGAATCACTCGTCGACGCACTGGGCGTCGATGACGACGAGGTCACCCGCGAAGCGACCCTGGTGGGCGACTTGGGTGCCGAATCGATCGATTTCTTGGACATCGTTTTCAAACTTGAAAGCGCATTCGATATCTCGATCCCGCGCGAAGAACTGTCGCCCGAAGACATTTTGACCAACAGTCAATACGTCCAGGACGGCACCGTGACCGCCGAAGGCATGGCGGAACTGAAACGACGTATGCCCTGGGCTGATCTGGAAGAGTTCGAAAAGAACCCTCGCGTCCAAGACTTTGGAAACATTCTGACCGTCGGCGATTTGTGCAAATACGTCGAATCCAAGCTCGGCCAGTGATCCATGCGTTGGTTTTGGATCGACCGATTTACCGAGTTCGTCAGCGGTTCACACGCCAGCGGGATCAAGAATGTCGCGCTGGATGAAGAAGTGGTTGACGAATACCTGCCGGGCTATCCCGTCCTGCCGCCGACCCTGATCATCGAGGGCATGGCACAGCTGGGCGGTATCCTGGTGGCCGAACACTTCAAGTTTGAAAAGCGTGTCGTGCTGGCCAAAGTCGGCAAGGCGACGTACCACCAACCGGCTCGGGTCGGTGACCAACTGCGTTATCGCGTCGATTTTAAATCGGCCAACGACACCGGCGCCATTGCGACCGGACACAGTGTTTGCGGTACGCAACCGCAAGCCGACATTGATTTGATGTTCGCCTTTTTGGAACCCGGTCATCTGGTCGACGGCCCTCTGTTCCAACCCGGCGACCTGCGAACGATGCTGCGGATCATGAATTTCTTTCACGTCGCCGTCGACGCTGACGGCAATCCGTTGCCCCATTACGACAACCTTTGATCGACCGCCTGTCGTCACGACGGCGTACCGTGATCGGTGTCGCCCTTTGTCATCGACTTTCCCCGCTGGACCCACGCTTTCATGCCCACTGATTCCCATCGCCGTCGCGTCGTCGTCACCGGTATCGGGATGATCAATCCCATGGGACACGACGTTGCCACCGTCTGGTCCGGGTTACAGGAAGGCAAATCCGGTGTCGCACCGACGACGCTGTTTGACGCCAGCGGATTTCCGACCAAGATCAGCGCCGAAATCAAGAACTGGGACCTGACCGAAGCCGACGACGGCATGGGATCGGTCGACAAGTTGGGTAGGCATACCAAGTTTGCCATCGGCGCGGCCAACCAAGCCGTCCGTGACAGCGGCATCATCGACGCGATCACCGACCCGACGCGGTTGGGCGTTTACTTGGGCAGTGGTGAAGGCAATCAGGACTTCAACACCTTCAGCAAAATGATGGTCGCCGCTTTGGCCGAAGGCGAATACGACGAAGCCAAGTTCGTCCGTGCCGGACTGGACCTGCTGGATCCCGCCAAGGAACTGGAACAGGAACCCAACATGCCGGCCGCCCACGTGGCGACCAAGTTCAATGCCCAGGGTCCCAATTTCAATTGCCTGACCGCCTGTGCCGCCAGCAGCCAAGCCGTCGGCGAAGCCACCGAAATCATCCGTCGCGGCGAAGCCGACGCGATGATCGCCGGCGGAACCCACAGCATGATCCATCCGTTCGGCGTGACCGGGTTCAACCTGTTGACCGCGTTGTCCGAATCCAACGACCAGCCGACCAAAGCCAGCCGTCCGTTCGATTTGAAACGAAATGGATTCGTGCTGGGCGAAGGATCGGCAATGGTCATCTTGGAAGAACTGGAGATGGCTAAGAAACGCGGCGCGACGATCTATGGCGAAATCGCCGGCTATGGCACCACCGCCGACGCGTACCGTGTCACCGACATTCCACCGGACGGCCACGGCGCGATTGCCGCGATGCGAATGGCGATCAGCGACGCAAGTTTGACACCCGCCGACATTCAATACGTCAACGCCCACGGCACCAGCACCAAGGTCAACGACCGCGTCGAAACCAAAGCTTGCCGCGAGGTGTTCGGCGCGTTGGCCGATTCGGTCCCCGTCAGCAGCACCAAGAGCATGATGGGCCATTTGATCGCCGCGGCCGGCGTGACCGAGATGATCGTGTGTTTGATGGCGATGCGTGACAGCGTTTTGCCACCGACAATCAACTATGAAAATCCTGATCCAGAATGCGATCTGGATTACGTTCCCAACGAAGCCCGCCCGGGCGAAATCCGATACGCTTTGAACAACAGCTTCGGGTTCGGCGGCCAGAACGTTTCGCTTTGCTTAAGCCGCCACGACGGCTGATGTTTTCTGTTGGCTGAGTTGCACCATGGCTGAGTTTACCGACGCCGAATTGGCCGCCTTTCTGGACGAAGCCCTGCCGCCATCGCGATCGGCGGAACTGGAGCATCATCTGCGAACCGACGCGGCGTTGCGTCATCGGCTGACCGAGGTGACCGGACGACAATCCGCCGGCCTGCACACCATCGGCGGCATTTGGCGACGCAACCGACTGTCATGCCCCGACCGAGGCGAACTGGGGCAATACATCTTGGGCACCTTGGACGAAGAACGCGCCGATTACATTCGGTTCCATCTGGAACAAGTCGGTTGTCGTTACTGCGCCGCCAATCTGGCGGATTTGGAAGCCGCGGCGGCCGGCGGTGAAGAAACCGTCCGCCGGCGCACCAAATACTTTCAAACCAGCGTCGGCCACCTGGGTTCGTGACGCACGCTGCGGGCAGGTCAGGCCGGATCCGGCACACGATCATGCCGCGCGGTACATCATGCGTTGCAACCGGTCCAACGTCGTGACCATCTGGTTCCAGTCCGCGACCACGTCCATCGTCGGCATTTCACCCGCATCGTCGCGGTCATACCCGCGACGGCTGACTTTCACACGACCGCCCAAAACGGCGACCGGTTTGGACGCTTCGTTGCCATCGGCCGATTCCGATGCCGTCGGTTCGTCGCCGTCGATCGGCAAAATTTGGCCCATCACTTGATGCACCGCCCACAACGCTGCTTTGCGGGAATCGTCAGCTTGGACGACACAACGAAACGATCCCGATTGCACGTAAAACTTATCCATGATTCCGTATCCTTGATTTGGCGAATAGATTCATCCGATCTGTTGTCAAAGATCGCCGGGCGAATGACACGTCTGGTCACCGCCGCCAATTCCATGCATCCACCGGTTTCATGAAGCTGTTTCACCACGGGGCCCACCAAGGCGTGACCGGATCATGCCACCAGTTGTCTTGGGATGACGGACGTCACAGTCTGTTGGTTGACTGTGGGATCTTCCAAGGCGATGAAGCCCAGAAACACGGTGGACCAGAAATCGAGTTTCCGCTCGACGGCATCCAAAGTCTGTTGCTGACCCACGTTCACATTGATCACTGTGGACGGTTACCCCACTTGATGGCCGCGGGGTTCGAACAGCCGATTTATTGCAGCCCTCCATCGGCCAAGTTGTTGCCGCTGGTGATGGAGGACGCCATTCGGATCGGCTTCACCCGATCGGAACGTCTGATCGACCGATTCCTGGAAGCGGTCGACGCGTTGGTCCGCCCGCTGGATTATCACCAATGGCATCGCATCGAAGGCGGTGTGGAAATCCGTCTTCGTCCGGCGGGACATGTCCTGGGATCGACGATTTTCGAAGTTCGTTTGCCCGACGGATCGTTGGTGGTCTTTTCCGGCGATCTGGGTGCGGGCACCAATCCATTGTTGAATCCGCCGACCAGTCCGCCGGAGGCCGACTTGCTGGTGTTGGAATCGACCTACGGCGATCGATTGCACCCGCGATCGGGCGATCGGCAAGCCGCATTGGAATCGATCCTGCGGAAAACGCTGCAAGACCATGGCGTGACGATCATCCCGGCATTCAGTCTGGGACGTACCCAAGCGCTGCTGTACGAGATGAACGGCATCTTTGAGCGGTTGCAATCCGAAGGCGGACAGTCGCTTTTGCACCGCGTCGATGTGTTGATCGATTCGCCTTTGGCGTCACGCTTCACCGCCCTATACGACGACCTGCAGGACTACTGGAGCGAAGAAGCCCAGCACTTGATGAAGACCGATGATCAACCACTGGTCTTCGAAAACTTGGTCAAGATCGGCGATCACGACGAACACCGGGACACGCTGAATTACATCGCGCGCACCGAACTGCCCGCCATCGTCATCGCCGGCAGTGGCATGTGCACCGGCGGCAGGGTGGTCAACTATCTAAAACGTTTCTTGGACGATCCGCGAACAGATATCGTGTTCTGTGGTTACCAAGCCAGCGGAACACCGGGCCAACGGTTGCAGCGTGGTGCCCACTGGCTTCGGCTGGACGGTAAAAAGTACCACGTCGCCGCAGACGTCCACCAATTAAGCGGCTACAGCGCCCACGCGGACCAAGCGGACCTGATCGAATTTGTGGACCATTTTGAATCCGCCCCCAAACGTATTCGGTTGGTCCACGGGGATTACCAACCCAAACGCACCCTGGCCAAGAAGCTGACCGAGAAGGGATACCAGGTCGACGACTTTTAATCGTCGGCCATCCCGCCGGCATATTATTCAGGATCTATCGCAGCCATGAAAACTCATTACAACACCCTGATCATTGGCGGCGGGCTTGCCGGATTGTCTTGTGCCACACACTTGGCAAATCATGGCGTCGACTTTTCAATTCTGGAAGCCAGCGAACGTCCCGGTGGTCGCGTCCGCACCGATGTGATCGACGGCTTCACGCTGGACCACGGCTTTCAAGTCTTGTTGACTGCTTATCCGGCCTGTCGCGAACTGCTTGACTACGACGCGTTGCGGTTGCGCCCCTTTGAACCGGGGGCGCTCATTCGACAACAAGGTCGGTTTGCGGTCCTGGGCGATCCTTGGCGACGCCCCACCCAAGCCATCGCGACATTGACCAACCCGGTGGGAACGTTGAGCGATAAAATACGGGTCGCGAAATTACGTTCGTCCAGCCGGCATGGCACTCTGGACGGCCTATACCAACGTCCGGCAACGGCCACGATCGATCGACTGAATCAGGCGGGTTTCAGCCAGTCGATGATCGATCAGTTTTTCCGACCGTTCTTGGGTGGCGTCTTTTTGGATGAAACCCTTCGAACGTCCAGCCGTATGCTGGAGTTCGTGTTTCGCATGTTTGCCGAGGGCGACATTGCGATTCCCGCCGAAGGCATGGCCGCGATCCCGCGTCAGCTGGCCGACCAACTGCCACAAGGTACGTTGCGGTTTTCGCACACGGTCGTCGACCTGGTGCGTCAGAACGGCGAATACCGGATCGGGTTGTCCGACGGTTCATCGTTGACGTCCGACCGGGTCGCCGTGGCGGTGGAAAGCAATGCCGCGGCGGCGCTACTGGGCGATGCGTCCATGGAAACGCCGTGGTCGGGTACCACGAACTATTACTTCACCACCGATCGGACACCCGATCCGAGAAAACTATTGATGCTCCGCGGCGACGAATCGGGTCCGATCCAAACGGCCGTCGTGATCAGCGATGTGGCACCGGAATACGCACCACCGGGGAAATCGTTGATCAGCGTATCGGTCGATTCGGCCGACATGGATCCCGAAACCGGCGACACCGAAACCACGGAGACCCAAGTTCGCAACCAATTGGCATCGTGGTTCGGTGATTCAGCATGCGGGTGGAATTGTCTGCACGTGTACCGAGTACCGTTCGGATTGCCCGTCACTGATCTGGATCCCGTGATTCAACCGGCGTCGGTTCGGCGACTTGGTGACGCCGACGTGCCCGCTGGAACGCTGGTTCGATGCGGCGACTACCTGGAAACGCCCAGCATCCAGGGTGCCATGAACAGCGGACTTCGCGCGGCGAAAGAATTGCTAAAAGAACCGCGCCCCTGATCGCCTGGTACTTGGCCTAGACTGGTCGCTGACCATCGAAATCTCACCGATTCGGTCCCGTCGCCCGTCCTGATTTTATCCCGCCGTCGCGATGTCATCGCCTGACCGATCAACGCCCGATCCTAAAAAAAACAACGATCGCCGCGGCTCGTTTGGTTTCGGCTGCCTGGGATGGTCGCTGATTCTGTTGACGGTTCTGCCGTTGTTGATCGCCGGTTCAATGGGGCTGTGGTGGAAGCGTCGACAAGCGTTGGCAAATCAAGCCGTCACAGACCGTCTGCAAACGCTTTCAGCGCAAGGCTTGCCGATCGACGCGATCAGCCTGCAGACGTATTACAACCGGTCGACGACAAACCACGGCCGTGACCTTTGGCGGTCGATCAGAGACCAATTGAATTCGGAACCCTTTGCCACATCGCTCGGAAATGTCCTGATTGCGGTCGATGAGAAGGAAATTCCACTGCCGGGTAAGCCATACCCGGCCGACAAAGAAGTCCAACAATTCCTTGATGACAACGTTGAATTCTTCCGCAAGATCGATCAATGGTTGGATGCCGACACACACTTTCGAGTGGACGTCGATTTCCGGGATTTTGATACCGTCTTTGACCAGTTTGGCGATCAACGCAACCTGGCCCGAGTGCTACGTGTCAAAGCAAGACACGCGATTCACCATGGTGATTCGGTGTCCGCCCACCAGGCCCTTCGCAACGGGATCTTCTTCGCACGAAGCCAGGAAAAGTCGCCGTTGCTGATCAGCCATTTGGTGCGAATCGCGGTAGAATCGGTCGCAATGGACAGTATTGACATGGCACTGGAAGCCGACACGCTGGATCAGTCGCAGCTGTCGGATCTGTTGCAAGCGATCGACGCATTGGATTCTTCCGCCGAATCGCTTCGGAACGCGATCATCGGCGAACGCGCCTTCGCGCTGGACAACTTCAATCGCGACGTCTTTGCCGACGAAAATCTGTTCTTTGACAAACCTGATCGCCTGCAACGAACACTAGGCGGCCACGCCACCGACAAGTTGTCGGCGATTGAATCGTTTGAACTGTGGCTTCGCGCGGTGTCCGACGATCTCGTCAAAGACGCTCCATTGCTTCTGGACATCGCCGATCAACAGTCTCAATCGCTACAGCAATTGAACGTCTTTCAGCAAGCCGAACGATGCGTATCGGCAACGTTGACACCCCCGATCCAGATGTCGGTGTTGGCATTTCTTCGAAACGAACATCAACGTCGACTCGTTCGTACCGCGATCGCGGCGAGACTGTATCGCCATCAAGAAAGTCGCTGGCCGCAAACCGTTGACGAACTTCAGCGAGTCGGCCTGGACGCGAAATCAGTACATCCCAGTGGCGACCGGCCCTTCGGCATTCATGAACAAGCCGACGGTACGCTGTTGGTTTGGGGATTTGATCCGACCACGGACTACTCAGCATTCAGTGAACTCGCCCCGACACCAACCGAACCGCCCAACCTGACCCTGAACCCGGACCGAGACATGGTGATTCGGATCTCCACGAAACCCCAGGAAAACGAATGAGTGAGAAACGCGAGAGCAGGGGATTGTCGTGCATGGCGAAACTGATGATTGCGGTTTTCGTCGCGCCACTGGTTCTGGTTTTGATCGTGGTGACTTGGTGGTTGGGTCGAAACTCCTTCGCCCAAGGCCGACTGGATGACGCACTGGCAACGCTGGCCGCCGATGGCCAGCCCATCGACATCACCAGTCATCAGCAGTACTACGCCAGCCATTCCAGTGACGCCCTGTCGAATCGCTGGACCGCACTGACATCCCACGTCGAAACGCCCGAGTTTTTACAAGCCGCGCGTGGAATGCCGGTCCTGGGCGGTGCAGACGACGTTCCGTCGGCCGGTTCCGATTGGCAAGACGAATCGACGGTGCGTGACTTTTTGCAATCTCAGAAATCGGTGTTCGACGAACTGGCAATCCTGGCGGCATCACCGGGTGCGGTTCGCTATCCGATCGCATTCAACAACGCCAACGCGCGATTGCAACACCAGCAAGCATGTCGGGCATTGGCCCGTTTGTTAACGCTGCGGCACCGTGTGGCGATGCGTGATGGCGACGGCGCCGAAGCGACCGAATCAACCACGCAAACCTTGGCCGTCGCCAGGTCACTGCAAGGGACACCGGACGTGATCACCCAGCTGATCCGCATCGCCATCCTGCAAATCAGCCTTCAACAGATCCGCATCGGTTTGGACCACGACGCTTACAACGTATCGCAGTTGAACCAACTGCTGAAAGAAGTCGACCGCCGCGGAGATCCGCTGGACGAACTGCGACTGGCATTGATCGGCGAACGCAGCATGATGCTGACCAACCTGCGAAACCTTCCCGGCGGTGTTGGCTTGGGAAAACGCCCCTTCGACGCATTGGCCACGTTGGAATTGTTCGAAAAAACTTTGGGGCAAATCGGTGGCAACATTCACACCACCGACGAAAAGATCCAGCAGCTATCGACGCAGTTGGATTCGGAGTACGCCCAAGCCGGCTGGCTGTCCAAGATGGATCGTGCCTTGACCGAAATGTCACGGCCCAGCTTGGTTGCGATCAGCAAGGCATTCGCCAGATCCGAAACCACAGCCGCGGTGGTTTCAGCCGGCCTGCAGATCCAACGATCCGCGGCCCAACGCGGATCATGGCCGTCGCCCGGTGAATTCGAACAAATTATCGCACCGGAGGGATCCAGCATCCGTCATTCGTTGCCATTGCGATATCGCGTGGACGGTGAATCCAGCGCCCTCATTTGGCTGGAACCGATGCAACGTCCCGACCAAATGACGGAGGGACTACAAGACGCAGATCCCCTGGAGAATCCGAGGGCCTACGAAGACGCTTGGTGGGTCGTTCGTGTCAAACGGCCAACCCTGGCAAAGGATTAATTGCTGTCATCCAGGTCGATGGAAAACCCTTGGAATGGGACAATGCCGTAGATGCCTTCGGTGAAAACCAGACGCACAAAGTTATCGAACAGTCGGATCGGCATGCTGGGCAGGATGATCACGTCACCGTCTTGGACCCAAATCTCATCGTGTGGCAGCGCAGATTTGCCCAGAATGGCCCCACGCAAATCCAACATGGTCGATATCAGTTCCCAGTTTTCACCGCGTCGGAAAATGACGATCTGACGAAGGTTGGCACCGGGAACGTGACCGCCGGCCATCGCGATCGCGCCCAACACCGTGGTCGGCTGGTCGATGGTGAATCGTCCCGGCGTGACCGCTTCGCCCAGCACATAGATGTAGTGTGGCGCCTGTTGCTGCAGTGCCGGTTCGACTTCGATCCCACCCACTGACGAAGCGTACCGCAGATTGATTTCGCGTTTTAGTTCTTCCAAGGTCAGGCCTTGTGCCTGAACACTGCCGATGCCGGGCAAGCGAATTTCGCCTTGGGGGGTGACGGTTTGGTTGACGAACTGCGCCGTGAATCCACCGGTACCGCTGATCGCATCTCGGATGCGTTTGGAGGCAGTCGCCGTGGAAACCGGCGTCACGTCAATCGCTGGATCCGCATACAGTTTGGAATATTTGTCATTCAGTGATTCACGCAGTTGGTCAATCGTCTGCCCCGCAGCGTGAACGGTTCCAATGAACCGCAGCGTGATCGTACCATCCGGCTGGATTTCGATTCCGTTCTCCAGCGTTCCCCGAGTCAGCGCTTCATCGGCCTCCGATTCAATCAACAGTTCGTCACCAACGCTCAATCGATACTCAGTGGCCGTTTGGTGGTCGCTTAACAAATACGTCAACTGAATCACGTCACCGGGGCGCAAGCGGTACTGATAGACGTGCGGTGTTCGGGACGGACCGGCGTATCCGCCTTGTCGATACAGATCAAACGGCGATGTGTACGGACACTGCCAACACTGACTTTGGGCACACTGATCCGTGCAGATGCCCTGGTGATGGGCGAACTGATCAAAGCCTTCGCGACCATCGCGGTCGACGCAAACACGGCATCCCACCCCGGCACATGACGCGCATGTGGACGGTGCGACCATCGGCATCGCGGCGACGGCATACGGCGCCGGTCGGTGATGTGACAGCCCGACTTCGCCGATCGGCCCGGCATGTTTGCCGAACTCATTCCCAGCAGGCAAACGCATCGTGGGCATGGACCGTTGACCGCTGACCGATGAATTGGGCGGTAACAACGTCTGCGACCAAGCACAATCGCCATGCATCAATCCACCCAACATGGCGACGGCCAAAGCCAAAGTCGCGATTGGGGCGGTGATCGGTCGTGCAGCGCGGTGTTGGGTCATCGTTGATGCCTGACGGAAAGCCAGAGTCCATGAATCCAAAGGTTTATCGTCGCCAGAATTGGTACCACGCCGGTGTCGGCGTTGCTTCGGATGGCGGACCGGGGCGTGTGGCAATCTGTGTCGGTGGGCTAACCGACGGCCCGCGCCTAGCACTCGTTTGAGCGAAGGCCTGTGGGCTGAGTTGTACGACGGGAAAGTCGCTGGGCAGCCGAGTGTCTTGCAAACTGCGGTGACAAGCTTGCACTAACGGTGCATGACCAATCGTGCCCGCCGCCGTCATCAACAGTTCAGTGGTCTGGCGTGTGGGAGCAAGCTGATTGCTCATCAACAGCGATTCGATCGCCTGAGGCACCATTCCCTGCTTCAGTAACGAAGCCCCCAGATCGCGGCGTGCGATCGCGCTTTGTGGTGATGCCATCACCGCGGCTTTTTGAAACGTGATGGCCACTCGAGCGTTGAAGTGGCGGTTTCCTTCATCGCGGCGATTGCGGATTCGCGCCAACACCAGCAAGGCATCGCCCGCTTCTGGGGAATTGCCGCAAGCAGCGATCAGATTGCGTTCCGCTTCAGCCAGGTAAGCCTTGGTGGCTTGATCCGCGGTCAGCGACGTTGCCGGACGATCTTTCAAAGTCACGGTCTGGTGAGCTTCGATCATTCGCGCGATCGCATCCGCATCGATGCCATCAAAGCGACCGCCAAAGTCTTCCGCCTCGCGAACCGCATCAACGGCACGGTTCAACTGTCGGCTATGAATCGTCGTGTCTTCAGCCGCGTCGCGCGAAGCCACCCATTGCTGCAGCGCCGACCATGCCTGATGCTCGGCTGTGAAGACGGAGCCACGTTGCAGTGAAGCCGCGGCATCGTAAAGGGATTGAACGGATTGGCTGCGCAATCGAATCGCATCGGGATCGCGCCATTTCGGGTCGGCCGACTCCAATACGTCGGCACCGCCAGGGTCAAGCGTGGGCAGGCGCCTGGGTTCAGGCTTGGCTTGGCGAGCCGCAACCGTGGTGGAAAGCGAAGGCGGCGTGGGCGGTGGCAAGAAGATCGGTGACGACGCCGTAGCCGTTTCACCGGTGGCGGGCAGCCGAACACACTGTTGCTGTGCGAACGCGGAACTGCCGGCGGCGACGCACGACAGGCTTAATAGGGCGATCCAGACCCGCCGACTTTTTGTCGCACGTCGACAACGATCACTTCGTCGTACTTCCATGACAGTGGCGGCTCACGATGATCCCTCTTGGCGGCCCGGCATGCGTCCTTGCACACCGAAGACAACCGATCCATCGTGCTTCAATCGACTGAACAGGCGAATTCCGTTGACGGGAATGCGGTCGGTGGTCGACGGAAACCCGCCGTGCCCCTGCGACAGACCGAACAACCGGCGACATGTCGGCATTCGTCACGCCGGTCACAGGGGTGACAACCGGGTTAATCGTTAAAGTTCACGTACGCGAATGTCGCGCCAGCGGACTTCGTACGGGCCGGTACCCTTCTTGATGCCGTGGACCTGCAATCCGATGAAGCCTTCGCGTCGCGATTCCGCATCGCGCAGATCTTCGACCATCGTGCCGTTGATCCACGTTTGAATCCGATCGCCTTTGGCGCGGATCACGTATCGGTTCCACTGATCGTTCTTGTAGGCGTCTTTGGTGTCCTGGTTCGGGCTCAGCCACCCACGCCCGGTCGCTTCCCCATAGACGTATCCCGATTCGCCGGGAGCCGTTTCAATTTCCACCTGGGGACCATACACGCGGCCGGTATCTTCTTTGGTTCCGGAACGAATCTGCACACCGCTGTTCAATCCCGGGTCGACCATGACTTCGAAAGTCAATTCGAAATCACCATAGGACTTCTCGGTACACAGGAAGCTGTTCGGGCTTCCTTCGGCGGTCTTTCCGACGACCACACCATCCTCGATACGATACGTGGCGGTGCCATTCTTTTGAGTCCAGCCGGTCGTGTCTTTGCCGTTGAAGATCGTGACCCAACCTTCGCCATCGATCGCCGGTGCCTCTTCTGTGCTGTCCGCCGCATCGGTTTTGACCAGCACCACGGCTTCATCAGCGCTCAACACCTTCGCGTCGACGATATCGTCGGACACCTGACCGGTTGCCGCCCATTCGGTACCACGCAGCAACGTGACTTGAAACGCTGCACCCGACATCGCGGTCAAATCGTGTCCCAACGTCGTATGGAACACGCGTCCGTTGCCGTAGTGAATCGTCATCAGAACCGGCTCATGCAATCCTGTGCCGCCCGTCGATGGGTCCTGTTGCGCGGTGGCCAAAATATGCATGTTTTCCGCCGGACCACGCAGCTTCGAATAAAGTTCATCATCGGTTTGCAAAAACGATGACGGCAAGCCACGTGTGATCGGGTGGTCCATGTCACGGCAAATCACCAAGAACGGCACTCGCTTGCCATGCGCACCACCTTTCCCGGGTGACAGATCACGAACGAAGCGTTGCTGTTGATCGTTCCACCGCACGTAGGGTCCCGATTTTTCGTTGCGTCCGCCCCAGCCGCCCAGTCCGATCATCCGGTTGTACTCGGGCCATTGCGGGAAAGCATTATCGGCGGCATGAACGCTGACGAATCCACCACCGCTGGCGATGTACTTTTCAAAAGCTTGTTGGGTCTGTTCCGTCCACGCCAATCCGTTGTAGTTGGAAACAAAGACGTCAAACTTGTCGAAGTCGGGTCGAAACTGACGCATCGCCTTTTCGTCTTGTGGCGCGGTCATGACGGTGACTTCGAAACGACCGCTGCCTTCCAAGATCGCCGTCAGTTCGGGAGTCGTCTTTTGCCAATCGTGATACGGGTTGAACCCGTCGATGATCAACACTTTCAACGGCGATGCAGCTGCCGCGAAACTAAAAATACTGAATCCAAACGTGGCGGCGACCGCCAAGATTAATCGTGCGAGCATCACTGTCCTTCTTCGCAGTTACCCATGGGTCAATGTTCGTTCGGGCGGCCACTTGTTTGGGTCGCCCCATTCAATCGCCCAGTTTAGCACTCTCGATGCCCGGGCATTGCATGGCCTCGGTATTGCAACCGCGACGCTGCGACAGCTTGGCTCCTTCCGCGGCCGAATCGGTTTTCCGAAAGATGGGCATTCTGATGCCGGGCTAACGACCCGCCGCCGGACTATTACGATGATGGGGTATCCATTTCCCGGAGAATCTTTTACCGATGAACATGACCTCCCGTGGTCCGTTTCCCGCCACCCGCATGCGGCGGGTCCGACAATCCGATTGGTCGCGACGCTTAGTCGCCGAACACCGACTGGGTTCGGGCGATCTGATCTGGCCCTGGTTCGTTTTCGACGGCCCGGGCGTCCAGCCCGTCCCCAGCATGCCGGGTGTCGAACGCCTGGGCATTGATCAGATCGCCGGTGCCGCCCGACGCGCTCGTGAACTATCGATTCCCGCGGTCGCCGTCTTCCCAGCGACCGACCCGAAATTGAAGACCGACGACGCGGCCGAAGCAATCAACCCCGACAATTTGGTTTGCCGAACAGTTGCCGCGATCAAAGCCGAGGTCGGTGACGCGGTCGGTGTGATCTGCGACGTCGCGTTGGATCCGTACAGCAGCCACGGACAGGATGGTTTGGTCCGTGACGGTAAGATCGTCAACGACGAAACCGTTGACGTCCTGTGCCAGCAAGCCATCGTCCAGGCCCGTGCCGGATGCGACGTGATCGCACCGAGCGACATGATGGACGGTCGAATCGGCGCGATCCGCGAAGCGTTGGACCAATCGGGTTTCAGCCAAGTGCAGATCATGTCCTATGCCGCAAAATACGCCAGCGCGTTTTACGGTCCGTTTCGCGATGCGGTTGGTTCGTCCGGCAACCTGGGCAGTGGCGACAAGAAAACGTACCAGCAAGCTCCCAGCCAATCCGACGAAGCCATTCATGAAGTCGCCTTGGACTTGGGCGAAGGTGCCGACAGCGTGATGGTCAAACCCGGCATGCCTTACTTGGACATCGTCCGTCGCGTCAAAGAAACGTTCGCTGTGCCCACGTTCGCTTATCAAGTCAGCGGTGAATACGCGATGATCGCCGCTGCGGCACAAAACGGATGGCTAGACCGAAACGCCGTGATGTTGGAAAGCCTGTTGGCATTCAAACGCGCCGGAGCCGACGGTGTCTTGACCTATTTTGCCGCCGAAGCCGCCGAGTTATTGGAAAGCTGAACTCACACCAAATCAGCCTTGGCGTCGACGTCGCCGCCGTCGACGCCACCACCAAACGGTCGGCAACAAGACAAAACCGCCGACGACCAACCAGGGCACCGCACCGACCGCCAACACGACCGCGTTTTCCGCAGTCAGTCGCAATGAAGCCAGTGAATGCGACCACGATTGTCCGATCCGCGAGGTGAACGTCGGCGCGGCGGGCGGCGTGTATTTGCGTTCCTCGCGACACTGAATCGTGACGGTGGCCAAGGTCGTGCGATCCGCCAGCACACGCAGCCGGCCTTGCATCCGTTCGATCTCTTCACGGACCCGCGCCAGTTCTCGTTCGATCTCCAAGACATCGGACAATTTGCCCGATCGTTCTTCCAACAGATCGACCATCCGTTGTTCCAATCGCTGGCTATTCTTGATGCGTGATTCGACGTCGACGTATTCTTCGGTAACGTCTTGAGCGTCTTCTTTGCGTGATTCGGCAAAGCCCAGACCCATCACCCCCGCAAGGAAACCGTCATAGCGATCCACTGGCACGCGGATGACCCAGGTGCCCGATTGTTCGTCGCGATATCGACGGTTGGTTTCGGCGTTGGACACAAACCCATCGTGATCGCGGACCAACTGGGGCAACTTGGCTTCAAAGACTTGGTAGTCCTCGACAACCATCGATAACCGCGTTTGATAGATGATCCGGCGTTTGGTGGCTCCGTTGGCACGATCTGCCGCGTTGCCGGATCCATCCGCCTCGGCCAATGCCGACATCAACGCATCGGCCGATTCGGATTCGTATGCCGCAGCCTCCGCCGTATCAACGCTGGCCATTTTGCCGCTGTAACCGGCTTCCGGCATGCCACATCCGGCCACCAAAAGCGCGGTGGCTATTCCGATCCATAACGTTCGATTCATCGCCGCGTCCGCCTTGGGAAAAGGATGTCGTCGCCCGTGGCGACCACGATCACCCCGCATCAAATCATGGCCAACAGTTTTTCGCGTCGCGACTGCCCCGATCCGTTGGCCACTCTCAAGTACATCGTATCGCCCACCACCGTTGGCGTGCTGAACACTTCGTCGGCCACACGAACTTGGGATCGCTGGACGAATCGATCTCGACCGGATTCGAAAACCCAGCCGTCTCCCGATTCGTTGAACGCATAAATCAAGTCACCGACCAACACCGGTGAACTACTCCATTTGCCGCCCAACCGTTGACGCCAAATGACACGTCCGTCGGACACATCCCAGCAATGGCCGACGCCCGCATCCGTCACGCCATACAGGTGATTACCCACCACCAACATCGATTGTTCGTAACATTTTTGGTTATTGGACCACTGGACCTTGCCCGATCCGTCGGCCGCGACACACACGGTTTGGCTGTCGGGATAGCCGCCGCTGGCAAAGACATGCGTCGAATTCCATACCATGGTGCCGCAGGTGGCCGCGGTGGTCGCCGGCGTTTGCCACAGCATGCGTCCGTTGCTCGGATCGTAGCTGCAAACCAGATTCGCACCGCTAATCAATAGTTGATCACGTCCCGCCACGTTGGCGACGATTGGCGATGAAAACGTGATCATTTTGGGTCGCGGCGTTCGCCACACTTCTTTGCCACTTTGACGATCCAGCGCGACCAGCCAAGCCCCCAAATCCATCTCCGATGCAACGATCACGGTGTTGCCGTACAGCAGTGGCGATGCGCCGTAACCGAATTGGTAACGCTGTGGATCGAACGGTGCGATCTTCTTCGTCCAGCGGATCTTGCCGTCGGTCGTCAGCGACGTCAGTTGAATCGCATCGCTGTTATAAAACGACGCGAACAAAGAACGGCCATCAAAAGCCACCGTGGGACTGGCTTCCGTATTCTTGGGATGGTTCTTTGCAGGAATTCCGCCCCGATGCACCACCGTTTGGAACAACGGTTTTCCGGTGGCGCGGTCAAACCCGAGCACAGCTTGGATTTGCTGTTGCTTGTCGCCGGTCGTCAGATAGATCGCGTCATCGGTCACCACGGGTGAACTGTGACCACGTCCGGGAACATCCACAGCCCAGCGGACTTTCGACGGGTCCGGTTGCTGGGGTGCCTGGGCATCGGGTGCGGTCGTGTTGTCGCCGCGTGGTCCCCGCCAACACCACCACTGGTCGGCGGGCATCGCCAGCGAACCGTCTGCCGTTGCCTGCGCCAGACTGGTTGATTCCACACCGGCACACCCGCCGGCAATGGCGGCCACCAATCCGGATTTCAGTGCCACCCGCCGTGTGCACGCTGAATCGATTGGTGTGTTTTCAAGTTGGCTGGATTCGGACATGCGACGCATTTCTTCTTGCTGTAAGAAAACCGAACATTGGGTTACGATTGGCCGACCAGCTTAGCCGGTTCCGTGTCGTCGCGTCATTTTGCCGCCCCATGGATCCGATCGTTTTCTCCGTTGCCAAATACCCATGCCCGTTCCCGATGTTCCGTCCGAGTTGACCCGGCGCGCCGATCAGCGATTGAAGTGGAAATGGCAACCGACCCCGATCGCCGGGCACACCTGGGACTTGGCGGTCGCGACGGATCCCGACGCGATGCTGATCGAGGCCTGTGAGCGACAAGATGCCGGCGAAGAAGGCGTCATCGATCCGTTCTGGGCGACCACTTGGCGAGCCGCATCAGGTTTGGACCGTTTTTTGGACCGATACCGATTGGAAGGCCAGCGGGTCCTGGAACTCGGCTGTGGCACCGGACATGCCGGCATCTCCGCCGCCCTTCGTGGTGCCAACGTGACGCTAACCGATGGTGTGGAAGATCCACTGCATTTGGTCCGAATGAGCAGCCATGCGATCCGCGATCGGTGCGAAATCCAGCGTCTGCGATTCGGCGTCGATCGGATCGACGGCGTGACCTTTCCGCTGATCTTGGGAAGCGACGTGACCTACCTGCGGGAACTGTGGCCACAACTGGATCAGTGCGTCCGCGATCACCTGTCCCCCGGCGGCGAGGTGTTGTTAAGTGATCCGCATCGAATCATCGCCAACGAATTTCGTGATTGGATTCAGAACCACGACTGGGTCTATGAAGAACACAGCGTTGTGTTGGAAGACGACCCGGATCACCCGATCCGCATCATGCGTTTGCAACGTCCTCAGTAAAAATGACGCCGCCGGCCCCGAAACGAGACGCTCACTCGCTTCCCTACGAGCACTTTGAATCGGAATCGGCATAGTGCACGTCGGCCCAAAAGACCGCTTGGACGTGACGACATTTCGGACAGCGGACCTGACGTCCCAGAGAATCCGGTTGAACCGAAACACGTTTTGCACAACCTTCGCAATCGATCCGCAGTCGATGAGGCATCGCCATTCGTTGATCAATGACCGATCGCCGTGTCCCACTGATGCTGATGTCGGTTTCTTTCAGCCGGCTTAACAAGTCCTCGGACAACTGCGTCGTTTCGGCGACTCGATCGGCCAACCGACGAACCGTGTCTTCGAAAGTGTTTCGGACCAAACGTCCGTTGCCAAAGTGCCGATCACGGGTGCGATAAAGATGATCGAATCCCACCAGCAATCGATGGCGTGCCGCTGCATCCAACTGATATTGGTTCTTGCGACACATCAATTCAAAGATCTGACCCAATTCTTGTGGACGATAATCTTCAAAGTCGATCGTGGTATTGATGCGTGACTTCAAACCCGGATTGGACTCAATCATCTTGGCCATTTCGCCGCTATATCCGGCCAGGATCACCGCCAAGTCATCGCGATTGTCTTCCATCCGTTTCAGCAAGGTGCCCACCGCTTCGCGGCCATAGGCATCATCCCCCGACGCATCGATCAAGCTGTACGCTTCGTCGATGAACAGCACGCCGCCCATGGCGGAATCGACCAATTCGTTGGTCTTCACCGCCGTTTGACCCGCGTACTGGGCAACCAGGCCGCTGCGGTCGGTTTCGACAATATGTCCCCGCGAAAGCGTTCCCATCGCGCCCAAGATCTGGCCGATGATGCGAGCCACCGTCGTCTTTCCGGTCCCGGGATTCCCCAGGAAAGCCATGTGCAGACTGATCGGCATCGTCGACATGCCTTTGTCACGACGTTGTTGCTGCAGTCGCAAGAAATTCGTGTAACTGTTGACCCGCGACTTGACCGCGGACAGGCCGATCAACGAATCCAGTTCTTTTCGTGCCGAACTCAATTGCTGCTGACGCTGCTGATCGGTCAGCGGCCCGGCCGGTTCGACGGCGGTGCCATGTTTGTCCGCCGGCGGTTGGCCCGCTTTGGCCTGCCGGGACGGTCCACCGTCGTCGACCAGATCGACACCGGATGCCTGTGCACCACCGACCGGGTACAGCGCCGAATCGATCTGATACTGCAATCGGTGCAGGGCATCAGCTTCTTCGGGCATGGTTTGCCCGTCACACTTGGCGATCAAGTTTGCTAAACGCAAGGTCACGGTTTCGACCTGTGCTCGTGCCCCCGCCAATGGTTCGTGCCGCACAAACGGAGCCACCAAGCTGGCCCAAGTCAAACGATCGGCTTGTTCGAACAACCCCATCGCGGCTTCGCGGAGCGCGGCACCGGCCAGTTTCTCGTCCCACAGATGTTCGATCATCGCGGCCGCGACACGTTTTTCCGGCCCCGTCCATCGATCGTCGGCGCGGACGATTTCGACGTAGACCTTGATCAACAGCCCGCGATGCAGATCTTCCATCAGCCGGATGAAGTCTGTCGCGCGTCCATCAATTAACGTCGGGTGTCGCTTCGCCAGCCACTTCGCCGAATCGACGTACAGTTTCTGGCAGTCGCGAATCACCCGTCGCAACAATCCGATCAGTCGTGCCGAATCGACCTCGCTCACTTGATCCCGTGCATCATACGTTTCAAGACCGGTGAAACGATTGCCAACAGCACTCCGGCAACCGTTGGCAACAAGACCAACAACAAGAAGAACCCAGGCAGCCCATCGATCACGAACGAAATCTCGGCGGGGCTGCCGTCCGCACCGGGCTTAAACTTCGTCGAAAACGCCGCCATCAGTCCGCCCAACAAATTGGCGGCGGAAAACGACAAGAACCAAACTCCCATCATCAACGACTGCAAACGCAGGGGCGCCAACTTGGTCACCATCGATAAACCGACCGGCGATAAACACAATTCACCCCACGTACACAACACATAAGTGATCAACAACCAATGGGGACCGGCCAAACCGTCACGTGCTTGAAGGGCACCAAAGACCATGGCCACGAACGCCAGCCCCAAAAACCACAACCCCCATGCAAACTTCATCGGCGTCGACGGGTTGGCATTCCGCTTGGCCAACCAAACCCAAAGCATGGAGAAGAACGGGGCACAAATGACGATCGTCAACGCGTTGACCGATTGATACCAGGTCGACGGAAACTCGTATCCCATGATCGTGCGATCGGTATTCTGGTCGGCGAACACGTTCAGCGAACTGCCAGCCTGTTCAAAGGCGGCCCAGAAGAAGATGTTTCCGACCAAGGCCAGAATCAAAATCACGGCGATCCGTTGGGTGTCGACCTTGGTCAATGGACGCTGCAGTTCCGCCTGATCGACGGCGCTGGCGGTACCATTGGCGGCGACCTCCTTGGGCGACAATCCGATCCCCGACAGATACTTCGGACGCAAAAACTGATAACAGAGCAATCCCAAAATCATTCCCACCGCGGCGGATCCGAATCCCCAGTGCCAGCCAACCTTCTGGCCCAAAGTTCCCGCAATCAGGGGCGATAAAAATGCGCCTAAATTGATCCCCATGTAAAAAATCGTGAATCCACTATCACGACGGGGGTCATCTTTGCCATACAGCTGACCGACCATCACGCTGACACAGGGCTTGAAAAAACCCGTCCCGATCACGATCAGGGCCAAGCCCGCAATGAAGGAACACAGGGCCCCAGGGCCGGTCTGCAGAGTTACCGCTTCCCCAGCAGTGATGCCGAACATCTCCGTCATCGCCAACACGATGTGCCCCGCAGCGATGATCCATCCTCCGATCAACATCGACCGGTGCGTCCCCAAGAACCGGTCGGCCAACCAACCACCGAAAATCGGCGTCAGGTAGACCGCCCAGGTGTAAACGGCATACAGAATCGCCGCGTTGGCCTCGGACCATCCGAATCCGGGGTTGGATTCCGTTTCCGCCGTCGATGCGATCAGGTACAAGACCAACAGCGCTCGCATGCCGTAATAGCTGAACCGTTCCCACATTTCGGTGATGAACAGCACCCACAGGCCGGCGGGCTGCCCCGTCTGCAATTCTTGGGGCGGTGGGACGTTGGACGGTTCCTTGTCCAGTTCGACATCGGACAAATGCAACGGGTTGGATTCCGGGTGTGTCCCGTTGCCACCTGGCGATGCCGAATCGTTGGTTCCACCGGTCATGCGAATCGAATCCATACGTTTGAAAGCCGGCCGGACTTGCACAGTGTCCGACGAAATCGTGATTGCGGCGAAGTTCCTGCGAAGCTTCGGCGTTTCGCGATTTTAGACGCTATGCATTGCCGTGTCCCCGCCGGTCGCGGCAAGCGGTGCCTTGGCGCAGAAAAAACGCCCGCGTTCTGCATCCAAGGCAAAAAGCGAGCGCAAATCCTGCGATTCGTCGGCCCAATTCGTCAGCTCAGTACCCGACGCGAATGGTCACACCACTGCGATAGCTGGGATAGGCCCGATAGTACGTGGTCCGGCGTTGGACAACCGCGCCGTGATAGACCACCGGCGGGCGATAAACGGTGGCCGCGGGGACTCGCGTGACCACGCGACGATAGGTGTATACCGGCGGACGGTACACGGGCACCGCCGGGACATACACCGGAACGTAGGGGCGGTACGCCACACGCGGCCCCCAAAACGGCCCGTGCGCGGACGCTTGTTGCGACGTCGCCAGGACGCCGGCGACGGCCAGCACGGCCGCCAATCCGATTCTGCTGAACATGGCTCTTTCCCTTTGGGTCTGAAGACAAAAACGACCGCATCGCGGTTGAAACACTGCACTGAAGGCCTCGACCGATGGGCGCATCCGTCGATGTCCAATCGTGGCCTGCTTTGAATGCTCGGCCAATGGCTTCGGGGGGATCGATTCCGGTGAAATCAGTCGTGGACTTCTTTCAAAACGTGTCTTTTCGAATCGTGTCTTTTCGAAACGGTCCATTGGCAAGCGACGGTTCATGCTACCCACCGGTCACCGCACCTGCCACTTTCGGGCAGTTGCCGACAACCACCGTGATCACCTCCGACGACACGAACGGAAGCACGGGGCGTGCCACGCACCTGCGGTTGCGGCGGATGCCGGGCCCCGGCGGCATAGAGATCGATCGGTGTGCGACGGCCGTCCCCACAACGTCACACTTGCGACCGTGCCGACGTGCACGTTCGTGCAAACAAGGCGCATGACCAGGGCGGCATCACCAACGGAGCGGCATCACTCGCCTGAGGCGATTCCGACACGAACGACGGGTCCATGGCATGCGTTGTAGCGTGCGATGCCAAAGATCATCCGCATGAAGCGATGAATTTGCCGGGAATTTATCGAACAAAATCCCCGGCGTACCGCGATGCGTCAGTGAACGATTTCCGGCGCGCCCAGCAACGCGGTGTGACGGCCGTCGTGGAAATAGACACGATTGCGGCCCGTGTTCTTGGCGGCATACAACGCTTCGTCGGCTCGGCGAACCAACGGTGCGACCACCATGTCGTCGCGTGGCTCGCTGACACCGATGCTCATGGTCACCTGCAGCGAAACGTTGCCCACTTCGATTCGTTCCGACGCGAAATGCCTTCGGAACTCGTTCATCTTTTCCGATGCCATCTTCAGCGGCACGTCCAACAGCACCGCGAACTCTTCGCCGCCGAACCGCGCCACCATGATGGCCGATGGCAAACCGTGATTCAGGCTGCTGGCCAAGTGCTGCAGCACCTGATCACCGATTTGGTGCCCGTGGGTGTCATTGATCGACTTGAAACGATCGATATCAATCAACGCCAGCGAAAACGCGCGGCCGCCACGACGATAGGTCGCCAGCAGTTCGTCGATTTTCTGATCAAAGGCACGACGATTGGCCAACCCGGTCAACCCGTCGGTCCGCGCTTCGGTCAGATAGCTTTCGATTTGTCGTGTTTGTTTATCCAGTTGTCGCTCGGCCGCTTCCAACCGCGACTGCAACTCGTCGTTGCTGTTCATGATTTGGCTTAGCAAGATCAGCATCCGGTCGTCCGAACCGTCGGACGCCTTGTGATCACGCACGGCTTTTTCCAGTCGGCCCAACTGGTCTTGGTACTGGGAAACGTTCCCCGAATACTCGCTGGTCCAACTGCCCAGACTTAACAACAGGTGTCGGATCCGGTCACGGTCCTCGCTGCTGAACATTCCGGACGCATAGCGGGTTTTCGCGGCGCGAAACCCGAACCATCCGGCCGCTGCGATCAACAATCCTGCCGCGCCGCCGGCGACGGCCATCCATTGCCAGGGAACCTGAAACATCAATATCAGACCATCGTTTCTGCGGGAATCACTTCGCCCCTGGCGATGACCACCAATCCGCTTTCGGTCACCGTGAACCCGCGTGCGGCATCAGCGGCCGGATCGAAACCGATTTCGGTTCCCTGCGGGATACTGACCCCTTTATCGACAATCACGCGTCGCAACTTGCAGTGTCGTCCGACGTCCACGTGATCAAACAGAATGCTGTCTTCGACGCTGGCGTAGCTATTCACCCGGCATCCGGCCCCGATGATGCTGCGTGCGACGCGACCACCGCTGATGATCGCCCCCTGACAGACGATCGAATCCAGGGCTTCGCCTTTGCGTGAACTGTGGCCTTCGCTGCCGAAGACGAACTTTGGCGGTGGCAACATCGGCTGGAACGAACGCATCGGCCAAGCCTGGTCGTACAGATTCAACTGCGGGTCGACACCAATCAGATCCATGTTCGCTTCGTAGTAGGCATCGATCGTGCCGACGTCCCGCCAATACGCGTCGGCCCCGGCGTGCGGCGTGACGCTGTCTTTGCGATTTTCATCCAGAAACGGAAACGCAAACACGCGGCTGTTGCTGATCGCATCCGGAATGATGTTCTTGCCGAAATCGTGCGCGCTGTCGGGCTGGGTCGCGTCGTCGCACAATCGCTCGTACAAGTACCTCGCTTTGAAGACATAGATCCCCATCGACGCCAAACACACGTCGGGATCCTCCGGCGTGGGGATCGGCTGATCGGGCTTCTCTTGAAACCCCATCAGCTGGCCATCAGGATCGACTTGCATGACGCCAAACTGCTTGGCGTCTTCACACCGCACTCGCAACGCGCCGATCGTGATGTCGGCATCGCGATCACGATGGAAATCCACCATCGTCTTGTAATTCATCTTGTAAATGTGATCACCCGCCAGCACGACCACATCTTCGGGTTGCTCGCGTTCGATCGCATAGATGTTCTGGTAAACGGCGTCGGCCGTTCCCTGGTACCAGTTGTCATCGATCCGCTGTTGGGGCGGAACGACGTCGATGAATTCACCCAGTTCACGGCAAAAGTAGTTCCGCCATGCCAAGTGAATGTGACGGTCCAGCGACTGGGCCTTGTATTGCGTCAACAACAGCATTCGACGCATGCCACTGTTCAGACAATTGCTAAGCACAAAGTCGACGATTCGGTACAGACCGCCGAACGGCACCGCCGGCTTTGCCCGGTCTCGGGTCAGCGGTTCCAGTCGCGATCCACGACCGCCCGCCAATATCACCGTCAGAGTGTCTCGCATGTTTGGATGTCCTTGCCACTGATACTGCGAACCCAGCGATCGTCCCGATTGATCTGTCCGTCGACGCGGGCGGCCGAAATCAACGGTCCGCGACTCCGGCACTTGAGTTATCGGCATTTGGGCACCGCCGCATCCGAAAACCCGCGATCGAAGGTCCCGATAGTCTAACAAATTGCTAGCGTATCGCCGCGTCGCCACATCACGCCCACCGATCGCCGGCGGAAGATTCATTCGCGAAATGCGTCCCCCGCTTGAAACAGACGCACGAAGTGGATTGGTATGGAGTTTGCAAATTGGGGGCATTCCAGGAGTCGTTGTGCCGATTCGGCGGTTTCCGGCACGTTTTCGCATCGTCGATTACGGCGGTTGTGCAAATTTTCCGCGCCGAATGGCCGCCGACACGTGAACCGAATCCCCCTATCACGTTGTAGAAACGATCACGCTTTTGAAAGTTTGACCGGCCGTGTCGCTACACGGATGACCATCGGCTGGATTTTGACGCCCGCCCCGTGGCGGATGATTCGTTTTCACACCCCATCACCCAACATCGTTCTGTCCAGGGAGTTTCCTTCTAATGCAGAAGCAGTTTCACAAGCTCAGTATGGTGCTCGGCGCAATGTTGACCGGAGCCCTTCTAACCGGCGTTGTGACCAGTCTGCCATCGGGCCTACGCAGCGATGCGTATGCGGACCAACAGGCCAGCGCCCGAAGTGCCCAACAAAATTTGGCCAAGCAAAACCTCAGCACGGCTCAAGATCTTTCGACCGCGTTTCGAAACGTGGCCGACGCCATTCGTCCATCGGTGGTCAGCATCAGTACGGCGCGAACGATGCTGGTGCGTGGCGGTGGCGGCATGAACGAATTGCCGCCGGAGTTTCGACGCAGTTTGCCGCCCGGATTCGAAGACTTCTTTGACTTCGATCGCCGCCGGGGCAACCGCGGAAATTCGTCTCCCGAGCGCCGCCGCATGCAAACCGGCATGGGCAGCGGTGTGATCGTTCGCGCCGACGGTTACATCCTGACCAATAACCACGTCGTCGCCAACGCCGACGAAGTCACCGTCGAACTAAGCGACGGGACCGAGTTGACCGCGGAAGTCGTCGGCACCGATCCGCCGACCGACTTGGCCGTGTTGAAAGTCGACCAAGATGGCTTGATGCCGGTCGCCATCGGCAGCAGCGACAATATCCAAGTCGGTGATTGGGTGCTGGCCATCGGCAGCCCCTTCGGACTGGATCAAACGGTGACCGCCGGCATCATCAGCGGAAAGAACCGGGTTCAAGGCATCGTCGGTAACGGCAACGGATACGAAGACTTCCTGCAAACCGATGCCGCGATCAACCCGGGCAATTCCGGCGGACCACTGGTCAACCTGCGTGGCGAATTGGTCGGCATCAATACGGCCATCGCATCGCGCAGCGGCGGCAACAACGGGATTGGTTTCGCCATCCCCGTGTCGCTGGCCAAGCCGATCCTGTCGTCGATCATCGAAACCGGAAAAGTCCAACGTGGCTTCTTGGGTGCCCAGGTCGGTGACGTCAACAGCGCGACGTCTGAAGAATTCGGCTTGAAGGTCAAACAGGGCGCGTTGATCAGCAGTGTCTTGGACGACCAGCCGGCCGCCCAAGCGGGATTGCAACCGGGCGATGTGGTCACCGACATCGATGGCAAGACGATCCGCAGTGGCACGCAATTGCGAAACTATGTCGCCAGCCGCAAACCGGGATCGACGATCAACATGACCGTCAATCGGAACGGCAACGAGGTTGACATCTCGGTCAAGCTAGGCGAGCTGAACGAAGACGCGATCGCCCTGTTCAGCGACGGCGGAACTCTGGGCGTGACCGTCCAGCCGCTGACGTCGGACACCGCCAAACGCTACGGCTACGACGCCGATGAAGAAGGGTTGCTGGTGACGGGTGTCGAAGACGGCAGTGCAGCCGCCGAACACGGCATCCAGCCGGGCGACATCATCAAAAAGGCCAACGGCGAAGACGTCCGCAGCGACAAGGACCTTGAAAAAGCCGCCGCAGCGGCGCGACAATCGGGCCAGTCCTTGCGGCTGACCGTTCGCCGCGAAAACAGCCTGATGATGATTCCGGTCCCGCTGGACTGATCGAATCCGCCGAATCAGGTTCAATTCATCGCCACCGGCCGCATCGTCCATCGATGCGGCCGGTTTCTTGTGCGCAGCCTGCTTCATTCAGGGCGCTGCGTTCTTCGTTGGCACGGACGCATCGAAATCAATTACTTGCACCGGAGCCTTGTCCGCGTCCATTTGATCGGGCAGCATATGGACGCGTCGGCCGGTCGAATCGGCAAAGTACAATCGCGAGGGCGACAATTCCGTCGGGTTTCCGTCCGCCCAAAACACAAAGAACGGATCCGCAGCGTCGACGGGATGCCGTACATAGTTGTGGTTGCGGATACTGTTTTCGGTCACCGCATTTTGTCGTTGCCACGTCGCCCCGGCGTCCCGACTGATCCAGCGAACGATTTCACCACCACCGTGGTCCGCCTGCGGTCCCGCGTCGGACGGAACCATCACGATCCACTGATCATTGTGAATGATCAGTGATCCCATGTCATAGTTGTGGTCCACCTGCGTGATCTGGTTTTCGACCCAGGCGGTGTCTGTCCAGCGAACCAGCTTCAATCGACGCGGCGCATTGGGCGGCCCCGGTTCATGTCCGCCGCTGGTGACGATCAAGCATGCCGGACGTCCTTGGTCATCAAAGACCATATTCTTCAGATACACATTGCGACCGTCCGACTCGTAATCACGGACTCGGCACGAATGGTCGACGTCGACAACGGGCGTTTCCACTGGGTTGCCTTCGACATCAGTCCAGGTGACGCCGCCGTCGTCGGACTGCAGGTAGTACAAATCCGTTCGCTTATCCACGTTGCCACCGGGATGTCTGTTGAAAAATGTCCCGATGCGTTGTCGCCATACGGCACTGGTTTGATAGTGTCCGCCGGCACGGTCCCCGTCACGAAGAATGCCCGCCAGCTTTTGATCTTCGGTCCAATTCCGCCCGTCGATGCTGCGTTCGATATACAACTCGCGCACACCGGTGTATTTGGTGAAAAGATGCACGAAGGGGGTTTCCAAACCATCGATCCACCAAGGCTGAGGATAGGTCAGTTCTTCTTCGCGGATTTGTTCGAACCCGTCGATCGAATACGGACTTCGACTGCGGTACTTGTATCCCGGCCGCGTTCGACCGCGTCCGCTGACAAAGATCCATAGATAGCCTTGGTCGTCAATCAACAGACTGGGGTTGTCATGCGGGTCGTCGACGCCGCCTTTGTCATGCACGACGACGGGGCGGGGCACTTGGCCGGTTCGGTGGTCGTAATACGACACCATGCACAACAGATATCGCTGTTCGTCTTCGGGCGCACCGCCGTAAACAAAAAACGTTTTGTCGACCTCGGGGCAGTGAACGGCCAGCGGAACATGCTTGGCGGTGTAAGTGGCCAGACCGCCGGAGTACTTGTCGCCGTAGGGAAAGGTCGGCTGGCGTCGCATCGGAATGTAACCGCCATCTTCGCCCTGTCCGTAAAACTGGCCCAGCGTGAACCAGATCCCACGATACCCGTTGATCCGGCGTACCGATTCGCCGGACACCGTCGATGGATTCGGGCCGACCTCTTGCGCGACGGTCGATATCGCCGGAATAGCCAACCCGACCAGCAACGCGACGGGACCGCACCACAAAAGATGACGACGCGGCGGCCCGATTCCAATTCCCGTCGTCAATGCTTGATGCCTGGCCATCGCCTTCTCGTTCATTTGCAGTGTTCTAACTTGATCGTGACAGATCAAAAATAAGCGATATTTCAACCGCCGGGGGCTTCGCGGATTCGGGGCCAGCGAATCACACGAAATCGGTTGCCACTTGGCATCCTTGCGGTACATTCAGCGGCATGACATCCATCGCCACAACGCCACCGATCATCCGTCAGTTGCCACCGAATTTGGTCAACCAAATCGCGGCGGGCGAGGTGATCGAACGCCCCGCATCGGTCGTCAAGGAACTGCTGGAAAATAGCATCGATGCGGGCGCCAAACGGGTCGAACTGACCATCCAAGGCGGCGGCAGTGAACTGATCCGAATCAGCGACGATGGATGTGGTATCGCCGATGCGCAAATGCCACTGGCGGTGACCAGCCATGCGACTAGCAAATTGCCGGACGATGAAATGCTGTTTCATGTCGGCACGCTGGGTTTCCGTGGCGAAGCACTGGCGTCGATTGCCAGCGTGTCGCAAATGACGATCCGCAGCCGTCCCGCCGACGCCGACATCGGCAGCGAATTGAACGTCCGCGGCGGCGTGATCGAAGGCCCGGCCCCCTGTGGTTGCCCGACCGGCACGGTGATCGAAGTCAAAAACCTGTTCTTCAATACCCCCGTGCGTCACAAGTTCTTAAAAACGACGCAAACCGAACGGGGACACATCACCGAAGCGTTCACGCGGTTGGCCCTTGCCAACCCCAACGTCCATTTCGTCTATCGGCAAGGCGAAAAACTGTTACACGACCTGCCACCGACGGTTCGCTGGGCAGACCGGATTGCGGCATTCTTTGGTGCCGAGATTGCCGAATCACTGATTCCGGTCCACAGCGACGATTCAGCCATCGGTATCGACGGGTTCGTTTGTGATCCGTCGGTCAGCCGCGGCAACAATCGGATGCAGTACCTGTTTCTAAACGGTCGACACATCCGCGACCGTTCGTTGCAACACGCCCTGGGTGAAGCCTATCGAGGCATGTTGATGGTTGGACGCCAGCCGATCTGCTTCCTGCGGTTGACCATGCCGCCGTCGATGATCGATGTCAACGTCCACCCGACCAAGCAGGAAGTGAGGTTCACCGATGGCGGACGCGTTTACAGTCGTCTGCTACAAACGCTTCGCCACCATTTCTTGACCAGCAATCTGACCCAACGCGTGGGCCCACCCGCACCGGTTGAACCACAGGCGCTGCCCAACAGCGGCAGCGAATCCGTGATGGGCATGTCGGTCAAAGCAGTGGACCAGCAACGTCAATCCGTCATCAATTGGGCACAAACGGGCCAAGATTCCACCAGCACCCCGGGCCCGATCCCGGACTTTCGTCCGTTTCCATCTGGCGGCGCGTCGACCGGATTGCCAAGCAGTCCGACCGTCAACGGCCCCATCGAAACTCCGGTGCAAGATGAAGCAACGGAAACACAATCGTCCACGGACGACGTTGCCCCGTGGGATGGTGACGATCCCAGCACTCCGGTGCAATTGCCACCCGATACGACCGAAGCGGGCGCCGCGTCACCAACGGTCAGCTATCTGGGTTCCCAGGTGCACAATCGGTACTTGGTCACGCAAGACGAAAAGGGCATGGTCGTCATCGATCAGCACGCCCTTCACGAACGGGTGTTGTACGAACGGGTGTGCCAGAAAGTCTTGCACAGCGGACAACGGTTGGAAGCCCAACGTTTGCTGGTCCCCGAAACCATTGCCCTGACTCCCGGTGAACATGCCGCGGCGTTGGAAGTTCAGGAAACGCTAGCACAGATCGGTCTGGAAATCGAAGACTTCGGCGGCGACACGATCGCAATCCATTCCTATCCGGCAATGTTGCCCAAACGCCCGCCGGGCGAAATGCTGCACGTCGTCTTGGAATCACTGCTGGGTGCCGGAAAGCAACCCGACCCCAAAGACCTGCTGAACCACCTGTTGGCGACCATCGCATGCAAAGCCGCGGTGAAAGCCGGAGATCCATTGACCAGCGAAGAAATCACCAGCCTGCTGGAACAACGCGACCTGTACCACGAAACCCATCATTGCCCCCACGGACGACCCACCGCGTTGTTCTTTAGTCTGGACGAACTGGATCGCATGTTCGGGCGACTGGGCCCCCGCGGCCGAAGCTAACCCGCGGTCACATTTGATTCCCAGCGATCCGCCCGTGCCCGACCTTCGTCAGGGCAAGCGCAGCCGTTCAATCGACGTTAACTCCGGACCGCCGCCACGATTTCCGCTGCCCGACGCGGTGTATAAGAAACCGTCGACTTCGACAAAGCCGCTGCCGTGACGCCCACGGTTCATCGACGGCCAATCCGACCATCTCTGTTGGTCGGTATCCCAAGCTTCGACTTCGTCGTGCGCCGATTTTTGGTCACCACTCTCGCCACCACCGACCAAGACCTGATCGCCCCAAGTCATCGCCATGTTGCCCGCACGCGGTGTCGGCAAATTGGGACATTGATCCGGCGGCAGCCAAGACATCGTTTCGAAATCAAACACATCCGCTTGATCGACGGTCAAACCGAAGACGTTCTTTTCCCGTTGATGAGTCGTCCGGCCACCGATCGCATACAGCCGATCGTTACAGACGACTGCTTGAAAATGATCCCGTGCGTGGGGTGCGTCGGGCAGCGTTTCCCAATCGCCCGTTTCCGGATCGTAGCTGTCCAGCCAGGGCTGAAAACCGTCAATGTGACCGTTGGTGATCCCGCCGACCAAATAGATTTTCCCGTTGTAATAGACCGCTCCGGCACCGCCGCGTCGTCGCGCGGTAGGGATTGGATGCAGAAACCGAAACTCATCTTCTTTCGGGTAATAGGCGACCACGCGTTCCAGCGGCGTTTCACCGGGATAGCGCCCCGTCATCGCCCCCATCAAGTAGATCACATCACCGACCACGACCGCTTGGAAGTGATGCAATTCCATCGGCGTGGGTGACATTGCCGTCCAACGACGGATCGCAGGATCGAAAACGTCGACCGGATTGATCCGCCGACCACCGATCAAAAACACTTTGCCGTCATAGGCGGCCAATGCGGCTTCGTGACGCGCCGTCGGCTGACCTTCCGCCTGGACGGTTTCCCATTGCCAGGGTGATTCCGCACTCACGACATCGAAGCCGTGCAATGCCGCGACAAACAAACAGCACCCGAACAACGCGAATGGTGCCGGCTTGTGATTCAATTTCATGACAGACTCAATTGGGTGTTGGATTGGAATCAAACTGCAAGCCGATACGGTCGACATACAAAACGGTCGGTTGATCCGGTTGCAGCACTTGCAGACTTAGAAACTTGATCCGGCTTGCATCCAAATCGCGATCATCCGGACCGGCGATCACTTCGTCGCGATGGATCACTAGGTGCGTTTGCTGGCCACGCGTCAGTCGCCAAGTCCGGCGAAAGGTGTCGGCATGATAGTCGGCGTGATGCTGATCAATCACCTTCAATACAAAGTCGAACGATTCCGAAGCGGACTCGTCATCTACCAAAACATCCAATTCCAAGGTGTCAAAGCCCGACCAGTCCGTGGGGACATCGATCAGCGTCGCGGCCGGATGCGGTGATACCGAAAACACAACCTTCATCGACTGTTGGCCGTCGGTCACACCACGCGTCGAGTGTTCGACACGACAATCGTCGCAGTGCCAGCGTGCCAAACCTCGCGGCGATTCGAACGAGGCCAGAAGCGGAAACTGTGTCCTGACGCGGGCAAAATCCAATAGTTCGGCAACGGGATCTTTCCACGCCAGAAACATCGCAAACACGGAAAGCCCCAAACATCCGACCATCCAGCGCCGACGATTGGGATGATTCCATTGACGCAGCAACACATACAGACTGCACCCCGCCACGATCCCCCAGCCGTTGGCCAATGCATCGTGCAGCCGCCCGGTGCGTCCGGCCCACTGCTGAACCACTTCCATCGTCGCGCCGAACAGAAACCAAGCCGTCGCGACGATCAGCAGGCGAATCCAGACGTGCTGGGAACGATCATGGATCGGCCACAACCGCCCAAGAAACACCAGCGTTCCCAGTGCCAAACCGCCGAACAGCGGGGCGTGAACCAAATCGCCCAGGGCCGACGAGGCGCGGCTGTCCATCGGCACCGGCATCAACAACAACCCCACAACGGCGATGACCACCAGCAACCCGACGGTGATCGCGCGGATCAACGAAACGATCGGCAGACGATCCATCGGTGCGGTCGTTTCCATGGTGTTCGAATCCCAAGACGGCCCGTCGCACGAACATTCGATTCGCACGACGGGCTTTCGGTGTGTGTGTCCGACCCGAAAATGCCCAGGCGACCGTGTTGCCTGGCAGTCAAGCTGGTTTTCTAGGCCCATCATTTTTCGCGGGGCAGCTTCGGCCAGACGATTTTGGACCATCGGCTCCGGGCCGCCAAAGATCTTCTGCGACAGTTCCGCACCCAGCCCCCCAATTGCCCCAGGCTCTTGTTAACATGTCCGGATCGCCCGATGTCCGCCGTCGTCATCGATCTGCCGGTGCAACAGGATACAAGCGGTGTGATCGCATCGTCCATGACGCGTCGTGATCACCGGTGCAACCTGGGCCCCACCTTGCATCTTGCCCTTTTTTGAATTGATTCCCACCCTTCGGAAGGTACCCAACCATGAATACGTCTCGTCGCCGCTTCCTGCAAACCACCGCTGCGGGTTCCGCCGTCGCAATGTCCGGTCCTTTGCGTGCCGCCGACGACAACGGCAAACTTCGCTTGGCGGCGATCGGGGTCGGTGGCAGTCGCGGTCGATACAACCGGGGACGATCCATCGCGTTGTCTGCCGCGGGATTCGCCAACATGATTGCCGTTTGTGACGTCGACGACTTGCATGCCAAGGAGTTCAACGAAGAACACTTTGGCGGCAAGCTGAACACCTATCGCGACTATCGCGAATTGCTGGAACAAGAAAAGCCGGACGTCGTCACCATCGGTACCCCGGATCACTGGCACGTTCCGATCGCCATTGCTGCCCTGCGCAGCGGCGCGCACGTCTATTGCGAAAAACCGTTGACGTTGACCATCGACGAAGGCAAACAGATTCGGAAGGTTGTGGAAGAAACCGGCAAGGTGTTCCAAGTCGGCACACAACAACGCAGTGCCAAAGACTTGTTCTTGACCGCGATCGCCATGGTCCAAACCGGACGCTTGGGCGACAACGTCAACGCCTATGTCGCGATCGGTGGTGCCCCCGAAGGCGGACCGTTTGACGTCACCGACGCCCCGAAAGACATCGATTGGAATCTTTGGCTGGGCCCGGCGCCCGACAAGGGCTATTGCGAAGAACGTCGTCGCTTCTTCCGTTGGTACTTTGAATACTCCGGCGGCAAGATGACCGACTGGGGTGCCCACCACATCGACATTGCCCAGTGGGCATTGGCCCCCGGCGAAACTGGACCGGTCAAAGTCAGCGGTAAAGGACAGTTCCCCAAAATTGTTCCGGACGATTACAACTGGGAATCGTTCCTGAACGGCGAAGCGTCGTTGCCCAACGGTTACAACACCGCGATGAAGTTCAATATCGAATTGACCTATGAAAATGGTTCGGTGTTGAGCGTCAATGATCACTACACGCGGGAAAACGACAACGTCAACTTCCCCAACGGCATCCTGTTCGAAGGCGAAAAGGGTCGCATCTTTGTCAATCGTGGGAAACTGGAAGGTCGCCCCGTGGACGCGTTGACCGACGCCGACCGTGCCGAACTGGATGAGAAGATCACCGAGCTTTGCAAAGGCAAGAAGCCCGGTGGTCACATGGGCAACTTCTTTGAATGCATCAGCGACGGCGGACTGCCGATCTCCGATGTCTGGACGCACCATCGCACGATGACGTCATGCCACCTGTGCAACATCGCCCTGATGCTGGGCCGTGACCTGACTTGGGATCCCAAGGCGGAACGTTTCGTCGGCGATGAACAGGCCAACGCTTTGTTGAGCCGTAAGTCGCGTGAAGTCGCCCGCACCTAACGCGGCTCGCCCCGGGAATCGGGCGATCCCCCCGCACTGCCGCCTTGCCGATCGCGTTATGATCACAGCATGAACGGTCCGATCGCCCAGCCCCAGCTTTCTAAACCGCATCGGCCACGCACGACATCGTCCTGCGTGGCCGTGCTGTGTTTCGTGTCCCTGTGTTCGTTTTTTCTGTCCGCAAACGTCGGCTGTAACCGTACCGACGAATCGGAATCGACCACCAGCCAACGACGCCCGGAGAGCTTTCGAACGAAGTTTTCCGCATTGAAACGGGCAAAGAATTGGGCTGCCGCCGACGAACTGGTGCTGTCCGAACTGATCCGCCGCCCCGACGATCCGGATCTGTTGTTGGCCGCCGCCCAAGTGTCGCTGGAACGTCGTGATTGGGATGCCGCGATCGAACGCTTCAACGACTATGCGATCGCATCGGAAAACCAGTCACGCACCATCGCCGATCCGGTATTACTGCAGTGGTCCCAAGCGTTCTGCAACAGCGGACGCCTGGTCGACGGCATCCAAGTCTTGGCCGGTCACGCGGGGAAAACTTCCCACTCGGCGGATCTGCACCGACGGCTGGCCGAACTTTATTCCATCGTCGGTGATCTCCACGCCAGTCAAGCTCAGCTGCATCAATTGGTTCGCCAGCGTCAGATTCGTGGCGATGAATTGTATTTTCTGGCATCGTTGAAACAGCGTTACAAGGAAGACCCCAATCTGCTTCGATTGGCCGATACTCTGCAGCCGAATGATCTGCGTCCACAGCTAAGTCGGGCGGTCGGGTTATGGATGAGCAAAAAGCCCGACGCGGCCTTGGAGGTCACCGATCCGATCGTCCAAGAACATGACGACTATGTACCGGCGATCGGCTTTCATGCGTTCTTGTTGGCGGAATCGGGACGGCTGGCTGATCTGGCTGCATTCGTCACGGATCACCCGCCGACGCAAATCAATCACCCAGATCTTTGGTACGGGGCGGGCCTTGCCGCGCTGGCCGGTGGGCAATCCGACTGGGCCGCGAAGTGTTTTGCCGAATCATTGTTAGCCGCCGAACATCACTCCCATCTGCCGGCGACGCAGCTGGCCATTAGTCTCAGCCGCGCTGGTCACGAGAGCTTGTCACAACAAGTCGCCGACCGTGCCAAGATGCTGCAAGAATTGTACAACCGTTGTTTGGCATATTTCGAAGAAGGCTTGCCATCACAAGCCAACAGCATTCGGATTGCCGAGATCCTGTGGCAATTGGGACGTCATGACGAAGCAGTCGGCTGGTCCAAGATCGCCGGGAATCTACAGCACGATCCGGCCGACGATTTGACCAAACGACAGGCTGCGATCGACAAGTCACCGCCTCGCCAGCGATGGGCATCCGCCTTGTCGGACTTTGCCGAATCCGTTTCTCCACCGGACGAAATCACATCCCTGGCCACATCGATGACAAAGCCGAGTTCGGATTCGGGCGATGACTTTGGCGAAATCCTGCTCGTCGACGAAACGCAATCCCGCGGTTTGGAATTTCAGTTCGACACGGGCGAACCGACCGGTCAACTGGCGGTGTGGCTGCACCAGATCAACGGCGGTGGGATCGCCGCAGCCGACTTTGACCGTGACGGTTGGGACGATATTTACTTGTCCCAGGCCGGCAGCGACCCGCTGAAATCCAGCCCCATTACAGACCAGCTGTTCTTGAACCGGGACGGCAATTTTCAACGCGCGTCCCTAGCAACCAAACTGGACGACTATGGCCAGGGGGTTGCCGCTGGCGACATCAACGCTGACGGATTCCCCGATCTGTTTGTCGGAAACATTGGTCCCAACCGCGTCTTGATCAATAACGGCGATGGACAGTTCACCGACGTGACCATTGCGTCGGGAATTCGTGGCAGCCACTGGACGTCCAGTGTTGCCATTGCCGACATCAACGGTGATGCGATCGCTGATCTGATTGAAATCAATTACTGCGTCTTGGACGACGTGCTGAACCGTCCCTGCCACAGCTACACCGGTGTCTTGGGTGCATGCCCGCCGGTCGATTTTGACGGGGATCCCGACAAGGTTTGGCTTGGCAACGGCGACGGCACCTTCCGCCTGGATGAATCCTGGTCATCGATTGACCAGGCGGGACGCGGACTGGGTTTGGTGGTCGCCGATCTGGATGCCACCAATCCTGGCTTGGAAGTGTTCGTATCCAACGACATGTCGGCGAACCACTTTTGGCGGCGGCAAAACAACGGCGTTTGGTCGGAAGAAGCCGTGGTGCGTGGGCTGGGCTATGGTGTCGGCGGTCGCGCCCAAGCCTGCATGGGCATTGCCGTGGCCGACCCCGACGGCGATGCCGACTTGGATCTGGTGGTGACCAATTTCAGTGAAGAAAGCAACAACTTTTTCGTCCAGCAGTCACCGGGGTTGTTCGGCGATCAAACCCAAGCCAGCGGCTTAAGCGGACCCTCCACACCGGTGTTGGGATTCGGTGTGGTGATGTCGGACTTCGACGCCGACAACCGGATGGATTTGTTCGTCACCAACGGACACGTCAACCAGCCGATCGATCCCAACGACACGATGGCCCAGTATTCCCAGCTCTTTCGCTATGACCAATCGCGATGGATCTTGGATCACCAGACATCCGCCATTAGCGAATCGGCGGCCGACGACGCACAGATCGAACACGGTGAATCACCCAACGGGTACTTTGCCGCCAAGCACGTGGGTCGCACCATCGCGACCGCGGACTTCGATCGCGACGGCAGGTTGGACATGATGGTGGGGCATTTGGGTGAACCCACACGTCTGTTGATGAACCGCAGCCCCCAGCGTGGACGCGTCGTTTCAGTATCACTGGTGGGCACGCGTTCGCATCGCGATGCAGCGGGTGCGCGCATCGAAGTCAAAACCGATCAACGGACCGTGACGGGACATCGCATCGCCGGGTACGGTTACTACTGCACCAACACCGCGAACGTTGGGATGATCATCGGCAATGACGAAACGATTCAAGAAATCGCGGTCACTTGGCCTTCGGGCATCCAGGACTCGTTCGTCCCCGAACGAAAACCTTCCACGTTCACGGTGATCGAAGGACAGGGCAGTGTTGCCCGAATCGGTCCGCGCTAGTCCCCGGCTCTCGGTAATAGCGGTGCTTATTGAACGCTGGCTGGGTTAGGCGCATTGAACGCCGGCGGTGTTAGTGCGACGTCGTCTGAATTCGCCCCAGTGTTTCCGCAGCGTTCAGGTGTGCCTCTGCCTTTTCCGGATCATTGTCCTGGAAGTAAAACGCCAACAACTCGTGGGCCGCGATGAAGTCCGGGGAAAGCCGCAGCGCCGTCTCGGCTGCCTGGATACTGCCGTCGTCGTCACCGGCGTTTCGAAGACAGAGTGCCAAAATGTAGTAGTCGTTGCTGCGTTGACGCAACTTGACCAATCGCTCAAACGCATCCAATGCGGTCGCGTTGTCTCCCGCCTTGAATGCTTCGGTGCCCAAGATTTCCAACGCAATGGATCGTAAAGCATCATTGTCGGGTTCATCAATCAATGTCCGCGCCATCTGCTGAGCCACCGGTGATTGTTCCATTTGGTCGGCCAGCAACATCAGTGCGTTTCGCATTCGACGATCGGCTTTGCCTTCACCAACGGCTTGCATCAAGGTCGTGGACGCGTCGACCAAAACGTCCTGAGCTGGTTGGAACGCCGGATCATTCACGGACAATTCAATCGTCGCGATCGCCCGGCGACGATCGATCTCTGCTTTTGAAAGCGTATCCTGGTTCAAGATCGCATTCAGTCCGCCCTCCGGTCCAGACTGCTTGTTCTGACGCGGTCGCCCCTGATCGTCGAAGACCCCGATGGTGTGATGATGCAACGCTGCGTGCACGTCGCGTGTCGGCAAGCTGGGCATGTGACATTCCGAACAATCGTTCCGGTTCCTGTCCTGACGCACCGCCAAGTCGACACCACAAGATTCGTTGCTGTGACATTGAAAGCAAGCTTCGCGATACAAAGCCACACGTTCGGTCGGTGATTCACGATGATGTGGGTCATGGCAGGTCACACAGGTCATGGTTTCCGATTCGATATAGCAACGGCTGTCGTGCAATTGTTCGACATGGTTGACGATGCGGTGACTGCCGTCCCCGGCAATGGCGAAATCAGTGCGGTTGGCAACCAGTGTTTCACCCGGTCGATAATCCCACACGTCTTGACCGGTCGCGTTCACGTACATGGCGGCTTGCAGGTGGCATTGCTGGCACACTGCTTCGGCCGCATCACGGCTTAGGTTCGCGGGGTTAACGATGGTGTCTTCGACGTCCGTATCCCGGCCTTCGTCCAGTGCCGTCATCACTTCGGCATGCGACTGACCTCCCCCGTGGCAACGTTCGCAACTGATCCGCATTTCGCTGACACGAAAACGCAATTCGTTCTGCGGATCTGGTTGTGCTTGTCCCACGTGACAGAACACGCATTCCTTGACGATCAACCTTTCAAACGCTTGATGGGCGTTTCCCTCATATCCGGGTGACATGGCCCAGCCGACACCCTCGGCGTACCAAGTCAACGGCGATTGCATCATCCACCCGTCGACTTCATAGGCCGGCGTGATCCCATGAATCCCAGAACCAAAAGCAAAATCCATGCGACGCCGTGTCTGACTGATCGGTTCCCCCTCGGGGTCCAACAGTGTTTCCACATGCCACTGTGCATCGCCATCGTTTTCCACCGAATAGGTTCTCGATGTTGGCTGATGAACCACGCTCGCTTCGGGCAACTTGGCCAGACGGTCCGCCATCGTGAAGCTTTGGAAGTGCGCCGTCTTCACAAAGCTGTCGTACTTGTCCTGATGACACCCACGACAATTTTCAATACCGATATGTCCCGGTGGTTTGTCCTGCAGCTTGACCAATGTCGGTGCCGATCCACTGTCGACTGGCGGAACCGAAAGCGTCGCCTGCCAGTGCATGACTTGCCGGTCCGACACACCGAACAAGCCGAACCACCAGCCCAGTGTGGCAAACAACGCCAGCAAGCCCACCCCGACAACAATCCATGGCCGCCGTGACCGCGTTTCACCCTGCTGGCGGTTGACGCTTGTGGTTCGGTCGACGCCGTCAGTTCCGGCAGATTTGCGATGCGGGCGTTTCGATCGACGCTGTGACATTCCGGTGCGATTGGATGAACGTGTGACGCGGGTGGATCGGGGATTCGTTCAATGATGGTGGTGGTGATGATGACCGTCGTGGGACGAAACAAACGGATGGTGCGGATAGGGCAGCGTTTCGAAGTCGGTGGCGTCTTCGGTCACGCGGATGAACTGGTCCACCGGAATGTTCGACCAAGACTGTGTCCGGCCACTGGTGGGCCAGTGAACCTCCAGGGTCGCAATTTCTGTGGCCTTCCCCACACCGATATGTTGCCGAAGCGGATTGCAACCGAAACTACCACCGCTGCTGACCCAACGATACACACGACGTTCAGTCCCATTTTCGCTAAACGTCAACGATATCCGGGCACCGATCGCACAACGATTGGATTCCGTCCCGACCAACTGAACCGCAAGCCAATGGTTGCCAAAACCCGGGTTTTCAAACAGTGCGTTTCGAAATGGGTCTCCTTTGAACCAGCCACCCAGCTCGTGAAAGACGTCTTGGTCGCCATCCTGGTCGATGTCGGCAAAAACGACGCCGTGTCCCTTTTGCAAATGCCCAAATCCGCCCGCCGCTGAAACGTCAACGAAGCGATCACCATGCTGATTCAGATACATCAAGTTGGGTGAAAGGGCTTCGAATTCGGGATAACCGGTTCCCAAATAGAAATCCAAAAAGCCGTCGTTGTTCAGATCGCCAAAATTGCATCCCATCGGCTGGGTCACAACGGACAGCCCGACATCTTGGCTGACTTCTTGGAATGTGCCATCGCCCGCATTGCGGTACAGATGGTCGTGTTCCGATTGGTGGTCTTTGCCCAGATAACTGGCGGCAGTCAGACTGATGTCCTGCCAATAACTGGTCGCAAACAGGTCCAGCGCACCATCGTTGTTGTAATCCCAGAACCAGACCGGAAATCCCTTTTGCGGCCCGGTCACACCGGCCGCCAATGCGACATCCACGAATGTCCCATCGCCCTGGTTTTGGAACAGTCGATTGGCTTGCTTTAGATTGGAAACATAGATATCGGGCAGATCATCGCCATCGAAATCGCCCCAGGTCACGGCTTTGCTATAGCCGTCGTCGTCGACCCCTGCGGCGGATGCTACATCGATGAACGTACCATCGTTCTGGTTTTGAAACAGTTGATTGGGATGCTGTTCATTCCCGATGTACAAATCCAAATCACCATCGCCGTCATAGTCGGACCAGGATGCGGTTTGCGTTGGAAAAGCATTTTCGGCTAAGCCGGAGGGAAACGTCACATCGACAAAACGTCCGCGTCCATCGTTCTGCAACAACGAATTTGGATGATTGCCCACATCCATCAGCCAACCGCCACGCAAAACCAAAATATCCAGGTCGCCGTCGTTGTCGTAATCGGCGTGCATCAAATTCAGACCACCCAAGATGCCGATCAGATTTGCCGCTTCGGTTTCATCCACAAATCCACCGGCCCCGTTATTACGGAAATAGCGAATTTGCCCAACCGGATCCCAATCCGAAACGACAATGTCCAGCAATTGATCGCCGTTGAAATCGTCAACGATCGCACCGCCGGCCAACGTTGTGATGTCCAAACCCAAATCACCGGCACGATCAAAGAACCGCGGAAATTCAACGTCGGCACCATCGGGGATTGGGATCCGCCATTGAGGCTCAACGCCTTCGGGATATTCTCCCAGTGTCATGACCGCGAGATTCAACAACCAGCGTGTTGTCATATCGTCCGGCTGTTTGCGCAACACTTGCCGAAACAACTCGGCGGCCCTGGTCGATCCCGTCGTGATCGTATGAACGCCGCTATCACGAATCGGTGCCAAACAACTATCGATCGTATGATTGGCCAGACAGTTTTCGTTTTCTCCCAATCGCAGATACGCCATTCCCAACTTGAATCGAATCGAAGTATCCACGGCGTCGGGAATTTTGCCGCCGGCCGATTGAGCCAACTTCAATGCTTCATCCAAGGTGACGATGGATCGTTTCGTTTCACCCAAACGCAAGTAGATCTCGCCGGCTAAAGCCAAGGGTTCGATTCTCGCCAGACTATCCGGCGGCAACTGCTCGGCCTGCTGCAACAGTTCGTTCAAACGATCCTGTTCACGGTGGGAGTGGGCCGGCCCCACCGCTTCTTTGATCTGCTGCAACAATTGCAGCATCGCTTGGTGTCCGACCGGATCTGCCTGCGATGCGGTTTGTTCGTCCGGTGATCCGCCGCATCCGGCAATCAGCATCGCCAACCCCAACAGACCGGCGCGAACCGCCAAAGCAACCGTGTGGGCTGCACAAACTGCCGCGTGGGGGCACGAATCATTCGACAGCATGACGTACCTGAAAAACGAAAAATGCATCCGGGGCGGAACCCCATCGGCCACCGCCTGCCGTTGATTCTACGATTTCTCCGCCGCTCCACCGCGTCCCAGACCCACGATTTCCAATAATCGCAGGGCATTGGTGGTCGGGGAAACGCCCTGACGCATCTTGTAATCGAAAGTCATTTCTTCCTGACCGTCATCGGTGGTTTGAATCGTTTCACGGAAATGCACGGTGCTGGCCTTTTCGGTCAAACCAGGATCTTCGGCCAACTCCAGATCATGAGTGCTGATCGCGCCGATCGACTGACAGTCGACCAGTCGCTGCAAGACGGTCGCGACGGCGATTTGCCGCTCACGGCTGTTAGTTCCCTGCAAGATCTCGTCCAATAAGAACAACAACGTGCAGTCCCCCGACTTGGCCAACCGCTCGGCCTGTTCGACGACCGAACGCAGTCGATAGAGTTCAGCCATGTAGAACGAAACACCTTCGGCCAAACTATCCGTCACGCGAATACTGGTCCCCAGTTCCAGTGTGGGCAGCGCAAAGTATGTCGCGCAAACGGGCGCACCCGTGGCCGCCAAGACGACATTCAAACCGATGCTGCGCAGCAAAGTGCTCTTGCCAGACATGTTGCTGCCGGTAACCAGCAAAAATGTCCCCGCCGGTCCGACGGTAACATCGTTGCAAACCCGATGCTGATCATCCAACAACGGGTGTCCCAAACGCGTTGCGGAAACTTGTTTGTCAGCGGATGACTGCCAATGGGGAAAGGTCCAATCGGACTGTTCGTCGCAAACGGCGGCCACCGACATCAAAGCCTCCAGGTCACCCAGGGCATCAAACCAATCGCGACAAGCGTTACCGTAATTTTGTTGCCAGTGTTCCAGTCGACGAAGCACTCGGACGTCCCAAAGCCCGAACAGTTGCAGCGGCAAATACAACAAGAACGTGGCCGCCGATTGTTTCAACGCTCCCGCCCGTGCGATCAACGACAAATCATGCATGCCTTGTTTGGCGGACCGTGGTCCGTCCAACACGCGCGACCGGATCGACATGGCCAGTGGCGACGCATCGTTGCCGCCGGGCAACCACTTGGCGTGTTCAAACATCGCCGCGTAACTGGCAACGCTGCGGCGACTGGTCAAAGCGACCGACAAAATCTGGTGCACCGGTGCAAGCAACAGTGCGCCCAGCAACGTGTTCAGCACCGCCAGTGCAAACAACACGATCGCCCCATACTTGGCCAAGTCACCCGAACTGGCAAACACCCATCCGGTCAGCAACAACAAACCGCCCGACAATGCGATGAGCAATGAAACGTTGGCATAGGCATACAACCATCGGCGGGATGAAAGCCAAGACGGTCCCGTCGCCCAATGCTGAAATGCTTCCGGGTCACCCGACATCTGACTGACCTGATGCGCCAAACAGTGAAACTCGATCCGCTCATCTCGCTGCTTTGCCAATACCTGCGCACACTCGGTTCGTGCCTTGGCCACATCGGCATCCGCTCGCCCCACCAGCCACGACGCCAAGGCACGGTTGCCCATCGCCGTCTCGGTCATCGACAGCCAACGAAACAACGACGCACGACCGAACAGATCCAGGTCGGTCGCGGTGCTGATTGCGTGGTCGTCCAGATCCAAATCAGCCGTCGTAACCTTGGGGGACAGCTTTTCCAGCTTGACCCAATCACGCCGCACCCGTGCCATCGCGCGATCCAGCACTCGTTGTTGTTGCCGATGGTGCTCGATCGCGTCACGGATCGGTTCGTTGTAGATCACCGCGGCCAGAAACATCGCAAAAAACAAGGCGCCGGCGATTACAAAGACGGTCGAAGACTGGGCAAATGCCGCCAGAAACCCACACGTCAAGACGACCAAGAACAAGCCGACGCGTACATGGCCGATGCGTCGGTCGCGACGATCCAAATCGGCCAGAGTGGCTTGTAACTGATCCCATCGGGATTGATATCGATCGATCGCACGATCGCTTTGCTGATCCATCTCGGTTCCTTTCCGCCGGCCTTGGTCAGGCCGCACTGGCGGTCAGTCGGGATGCGGCGTCGACCAAACGTGAACGCGGACTGATGACTTTCAAAGCGACACGGTCTTGCAGATTCGGACGAAAGATCGTCAACAGCAACATGGGCAAGAACCAAGCCAAGTACATGCCGCCACCGTACCCATGCCAAAACTGTGATGCCACCATCACCGCGGCGGTGCAACTGATCAGGGTGCCGAGGTTTTTCTGTGCGGGCCAGATCGCCAAGAACACACTTAAAATCACAAAGCCCACGATCACCGGCAATCGCCACACCGGGTTCCACCCCAATTCCCAAACGCCCCGTGGATCCGCCTGTGTCGGCAACCAAAGTCCAAACATCTGTTGCAACCGTCCGCCGAACGTGTCTGATCCGCCCAAGGCCAACAGCAACATCAACATGACCAGCATGGATGCCACCCCAGCACCGAAGCGACGCGCACCGCGTTGCCAATAAAAGCTGAACCAAAGCGGCAACAAGAACAGCGGGTAATAAACCAATCCGGCGGCCAAGCCCAGAAAGATGCCTGCAATCATCGGTTTGCGATACGTCAAAATGGCCCACAACAACAACGCGGCCGGAACCGCATGATCGACCCTCCCGGTCATCTGCGCCGTGTAAGGCACTAACAGATACAGCAGGGCACAACCGGTCCCCGCACAAAGGTTTCCGAAATGGCGTTTGCCGATCATGACAATGGCCACCACGATCGAAAGCTGGGCCAGGATCGCCAAGACCTTCGCGATGGTCGCCACACGCTGCTGACGTGGCGTTAATTCCGAAATGGTCCGGGGCATGTCACCGCCGACCGATTCGCTGACAGGTCGCGTCGGGATCGCGGGCAACATGTTGATCAACGCATACCCGGGACCAAGCTTGGGGCCCTGTTCTTGTTGAATCTGCGGCGTGCTGGTGACGACGTTCGCCATCATGAAGACGAACAACGATATCCCGATAAAGTTCAATCCGCCGGTGGTCAAATTGGGATCCAACAAGGGACGCCGAACCATCAACGGGTCCAACAACAATCGCACCAGAATGCAGGCTTCGATCACGAACAACCAAATGAAACCCGAGCGTTTCAGCGTGATCCAGGAAAACGTTGTCGCGTCGGTGGCAACGGAATCGATGTCGGTCGGATCGATGTCGATCGTCTCCGCCTGGGTCGCCACCAAAGCATCGGGCGTCGCTGCCGTGGCGGTGGCATCGCCAGACTCGGTGGCGGATGGATCAACCGTCGTCTCGTCGGCAGCCATTTCAGTGCCGGCCACAGAGGCGGTTTCCGCCCGCGGATCGGTCAATTCCACGGATGCCGATCCCGTGATTTCTGTCTCGGGACCACCGTCGTCGAGATCCGCATTTTCGGCTTCGCTGCCATCAGCGGCGGGCTGATCCCCCGGTTGGCCGCCGGACGTATCGATCACCGCGGCTTGACGCTGCTTGATTTCGCGTCGCTGACCTTCGTGGACCATCAACAATCCCGGCGCCAGCAAGATCAACAGGACGATGTCCAGATTCCGAACACTCCAGAATCGATGAAAGACAAAGTACAGACCGATGGTCAAAAACGACGACAGGTACACCCATGTCGTCGGCTCTGGTCGCCGATAATACAGCAGCAATTCGCTCATAGATTTTGTTCCCCGGCCGATTCCCCAGGATACTCTCGTCAATGGCCGGTGAATACCGTCGACCACCCGCCCCGGCGATCCTCGGAATCGCGTCTTGTCCCCAACATCGGTTGCCCCGGAATCCAGTCGATCAACCGAAACACGTCAAGACAATCACGCCCAACAGGATGCCCGCGATGCACATTGCCTTTGCCGCGACTTGGCGTTCTTTCAACGCACCGATTCCATAGATAAACGCCACAACCACGCTGCAGCGACGCAAGGTGGAAATCACCGAAATCAACGCGTCGCTATCCGCCACGGCGTTGAAATAGACCAGGTCGGCGGCCAGCAACAATGGGCTGATCAGGCAAATACTGCGTCGCCACTGCAGCGGCATCCGGCGTCGGTCCATCCGAAACCACCACAGAAAACATGGCACCATCGCGGGCACCAAGTAAAGCGTGAACCAAGCCTGCAGGGTCGCCACCGGGATGCCCACGGTCTGCAACAAGTACTTGTCATAGATCGAACTGACCGCCCCGGTCACCGTCGCCAACATCATGCAGGCGACCCACCGATCACGGATGAAATGGATGCCTTCGCGACGACCCACAACCGAAAACATCCAGAACGAAAACAAGACGATCACAATCCCGGCCCACTGAACCGTCGTCGGCCGTTCGCCGAGCACCACCGTTGCGATCAAAATCGTCCACAGCGGGCTGGTCGATCGAATCGGTGCAGCGATCGATAGTGGCAAATGCTTCAGCGCAAACAGCGCGAACGTCCATGACGAAGCCACCAGAACACTTTTGGCCACCACCAACCAATGCCCACGAACGTCCAGCGGTTCAATGGCCAGCCAAGCGACCGGCTGTGACGTGGGATCGACGAAGTACCACACGACCAGCGGCAACCACAACGCGGCACCGATGGACGTGCTGATCAACAACACCGCGGGCACCGCGTTGGCCGAAGCCGCTTTCTTTTTGCTGATGTCGTAACAACCCAGCAAAACCGCGGACACCAGTGACAGCAGGATCCAGTTCATCGCGGCATCATCGGCCCCGAACCCGAAACTGTTAATGGGGGTCCACCTTGCACCGAAGCCTCCCCCCGCATTCCCCAATGGTCCGCCGGTGCTGGAAAGCGGATCCCAAGCCGCCACGCTGTCAGAATCGAGCCGCCACGCTGTGACAACCAGATCGAACGCTGGGGCTGGGGCGAATCTGCAAACCATTTAGAATTGGCGGTCGACCGCCGCAACCATCCAAGCAAGCTCTGACGCTATGAACACGCCCTCCAACCCCGTCCAAACCGCCACGGCCGCCATGCGAATGCGGAATGACCCGCGGATCGCGCAAGCCAAACAACTGATCGCTGAAGCGATGGCCGATCACGCCGGCGAATTGACCGATGTCCGCCCGGCGGACGATGCCTTGGTGGCGGACTATCAAGCGTGGCTGGATCGCGCCGCCGCACCACGTGGCGGTCCGACAATCTGGCCATACCTGTCCTCGGGGCTGGGCAACGGTCCCTACGTGGAATTAGCCGACGGCAGCGTCAAGCTGGATTTCATCGGGGGAATCGGTGTCCACGGGATGGGCCACAGCCACGAGACGATTGTCGACGCCGCCATCGATGCGGCCATCGAAGACACTGTGATGCAGGGAAATTTGCAACAGAACCCCGCCAGCGTTGTGATGGCCGAAAAACTGATCCAGTTGGCCAGCGCGACGGGCGCCCCGTTGGCCCACTGCATGCTGTCGACCAGCGGTGCAATGGCGAACGAAAATGCACTGAAACTGGCCCTTCACGACCGCAGCCCCGCCGACCGAATCATCGCGTTTGATAATGCCTTTGCGGGACGGTCCCTGGCCCTGGCGGCCGTCACCGATCGACCCAACTATCGCAGCGGACTGCCGCTGACGCTGGACGTGGACTACCTGCCGTTCCTGGACCCCGATCACCCCGAGCGCAGCACCCGATGGGCCGTCGATGAACTGCAACGATTGTTGAAGCGACACCCGGGTCGTTACGCCGCCTTTTGGGCCGAACCGATCGCCGGTGAAGGTGGCTACTATCCCGGCAGCCACGAATTCTTCGCCGCGCTTTGCCAGCCACTGCGTGATGCGGGCATCCCCATCATCTTCGATGAAATCCAAACCTTCAGCCGAACATCCTGCCCGTTCGCATTCCAACATTATCAGCTGGAATCGTTCGCCGATATCGTCACCGTCGGCAAGATCACGCAAGTCTGCGCGACCTTGTATCGGGCCGACTTTAAACCGGACGCCCCGATCCTAAGCCAGACGTTCACGGGATCCACCGCGTCGATCGCCACGGGCATTGCGACGTTGGATGCGCTGGAACAAGCTGGCTGTTACGGGCAAGATGGCGAAAACATGAAACGCCACCACTACTTTGCCCGGCAACTGCAAAGCTTGGCCGACAAGTATCCGGGCAAGATCAGCGGCCCATTCGGCGAAGGCATGATGATCGCTTTCACCCCCGGCGGCGGCAGCTTTGACGAAGCCAAATCGTTGATGGATCAGATGTACCAGGCGGGTCTGTTGGGATTCGTCTGCGGCTCCGCACCAACGCGTTTGCGATTCCTGCCTCCACCGGCAGCGACGACGCCCCAGCACATCGATGCGGCTGTTGCATTGCTCGATCGCTGCCTGGCCGACTGGACCCCGCCGGCCCCGCAGGACGCCTGATTGACCGTGCCGAACGTCATCGATGGGACAACCCGCCGACGACCGATAACCACGCCGACCTGATAAACACGCCGCGCTCTTTCCCGGCGCTTGCCCGTTCGTTGGACCATAATGATGAACACACCTGGTGTGGCCGACGCCGGCCCGCAGGACTTCATCACTTGCTTTTCGTTTGATACGACCGACGCCAGCACCTCGGGTCGGATCGGTCCGGAGAATCAGCCATGTTTCGGTGGACGCATTGGACCCCATTGGTTATCGGGCTTTTCGCCTTCGCCACGCCCCAACACGTCGGCCCCTCGGTTTGCCGGGCCGAGCGTCCTCGCGTTTTCGTGCTGACGGACATCTCCAACGAACCGGACGATGAAGAATCGCTGGTCCGCTTTCTGGTCTACAGCAACGAATTCGACGTCGAAGGTTTGGTGGCGACCACCAGCACTTGGCTGCGATCCGATCCCCGCGAAGATTTGATTCGCCGGCAAATCGACGCCTATGCGAAAGTCCGTGACAACCTGTCGGCTCATGCCGCGGGATACCCCACGGCGGATCAATTGCGACTCGTCACCGCGACGGGACAAACCGAATACGGCATGGCGGGTGTCGGTGAAGGCAAATCGACACCGGGTTCGGAACTATTGATCGACGCGGCATTGATGCCCGACCAACGTCCGTTATGGGTTTGCATTTGGGGCGGCGCGAACACGTTGGCGCAAGCCCTGCGTGATGCAGGACGCAAACTGCGATACAACCAGTTCCACCAGATGGTCCGCCGGCTCAGGGTTTACACGATCAGCGACCAAGACGACGCGGGCCCCTGGCTGCGACGCGAATTTGCGGACTTGTTTTATATCGTCAGTCCCAGCACCGAAGACGGCGGGCTGTATCACCAAGCCACGTGGACGGGAATCAGTGGTGATCGCTTCTACAAGAATGGCCCCTTTGAATCCTTTGACTTGGTCGACAATCCCTGGCTGATTGAAAACGTGATCGAAGACCATGGTCCGCTTGGCGAACTGTATCCCGAAGCCAAGTACATCATGGAAGGCGACACACCGTCGTTCCTAGGCTTGATCGACAACGGACTGGGTTGGCACTACAGCCCCAGCTATGGCGGATGGGGTGGTCGCTATCAACTGTTTCAAACCTACGGTGAAACTCGTCCGATTTGGACCAACAACCGAACCAGTCGCGACACCGTATCGACAAGCGATGGGGTCACGGTCACCAGCGATCCGGCAACCATCTGGCGTTGGCGACGCCATTTCCAAAACGACTTTGCGGCACGAATGGATCGGTGTGTGTCACGTCGATTCGAAGACGTCAATCACAACCCTGTCGCCGTCGTTAACGGCGACGAATCCAAACGCGTCGTTCGAATTGCCGCCAAACCCGAACAGACCATTGAACTGTCCAGTTCCGGCAGCCGCGATCCTGATGACGACCAACTGTCGATCCGGTGGTACGTCTATCCCGAGGCGGGCAGCTATCCGGGCACGGTCCAACTGAAGAACGACAAGCGTCCAACCGCCACGATCCAGGTGCCCAAAGACGCACGCGGTAAACAGACCATCCACATCATCTTGGAAATCGAAGACGACGGCACACCGCCGCTGGTCGCCTATCGCCGTGTGATCATTGACGTCGTGCAGTGAAATGCCTCGATGAAGAACGAGGAACCAAGGAAAAAACATGGCTTGACGTCGCCTCGTGCGGTTTGTTAGCCGACCGTCATCGAAAAGCGTTCAAGACGCTGGGCTGACGAAGCAAGATTCTCACTGGAAACACGACGGCGATGACAAGCGAATCGGTGACCCGTTGGACTCAATGGCGTGAATTGTTTGCCGCCACACGTGAACTCTTGGTCGTCGCCGCGATCCTGTTGTTGCTGATCGCACCGGGATGGGTGAAGGAAACTTTGAAGGCGGCCGGAATCAGCAGTGTGGCCGGCATCGAATTTGAACTCGAACAAGTCGTCACCTCCCAGGCAGAACTGGAAGCCGCGGAAACCGAAATCGAGAAAATTCGCGGCGAATTGCTGGCTCTACAGTCGTCGATCCAGCAAAGCCAATCCACCGGCACGGGGACAAACCCGACCGCGCCGGCACGTCGCCAGTTCGACCCGGCCAACCGCGACATCAGCCGCATGTTGGCCTCAACGATCACTTCCTGTGACGACGCGAAAAAACGAATCAGCGTCGCCCACAAACACCAGCAAGATGTCATCGAACAGGCCGAACGGATGGGCATCAAAACGTCTGCGACACTGAAGTCGCCCACCGAACTGGTGAAGCAAATCTCGCAGCGACAAGCCGAAATAAACGCTGCTTCGGCACAGCAAACGCTTTCCATGGATTCCACCACGGCATCGGTCGACGTCACCGCATCGGCGGACATCGCATCGCCGCTGATCGCCGCCCCGGACGCGACATCCGTTTCGCAAGAATTGCCCGAACAGTGGCGTCGCTGACGTTTGTCGCACCGTTCGTCCCCATCGCGGCATCGGAGTATCCTGGAAGCATCGCCAACAAACCGGCACTTCCTTGACTGATTCAGGGTGAACCGATCCATCCTCATGCCGCCATGCCCACCTGGGTTGTCGATCTTCAACAACACGCCGACCAGATCCAAAGCGGCTTGGTGGAAATGCGCCGTCATCTTCACCGAAACCCGGAACTGTCCGGTCAAGAACACAAGACCACTCGGTTCCTGGCGGGCTTTCTGGAACAGCTGGGTCTGCATCCACAACTGGCGGGTGACGACCGCGGACTATTTGCAGATTTGGATGTGGCAACGACCGATGCCAAAACGCCCGACCGCCGCATTGCGCTTCGCGGCGACATCGATGCGTTACCCATCGCCGACCAAAAAATCGTCGACTATCACAGCCACAACCCAGGCGTGATGCATGCCTGTGGCCACGACGTTCATCCAAGTGTCGTCTGTGGTGCGGTGCAAATTTTGACGGCCATGGCCGAACGAAATCAATTGCCATGGCCCATCGCGCTGCGTGCGGTTTTGCAGCCCGCCGAAGAAATCGCCCAAGGTGCCAGCCACATGATCCGCAGTGGTGCGATCGATGGCGTCGATGCGATCTTGGCCCTGCATGTGGACCCGACGCGACCGATCGGCGAAATCGGATTGAAGGCGGGCGTGTTGACCGCTTCCTGCGACATGATCCATGTCGATTTCCTTGGCAAAGGAGGGCACGGCGCACGCCCCCATCTTTGCAAAGACCCGATCGACGCTTGCACCTTATGGGTTCAATCAGCCTTTCGACGCATTCATCGCGTCGTTTCGGCAGACCAAACCGTTGTCTTCTCGGTGGGACAAATCAACGCCGGCCACAGTGCCAACGTGATCCCCGACCAGGCGGACGTCAGCGGCTCGCTTCGCACGCTTAGCACCGAAGCAAGATCCGTCGCTTTGGACGCGTTGCACGATGTCAGCCGCTCGGTCAAGCAACAAACCGGTTGTGAAGTCCGCAGTCGGTTGGGCGTCAGCGCGCCCGCGGTGATCAACGATCAATCGCTGATTCAATTGATCAGTGACGCCGCCGTCTTGGTCGCGGGTCCCAACGCCCCCACGCCGATCGCTGAACCCAGCATGGGCAGCGAGGACTTTTCGTACTACCTGCAAAAGATCCCCGGTGCCATGTTCCGCTTGGGAGTCGCCGGCGATGCATGCGGGCACCATCCATTGCACACCGCCCAGTTCGACGTCGACGAACGCTGTCTGGCAATCGGCGCAAAGATCATGGCAGCCGCCGTCATTCAGTACTTCCGCCCTCGGTAGGGCATCCGAAACGCGGCAGCTTCATCCATCCGGCCAATACGCATCGGCGATAGCGTCTACAATACCAAGGTCTTCTCACCCCGCTTGTCTCTCGGCGACGTCCGGTAACTCCACTGCGTCGGATCCGCCGAAGCATTCGTTTACCGAAACGGCATCGCCTATGGCCAAGCTATCGTTCAATGGAAACGAGACTCATTCCATCGGCGTCGAATTGGAACTCGGGATCGTCGATTGCGAAACCTACGCCCTGGCAAGTCGATCAAGCGATGTCTTGAAAAAATTGGAAACCAGTGAACCCGATTGTTTCAAGCATGAATTGGCACAATCGTGTGTGGAAGTCATCACGGGCGTTTGCGAAACCGTATCGGACGCCACCGTCGACTTGCGACACAAAACCGATGTCTTGGCGTCGACGGCCCAGTCGTGCGGCTTGAAACTTTGGTGGGGCGGGACGCATCCGTTCAGCTTGTGGGAAAACCAACGGATCACCGACCAGGATCGCTATCAAAGTCTGGTCGAAATGCTTCAAGAAATGGCGCGTCGTCTGATCACATTCGGCTTACACGTCCACGTCGGTGTTGATTCGGGCGACAAAGCGGTCATGATCTGCGACCGAATCATGCAGCACTTGCCGACCCTGCTGGCGTTATCCGCCAGCAGCCCGTATTGGCAAAACCGTGACACCGGACTGCATTCGTATCGCTCCAAACTAATGGAAGGTCTGCCCACCGCGGGCCTGCCAAGCTTGATGCGAAACTGGAGCGAATATGTCTGGCTGGTCAATCATATGGAAGACACCGGATTCATTCGTTCGATTCGTGAAATCTGGTGGGATGTGCGGCCACACCACAACTTCGGCACGGTGGAAGTCCGCATGTGCGACATGCCAGGATGCCTGGATCACGTCGCCGGATTGACCGCTCTGGTGCAATGCCTTGTCAAAGCACTCAACGATGAAATCGACGAAGGCACCTATCAGTTTGATTGCCATCCTATGATGGTTCGGCAAAACAAATGGCGTGCGGCACGACACGGCCTGGACGCACACCTGGTGGACGCTTCGGATTACGGAGTTCGGTCGGTCCGCGACATCGCATCCGGCCTGGTCGATTCGCTGATGGGCATTGCACAAGACCTGCGTTGCGAATCCGAACTCCGGTTCGTCCGCGAAATCGCCGCAGGCCCCAGTTGGGCGACTCGTCAGCGAGAAATTCTGCAGCAATCCGGCAATCCCGCAGACATCGTTCGCCATCTGGCAGCGTGACCATTCCACGTCGCCGACACATCCGACATTGTTTTTACAATTGCCTGACACCAAATCCACTTTCCGGCCGCGACAAAGTCGTTCAATGCATGTGGGACCGGATTCGCATCCGGTGGGTAAACGACCTTCCAAGGAAAGCATGGTGATTGCATGTCTGTCACATCGATTCATCCGACAATGAAGCCTGCCACATCGGCTTGCCGAATTCTCACCGGATCATGGCTCATATTCGGTCTTCTGTTCGGTTCAAATCTTCACGCCGAACAAGTCCAATTGGACGTTCGACTGGTCAATCCGACGATCAAGTCGGGAGCAAAACATATCAATTACTTACGCGTCGCATTGACCGGGTTTGATATGCCCAGCGACAAGGACCGACCGCCCGTCAACGTCGCACTGGTGCTGGATCGCAGCGGATCGATGAGCGGTGAAAAGATCGCTCGTGCGAAAGAAGCTGCCATCACCGCAATCAATCGCCTGAGCGATCAAGACATCGTTTCGGTGATCCTGTACGACTCCAACGTCGAAGTCCTGGTTCCCGCAACCAAGGCCAGCGACCGCGAATCCATCAAGGCGGCGATCCGCAGCGTCCAAGCGAACGGATCGACCGCGCTGTTCGCCGGCGTCAGCAAAGGGGCCGCCGAAGTCCGCAAGTTTCTTGCCGATGACCAAGTCAACCGTGTCATCCTGCTGTCCGACGGACTGGCCAACGTCGGCCCCAAGAGCCCCCAAGACCTCGAAAGCTTGGGGCGTTCGCTGATCAAGGAAGGCATCAGCGTCAGCACGTTGGGTTTGGGGCTGAACTACAACGAAGACCTGATGGTCGCATTGGCATCGGTCGGCGGCGGGAACCACGCCTTCATCGAACAGGCCGATGACTTGGTCGCGGTCTTCAATCAAGAATTTGATGGGTTGCTAAGCGTCGTGGCCAACGAATTCGAAATCAATATCGATCTGGATCCGTCGGTTCGTCCCGTACGCTTGATCGGCAGCGAAGGTGACATCGACGGCCAATCGGTTCACATTCCGCTGGCGCAACTGTATGCCAAGCAAGAACGATACTTCATTTTGGAGACCGAAATCGACGCGGGTGAAGCAGACACCACGCGACCGGTCGCCGACGTGGCCGTGAAGTACCGCAACCTAAAAACTGAAACCATGGACAAGCTGACCAGCCACGTCGAAGTCCGCTTTAGCGATTCAGATGCGGAAATCGAAAAGGCTCGTGATCTGGAGATCCTGGCCTACTGCACACTGCAGGTGACCACCGAACGCAACCGCCGCGCGACCGCACTTCGCGATGCGGGACAGGTCCAAGAAGCCCAGAAGTTGCTGCGGCAAAATGCCGACGAACTATCGGTCGTCCGGTTGCAGTGCGCCGACGCCGGGGTCGACGTGGTTTTGCCAGAATTGTCACAAGTCGAAAAATCGAATTCCGTGCAAGCGGAATCAATCATTGACGTCAAAAAATGGGGCATGCTTCGAAAGGGAATGCGGGCGATGCAAAATCGCGTCGAACAGCAACAAACGTACGGCGAATAGATCGCCGCACCAACGATTTGGGTTATCACTTTGCCGCTGCGATATGCCATTGCGTTACTTCTGTTGACGGTCGTCCCCCTAGTCGTGATCGGCTGGCTGGGGTCAAGAGTCGTCGCACGACAGAATGAACAACAACGTGCGCAATTGCAGCGGCTGATGCGGTCGCGTTTGGATGAACTGGATCAACGCTTCATCGCGCTTTCCAGGCTGTACCAAACTCAACTGACCGCCGACTTGTCCCAGGCTGATCGCAATGTGGATTCGTTGCGTGATTTACGCCGCCAATCGCCACTGGTCCATGCCACGATGTTGGTCGACCGTGACGGACGTTTGATCTATCCCGAACGTCCCGCGACCGATGCTTCCCACGACATTCTCTGGCATGCCGTTCTAAGCGAACTTGCCAGACGTCGGCCGATCGGTGCTGATGATGACAGCCATCCCGCTGACGATCGGTTATTGACCTCCATACTTTCACGAAAGTTGGCGAACGGAGGCCGCAGCACGGCCAAGCAACCACCGCGTCATTCACGTTGGCAAACCTGTTATCACGACAACGGACTGCAACTGGCCTTATGGCTGCCACGCGACGATCAATCCGCCACAGGGGTCGTCTTGGAACGTGGTCGATGGATGGCCGATTTGATTCAATCGGTCCCAGACAGCGGGAAAAACGGCGAGTCCTTTGCACTTCACAACAGCGATAACGAAACCGTTTATCGCTGGGGTGACCCAGTGCCCGATGACGACGCCATTCGGGAAAGCGTTCGCATGTCGGCACCCTGGTCGTCCTGGAGCCTGTCCTATGCCTTGCCCGAATCGTCCCAAGTGCAATGGCCCACCGCACCATGGCTACCGCTTGCGGCATTATTGATTTCGATCGTCACATGCCTGTCGCTGCTGGGCATCTACTTGATGACCGCCATGCAACGTCAAATGGCACTCGCACAACAACAAGTCAGTTTTGCCAGTCATGTTTCACACGAACTGCGGACACCGCTGACAAACATTCGCCTGTACACCGACCTGGCACGTCGTGATTTGGCCAAATCAAAAGAATCCCCCATGGAATCTGCAGCCATCAAACGGCTGGACGTCATCGAAGAGGAAAGTCGCCGCCTATCGCGGATTGTTTCCGGTGTCTTGGAAATGGTATCGGGCAAGAACAAGCTTCGTTTGATCGAGCGAGTCCCCGATGAAGTCATTCGTACCACGATCGAGAGCTTTCTGCCCTCATTACAGCATCGACAAATTCGAACGGACCTGCGACTTAATGCATCGCGTGCCGTGCAACTGGACGAAGACCTGTTGGACATCGTCCTGGTCAACTTGATCAGCAACGTCGAAAAATATGCGGGGCAGGGCGGTCGTTTAGAAATCCGATCGACCCAGACGACCAGCGAAACGATCATCGATATCATCGACGACGGGCCGGGGATCCCGCGATCATCCATCAGGAAGGTGTTTGCCCCTTTTCAACGCTTGGACGACTCATTGGAATCCCCCGCCGGCACGGGTCTCGGTTTGGCGATTGCTCGAAACGCCGCACGCCGACACGGTGGTGATCTGGTCTACGTCACGGAACGACAAGGTGCGCATTTTCGTTTGACACTGCGGCACGGAAACCAAGTGAAAAGTAATGCCGATGTTCCGACGTTCAAACGGAGCCAATCATGACGCCGCGCATTTTGATCGCCGAGGACGATCGACACACCCGGTCCGCATTGCAGGAATTGCTGGAATCCGAAGGCTATCAGGTTGCGGCGTTTGGCGACGGGCTGAGCGCAGCCGATGCAATCAAGCAACAGGCATTTGATCTGCTGTGCCTGGACGTCATGATGCCTATCAAGAGTGGTTTCGACCTGTGCCGTCAAGTTCGCCAACATGACCAGCGCACGCCAGTCATCTTTATCACGGCAAAGGGAGAACAAATCGACAAAGTGATCGGCTTTGAAATCGGTGCCGACGACTACATCGCCAAGCCCTTTGGTTCGCACGAAGTCATTGCCCGTGTCAAAGCGGTACTGCGACGCTGCTATCCCGAATCATCGGGGGCGTCCCACGATAAGTGTGATGTCACACAGCACCCGCCCTTTGAAATGTCAGACCTTCGCGTCATACCGTCGCAAATGAAAGCCGTGCGTGGTGAACGAACCTATGACCTGACACGACGCGAAATCTTGATTCTGACCATGCTTTACGACGCCAACGGCGATGTCGTCAGCCGAAAAGATCTGTATCACCGTTGTTGGGGTACCGACAAAACGCCCAACAGCCGCAGCGTCGATCAAACGGTCAGCCAACTCCGCAAGGCCGTTGAATGCGACCCGAAACAGCCGGTCATTATCCAAACCGTTTACGGCGTCGGCTATCGATATCCGGTCGCTTCGGCGTGATCGCAACGGCCTGCCATGTGCGAACTGAATCTTGCTGCGCTAGCTCGACTCGTTGACACCCAATCGTCGCTGGATCTCTTCCAAAGGAACCCCCTTCGTCTCGGGCACCAGAACGATCACCCACAACAGTTGCAACACCATCATGAAACAGAAAAAGCCAAACACGACTGCTGGATGAAATAGCCCGACCATCGTCGGAAACAACAACGTCAACAGGGCGGCAAAGATCCAGTGGGTGAAGCTGCCCAGTGCCTGTCCGGCGGCGCGATGCTGATTCGGAAAAACCTCCGAAATCAGAACCCAAATGACGGCTCCCTGACCGACCGCATGGGCGGCAATGAAGGCAAAAATACATGCCGGCACGATTTGGAAGGTCTCCGAAGCGAACGCCCATGCGCAAGCCCCCAGCGACACGATGTAACCCACCGACCCGATCAACAAAAGCGTACGACGCCCCAATCGATCGATCAGCCACAGTCCCACAAAGGTGAAAATCAGGTTGGTGATCCCGATCCCCACTGACTGCAATAAAGCGGCTTGCTTGGCCAAACCCGTCAGTTCAAAGATTCGTGGCGAAAAGTACAGGATTGCATTGATCCCCGACAATTGGTTGAAGAACGCCACCAAAAACGCCAAAGCAATGGGCACCTTCAAGGACCGATTCCAAAACGATTCTTTCGATCCCGATGGGACCGACGCGTTCTGGATTTCTTTGACCAGCGAATCGACGGCGGCTTCATCCGAATCAGGCATTGCCTGTCGAAAAACTGACTTGGCCGCGTCCACGTCTGCCCGTTTTGTGATCAGCCAACGCGGGCTTTCCGGCAACGACAAACACATCACCCAATAAATCAACGCCGGAACCGCTTCGACTCCCAACATCCATCGCCAGGCCGAATCACCCAGGCCACCCAGCATCGCATTGGAAGCGAAGGCGATCAAAATCCCAAACACAATGTTGAACTGGAACATCCCGGCCAGCCGACCTCGCTGCGCCGGAGGAGCGATCTCCGAAATGAACAACGGGGCGGCGACGGTTGAAATCCCAACCCCCAAGCCGCCGATGAACCGGGCAAGCATGAAGGAATATACGTCGCTGGCCAACGCCGACCAAACGGCCGAAACGAAATACAGGATTCCAATCCAGATCAAAGTCTTGCGACGCCCCAGATGGTCGGTCGGCCATCCGCCGACCAGCGATCCAACGACGGTGCCCCACAGCGCCATGCTCATCGCCAATCCATGCTGGGCGTCACCCAATTCCCACAGCGATTGAATCGTCTTCTCGGCTCCGGAGATGACTACCGTGTCAAATCCGAACAAAAAGCCGGCCAGCGCCGAGGTGATGGACCAGACGAACAATCGATTTGACATTCGAATTCAACACTAGGGTTCGGAGAGCGGCCACAATCGGTCAAGCTACCTTGTGGGTCGGAGTGCCCGCAGGGATCAACCGGTCAAAAGTCTTCGCTCACAGAATATCGAATCGCCGCATCGGAATGGGACGCGTCATCAACCATGCGTCTCTCACTGTGAAGCCGCCATCAAAAAAAGGCCGTGTCGATCCGATTGGATCAACACGGCCCCTGCGACTTTCATCTCGTACGAGCCATCGGCCCGTGCGTCATGGATGGGACGGGCATTGAACCTGACCACCAATGTACCGGTAACTCATCCCCGTCGAAGGACACGTCGGCAGCACATTGCCCGCGTACTCACTGGTTTGCAATTCCCGCAGATCGCGACCAGGTGTTGCACCAGTGATGTCCTGATACCGGGCCACTTGCTCGGCCAATACTTCACGACGCAACTCGCAAGCGCGATCCTTCGCCGAATCGCCGGGCAGTCGCAGATAGCTGATCGTCAATGCTGCGGCGGCGGCCGACAACGTCACCGCAAAAATCACCTCGATCAGTGTCAAACCGTTGCGTTGCATCATCATTCCAAGACCTCAAACATATGGAACATGGGGGTATAGATCGACAACACGATGCCCCCGATCAAGATGGCCAAGCCAATCGTCAGTGTCGGCTCCAGCAGGCCAACCGAAGCGTCAATGCGACTCTCCAGCCGTTCCCTCAAATGCTTTGCCGTTCCCCGCAACGCTTTGCCGAACTCTCCCGATTGTTCACCGACGGCCACCAACTGGCACAAGGTGGGTGGGAAATACTTTTCGTGACGTGACAATTCGACGCTCAGCTTTTCGCCGCGATTCACGCTTCGACAAACCTCCTCCACCGAACTCCGCACATCTCGATTGCGAACGCATGCGGCAGCCATCTCAACGGATTCGACTGGGGTGTAACCGCACTGGATCATCGCGGAAGTGGCATCGACAAACTGCAACACCGCGGCGTCTCGCAGCCAGGGCCCGACGACCGGCAACCGCAACAACGTGCGATCCATTTGGCGACTGACACGAGGCCGCGATCGGCCGATCGCCCACAGTAAACCAGCCAATCCGCCAATCGGAAGAACCAACCAGCCCCATGCCATCAATGCACGACTGACACCCGTAACAACTCGTGTCACCGGAGGCAAATCGACACCACTGGTGCTGTAGACGCCTTCAAATTCCGGCACGACGAAAGTACACATAAAAATGGTCAGCCCGATCCCGGCGATGGTGATCAAAATGGGATAGCTGACTTTCTTGACAATTCGCTTCCGCAATGCAACTCGGTTTTCTAGCTGCTCGCAAACTTGTTCCAGCGTGGTTTCCAGCGATCCGCTGTTTTCGCCGATGCGGATCTGCTGAACCTGCATCGAAGAAAACGATTTCGGAAAACAGGCCATGCCTTCGCTCAATCGACCACCCGCTTCGATGGTCCTCCGCATTCGATCCAAGACGTGACGGTATCGACGGGCCGATCGATCCGAGGCAAGCGATTGCAATGCACGGGGCAGGGTCAAGCCGTTCTGCAGCAGCATCAACAACAGACGCAACAGTTGCGAAAGCGCCGCCGGGCGAATTTTGGTGGAATCCACGCCGGGCTTCTTCGATCCACCGATTTCGATCGAATGAAGCTTCCGCAGCAACGCCATCAAACCGCCTTCGGATCGACCTCGGTTCGACCCGACCGTTTGCCGCCTGCGTGTACCCGCAAAGACTGAATTACTCATTGATGATTCCCTAAGCTTTGCGACGCTCGTCAAACCGTGACCAACCGGTCCGTTTCACGGCGTCCCGCTTCCATCGATTCCTGTTGTTCACTGCGGCGATCGCCCGCCGTCTTGAAATAGACTTCTTCAAGAGATGTGGTTCCGGCAATCGCTTGCTGCAACCCGGCGCGATACAGTTCCACCATGCCGTGGCGAACCGCCAGTTCACGAAGCCGACTGTGGGGAACCCCGGCTTCGACGGCCGACATGATTTCCGGGTTGACGGGCATGATTTCAAAAATCGGCAGTCGCCCGGAGAACCCGGTTCCCAAACACTTGTTGCATCCTCTTCCACGATAAAACGGACGCGTCAGATCGATGGTGCCCTCCAGATCAAGGGCCCGTAACAGATTCTCGTTTGCTTGCACCTCACACTTGCAGTTGTCACAGATGCGTCGCAGCAATCGCTGGGCGACGCTTCCCAACAACGACCCGGCGATTTTAAAGTTATCGACTCCCAGGTCGGCCAACCGCTGTACCGCCCCTACGGCATCGTTGGTATGCAACGTGCTGATCACCAGGTGACCGGTCAACGCCGCCTGGATTGCTGTGGTTGCCGTTTCACTGTCGCGGATTTCTCCCAGCATGATCACATCGGGGTCCTGACGCATGATGAACTTCAATGCGTTGGCGAAACCCATTCCAAACTCATTGTCGCTTTGCACCTGGTTGATACCGGGAATACGAAACTCAACCGGGTCTTCCACCGTCACAATGTTGCGATCTTCGCAGTTTAGATATTCCAACACCGCATACAGCGTGGTGCTTTTTCCGCTTCCTGTCGGACCAGTCACCACCAACATGCCGTGCGGCTTGTCGATGATTTGGCTAAGTGTTTGATAGTCGGCATCGGGCAGCCCGATCCCCGCCAGATCAAAGGTTTGGCCACCTTCATCCAGCAATCGCAACACCAGTTTTTGACCATCCACGGTGGGGATACAGCTGACGCGAAAGCCGACCCGTTTGCCGTTTTCAAAGACGGTCAAATGTCCGTCCTGGGGTCGTCTATTTTCAGTGGTGTCCATATCACCCATCACCTTGATCCGGCTGATCACCGGACTTTCAATGTGATTGGGAATGGTCATCACTTGCTGCAGTTCACCATCAACCCGGTAACGCACCCGCATTTCGGGTTTGTGTGGCTCCAAGTGGATATCGCTGGCACCTGCGGTCACGGCCCCAGCCAGAATCGCCTGGACCAGACGCACCACGGGTGCATCTTCTTGTTCGGCCACCACCACCGCGTTCAGATTGGCTTCACCCGAAAGCCGAGCTTCTTCCAACTCGGCGAACTTCATGTCGACAATCGTTTGTCGCGCGAACGCACGATCGTCATAAACGCGGCTGATCAATGCCTCGATCGCATCACCGAGCGCGACGACGGGTCGAATGCGATACCCCGTCATCAATTCCGCTTCGGCGATGGTTTCGATATTGTCCGGTGCGACCATCGCCAAAGTCATCTCACGACCTTCGACGGAAATCGCTCCGGCGGCCTGGCTGCGTGCAAAATCTTCCGGCAACAAACGGGCCACTTGCAGATCGACCGAAGCCGGATCGACGTCCAGATACGGGACCATGAATTGTTCGGCCAGCGCTTCGCCCAGTTGCTGCGTGTTCAACAGTTTCCGTTGAACCAACCAATCGCCCAGCATGATGTCGCGGGGCTTGCTTGCGAAAGCCTCTTCCAACTGCGTTTGTGTCAAACGCTGCTGTTCGATCAGGATGTCGCCCAAACGTCTCATCGTGATTTCCTCAACATTTCGGCGTTCTCGCCGTGTGGCTTCGTGCGTGTCTTCCGATTCACTGGATAAGTCACTGGGCTGGGCTCTTGCTGAACTTGGAATCCAACAATCGTTCCACCTTCTGTTCCAACACCGTCGGATCGAACGGCGTCAACAGATAATCCTGTGCACCGGACATGAACGCCCGCTCGACAGTTTCCAGCGACGGGTCTTGTGAAAAGACCAACGCCGGTAAATCGACCGGCGCGTATTCGGCTCGCAGTCGCGTCAGCCATTCCAAACCGTCCATATCCGTCAAAGTGGTGTCGACGATGATCAAGTCAGGAACGGACTTGGAAATCTCCGACAATGCATCCGTCCCGCTGCAGCAGACACGGATGCCATACCCCAGCAGTTCCAAACGAAAGCAAGTGATTTCCGCCAACCGAGCATCGGAATGCACCAACAGCAGATCAGCGTTTCTGACAATCGACACGGAATGACCTAGCAATGAATGATCGGACCAAGGCACCCATTCGATGCCGACGCTCCACCCCGGAGCGCACGTTCACTGGTAAAACGTAGGTCACTCTCCAGTGCATTCGATTGCCAGCAAGCCTGTTTCGGGCCTTCCCCGTTCCCTACAGACGGATCATTCGATCCATTCGATACGATCGCCAGCTTCGTTGGATCCCAACATGATTTTGGGGCTCCAATGGACCAGACTTTGCCAAGGATGACGAAAGTTTTAGTAGCGGACAAACTCGCCACCCATCAGCTTCACTTTTCTGCTCGGCGGCACTGACACGCCTCTGGTCGATCACTTCCGTGAACCCGTTCACCGACATGCGTGAACACGTTCACCAACACCATGAAACTGAATTTCGCAAATCTCCGGCTTGCACTCGCCTTCGTCGCTCTAGCGACCACGTTGTTGCTTGTCTTGGCGCAGTGGGGCCCGGTCCCAATTGATCGCGAACACCAAACGCTTTCTCCGACCTTTCTCTTGGCATTCGCCGGTTTTGCTTGGCTGGCGTTTGCATGCTTCACCGGCTTTGTCGCCCCTCGTTTCGAAGCGGTCGATGTCGTTCCCAACCGTGTTCGCGATGCACTGAATACCTTCACCGAAGGGCTGCTGTTGATCGATGAACAAGAACGTATCGTGCTGGCCAACGACGCATTCGCTCAGATGATCGAACAGCAACCCAGCCGCTTGCTGGGCAAACGCGCAAGCCGACTGCGGTGGGTGTGCAGCCATGATGCGGGAATCCACGATTTTCCATGGATGCGTGTGCTGGACCATCACGAATCCGGCAAACCACTTGGCGACCACAGCAGCGAACAACTGCTACGGTATCAAATGCGAAACGGACAACTGCGTTTCATGGCAGTGACCGCCGCCCGTGTACGCTCAGCCCGCGATCAATCTCGTGGCGTCTTGGCCACGTTTCGCGATGTGACGCATGTCGAAGAAGAACGCGCGGACATGGAACGCATGCTGGCGGTCTTACGCGCGAATCGAAAAGAAATCAGCGATCGAAATCGCGAACTGGAGAAATTGGCCAGCCATGATGCTTTGACCGACTGTTTCAATCGTCGGTCTTTCATGGCCCAATTGCATCACAGTTTTGATGCCGCCATTGGTCGCTCTGGCAATCTTTCTTGCCTGATGTTCGACAATGACCACTTCAAAAATGTGAATGACACCTATGGGCACAGTGTCGGCGATGAAGTCCTGCGTCGCGTTTCAAGAACGCTCAAGGACGCCTTCGATGACGAAGGGTTGGTGTGCCGATACGGTGGCGAAGAATTCTGCGTTGCATTGCCGGGCATTGCACTCGAAGAAGCGAGCCAGAAGGCCGAAGCGGCGCGAAAAAGCATCGAAGCCATTCGACTGGATGACCCCGCCGAACTCCGTCTGACCGCCAGCATCGGTGTGACCGATCTGACGTTCAAAGCGCCGTCGCCGCAAGCGATGATCGACCAAGCCGACAAGTGCCTGTATGCCGCCAAAAGCCAAGGACGAAACCAAGTCGTCGTCTTTGATGATGAGATCGATCGACTGAGCATCGATAGCCTCAAGGCACGTCACACCCCCACCAGCTTGCCGGAACTTTCCCAAGAAATTCCCTTTCACGCTGCCATGGGACTGGTCAGCGCGTTGGCCTATCGGGACACCGCCACCGCCTCGCATTGCCGTCGGGTGGCCAACCTTTGCGTGACCGCAGCCGCACGCTTGCTGGATCAACGTTCGACTTATGTTTTGGAGATGGCCGCGTTGCTGCACGACATCGGCAAGATCGCCTTGCCCGATGACATCCTGCAAAAACCAGGGCCTCTTACTCCCGATCAGTGGCGTTTGATCGCGAAACACCATCGCATCGGCGTGGAGATCGTCTCGGGAACGTTCCATAACGCCGAACTTTGCGAAATCGTCCGCACGCATCCGGCCTACTACGGCGGTCGATCACTGATCGCGGACATGCCAAGCGGCAAGAAGATCCCGCTGGCGGCACGTCTGCTGACGATTGCCGATACCTACGACGTGATCGTCACCGACCGGCCACACCGCAAGGGCCGATCCCACGACGAAGCGGTCGCAGAGCTGCGCCGGTGTGCCGGGAAACAGTTTGATCCAATTTTGGTCGAACACTTTATCGCGACGTTGCAATCCTGCCCCGAATCAAGCAACACGCGACAAGCGGTCTCTCGCCAGACCGCGCTCCAAATCGGCCTGCAAATCGAACACCTGGCCGAAGCGATCGACAATCGAAATCTGGGTGAATTGCAACAACTGGCTAGCCGGCTGATCGCGATGGCCCAGCATCACAGCCTGGACGACATCGTCCAGACATCCGAACGATTGCAGGACATGGCCGCCGAACCACAAGTCCGCTGGCTTCGAATCTTGGAGACCACACAGAAACTGCTGGGGCTGTGCAGGTCCACACAATCCGCTTTCGTCAATGATCCGTCGGATCCACCACCACCCGGTGATGACAACCAAGTGGTGGATCCCGCCACGCCGACCCTCGGTGCCGACAAGTAAGCGGCTTTCGTCTGCGAGGACGCACAAATCAAAATGCGATTTTGCATCCACCGCGTCGCCGCAGTTTTGCCATTCGACGTTGATGATTGCCCACTCGATGTACGAATTCGTCGACGAAAGCCTCTTGCAGGCACTGTTCGGTTTCCTGCTCTGTCGTTTCGCCTACTTGCCAGGGATCGGAAACGTTAGGCGTTTCTTTTACTGTCACCCGTCGTCGTGGGAACCACCGGAATCGCTGTCGTTCGTCCGATTCGCCGGCATCGTACCGCACCACTCGAACCATCTCCGTCGACAATTGCTGAAACCCCAGATAGTCCACCAAGCGTCCGCGTTGGTCACGGACATCGACAGCATGACAACGGCAATCCGCTACACCGACCACCGCCAGGGGAGCGTTTTGTAGCCACCTGCGGTAGTGCCGAACGCATTCCTCCAACACAGGATCGACGTGCCGGCCCCAATCCGATACGACAAAAACCACGGCGTCATACGCATTGATCGCCACTTCGTTGGCGATGTCGTGACGTAAGCCAACCATGTCGACCGGCGTCCCCTTTCGCTGCATCACCGCACAAAAGTGCCGCGCAACGGCAAGCTCGCCTTCTGAACTTGTCCCGTACAAAACAATAACTCGCACTGACCAACTCCTTTTCCGCCTGGGTCGCTGCCTGTCAATTGATCACCGATCAACCTTTGCGGTTGATCAATGACCGGACAGAACGTGGTGCCTCACCGATACGCCAACTTGATAGCGGCAACGGTGATTGTGCGACATTCTTAGACCGCCCATGGACATGAAACAACTGCACCCACAGACAGTAGGGCTCACCCGGTCAATCCACGTCAGGCAATAACCCAGGACGCCGACGGTAGGCTTTCTGACAGGGCGGCAACGGCGAAACTATCGGGACCAAAACAGAACTTTCCCGATCCAGAGGACACTCTGGCAATTTCAGCCCGAAGGATCGGGACGCTGCAAAACACTGCACCCCGCACCACCCCAGAACTACCACCGTGCGATGGGGCTGTCTTGTGTACGCCCCGCATCGCTCGGCCAGCAGGATTTAATGGTCTTACGCCGAGCCCAACGTACCGACATGTCCCCAGCGATCGCCGCTGACGCGTCCGCAATCCTTCGACTTTGGCTCCGCTTCGACCTTCGTGGTTAAAGCCGCGATATATCCCAACCGGCGTTTTTCCCAGTCGCCGGGGACAGGACGCATCGCCGCCAGTTGCCTCATCCCGGTCACCGAATGCGAATTCATGAACTGGACCAGCCCATCCAGAATGGTCCGGATCACGCTGGGTCCCTCACGGTAAATTGCGGACGTCACCATCACGGCGTCCGCGCCAGACAACAGTGCCTTGATCGCATCTTCAGTCGATCCAATTCCTCCGTTGGCGATCATGGGAATGGACGGACACATCGCATGAACTTGCGTCAGCCTTCGCAACGAATGCACCACCGACCCTTTCTCCGTCAGCCCCCAGCGACACTGAAAATGCAAATCATCCAGACACAAATCCATGTCCGGTTCGGGGCCAAACAACACCACACCCTGAACTCCCGACTGGATTCGTCGCGCCAGGTGGCCCACGCTGGTGAATAGCGGCGGCAACTTTGCAAAGACCGGAATATCGACGACGCTATCAATCGCGGCGACCGACTGACAAATTTCATCCTCAATCGCTGCGGCACTCTCGTAGCCATCGAAATCGGCAATTGTCAAATTCAGTTCGATCGCGTGCGCCCCGGTGTCTTCCAATTCCCTGGCGAAATCGACCCAGACTTCACTTCGTGATCCGTTCAAACTGGCGATCACTGGAATCGTGGACTGAACACTCGCACGGTTGACGAATGACAAGTACGTCTCGGCATCGTGCCATTGAAGATCAAAATCGTGCTTGGCGGCACGCTCGCGAAGCGGTCGTTCCCCCACAACCGGCTCACGTCGATTGCGTTGATTCCATAACGCGACCTGTTCCTCGAACAGCGACGGCAAGACAATCGCACCCGCTCCAGCCGACTCAATCGCCAAGCGGACATTTTCCTTCGCCGTCAGCGGGCAAGCTCCCACAATCACCGGACTTGGCAAAACCAATCCGCCAAGCCTCGTCTCAAGATTCAATGACATCACTCGATCCTCCCACCAGCCGTTATTGGACGTTACACCCTGCCAAGCCTCGCACCCCCTTGCCAGATCGCGTCCCACACGCACCACCACCGACGCTGTGACGAATCCCCGATCCAATGACCCGCGTTTTTAGTAGTGCCAAATCACCTCGCCCGCGCAACTCGACACCAACCAGAAAAGCAAGACAGTACTCCGACCCATCTCTTGTTTTACCGCTGGCCAGATGGCCCGACAAATGTTTTGCGCATCGTTTCAACGCATCACCGATTCATGCGTCTCTCGTCCGCGACAATCCACCACGGCTCATCTTTAGTACCAAACACCCTCGTTCTTCACGCAGACTTGCTCAATCAGATGATTCGATCGAAACCAGCGTTTGTTTCCTGTCGCCGGTCAGGTCGACCTCGGAATAACGCAAGCGGATTCGCCAGAACGATCGACGGTGATCCGGATCCACCGATCACCACTGGCGCCGCCTGCACCTGCCGCCTTACAGCTGCCTTTCGGCTACCACCCGAAGCGGCTGATGTTTATCACCGGGCAACAATGCCTTCGAAACCGCCCGGCGACTTTCCGGACGCCCTACGGGATCAATCCAGCTGATGCCACAAGCATGACTTAAGAAACGCACCAGCCTGCGAAAACGACAATACAGTCACCCCGATGAAACCGAACCCAGTCAAACGGGATCAACGCTACCTGATACCGAAGCATTCGTTTTCACAAACCGCAGCACTGGTATCCCCTCATAAAACACCTCTCCCTCGCAACGCATTCCGCACTTGCGAACGACACCGATGGAGGATGCGTTGGCCGGCATGACCATCGCAATGATCTGGTTCAGTTGGAGGATACGAAAACCAAAATCCAAGCACGCGGCGCAAGCTTCTGTCGCGAATCCCCGTCCCCAAAATTCAGGCTTCAAGCGATAGCCGACATCCACTTCGTGAAGGTCTGGCAAGTATTTCAATCCGCAAAAGCCGATCACCTTTCCACTTTGCTTTTGCACACAAGCCCAGCGGCCAAACCCATATCGCTCAAAGTCCGTGTAGCACTCAATCGCCTCAGCGGCCTGTTTCAGTGACGACAACAACGGCTCTCCCGTGAACTTCATCACCTCCGGGTCGCTGTTCAACCGAAAAAAGGCTTCTGCATCACCCAAATCGAAAGCGCGATGCGTTAATCGCGGCGTTTGCGGTCCTTCTCGATACACGACAACAGACTCCAATCGCAAAACCCCATCACGAATATCGACCTCGGTGTTTCGCGGAATACCTGGAAAGCTTGCGCCAGAAAATAAGGCCTTGACCGCGAAAACGCGGACCGATGATCTATCGCCCCCCCTACACAAGACCTCCCATCGCGTGAAAGGTTCAGGCTTATCTCCGCATGAGCTAACCATCACCAACTTCGCCGATGTCTTCGTTCCATAAAGCAGGACGATTCGCAATGAACTGACGCATCATGCGGACGCACTCGGGATCATCAACGATTGTCAAATCGACGCCTCGCGATCGAACATACGACTCCGGCCCCTGAAACGTCAAATTTTCACCGATCACGATCTTCGGAATCCTATACAACAGAGCCGCGCCACTGCACATGTCACATGGCGACAACGTTGAATACAGGATCGCTTTGGCATACTGATCCGCCGTCAACCGCCCCGCATTCTCCAAGCAATCCATCTCCGCGTGACGAATCGCGCTGCCATCTTGCACCCTGCGATTGCGACCACGTCCGACAATCTCTCCGTCGATCACCAGAACAGAACCTATCGGTATTCCGCCTTCACGGGCACCTTGCTCGGCCTCTCGGATTGCCTCTTTCAAAAACGCGTCCATGCCATACTCCTCGACGCTCGAGAAAGGAATTCATTGTACCGTGTCGCCGACGCCTGACAGCAAGCTGCGTGCGCTGATCTCAGTGCCTGCTTTGATCTCAGTGCCTGACTTGCTGGTCGGACCACTTGTGTCCACAAGCCACCCCATCACATCCCACGCCAAACTTGTCGATGGGCGACAAAGATCAAACCCAAAGCACTATTCACAGGTGGATACACCAGCGATGCAATCATCAACTGCCCCGGTGAAACCGGCGCAAATGCGCCGGCAGCAATCATCACCACTACGATTGCGAACATGCCTCCGAATAGCAATCCGTAGACCATGTTCTGGACCTGGAGAATGACGACGGAAATCATCAATACCAATGGACCTACAAAGAGCGTGGCGGCAAATTCGCCAGCGCAATTGACCAAGAAAAAATAGGCCGCACTCAAGTTCACCAAGAGGAATAGCGTGCGAAGGTTGAAATGCAGCAACGAACTGAAACCCGTGCGACGTTCATTGGGAATCGAACTACTGCACATTGTCACAAATGCCGTCAGAATCCTGAAACCACCGAAAAACCAACCCTAACTTGCCCGCAACAAAGCACCCAAGGCCAATACCGGGACTCTCAACTGTTGCCCAGTGCCGGCGTCCGGCATGCGACCCGTGTGTCGAAAGCTTGCATCTTCACGGTAGCCCCGCGCGAAACCGGTCGCGTTCTTGCGCCAACTTCTTTCGCGACGCATTGCCAATCCATCCAGCAAGTGCAGGCTCACCGAACAGATGGAACCAAATGGTACCAAGCGAAACGAACACCAATGCATGGATACCAAAGACCCATCCGTTTGTATCAGGCGTCACTTCGAATTGCAGCAATGAGAGAAAGCAGCCTATAGCTGTAAGGGTTGACAGCAAACTTGCACGCGCGGAGTTGCGAAGCCGTATACGCCGATGACAGGTCGGGCATCGAGAAAGCGGAAGAACAAGTCGAAGACGGTTCAGGGCGCCGTTGCATACGGGACATCGCGTTCCCGCATCACGCTCACTTGAGACCAGTGACGCTGAAGGAGCCGAGTATGGATTCGGGGTGGACATTGCGTGCCGAAGAATGAACTCTAGTTGGGAACGGCCGTCACAGCGATGGTGCGTATCCGAGCGATAACGCGGAAGAGCGGGAGTCTGTACCCGATGTTGCAACCAATTGCTTGTCGTCCAGCCAAACGCCGGAATTGCGTTGCATTGTAGGCACTTTATCTTCTTCGCGCCCCATTCGCTGAATCATTCCAGAGACCAGCATTTCGCATCCTGGATCATGAAGCCCCCACCGCGTCGCTAATCGAAATGAAGACCGGAAGCCCCAAACTGCTGCTCTACGTACGCGCAAATGCAGGTTGCTGGTCCTCGCAAGGGGACCAATCAATGGTTTCCCCGTCTTCGTGTGCTGCATCGGCATTTTCCTACGAACACAACCTCCGCAAGAGTCGCTGGCCCGCCAAACCAATGACTGACTCTCCATAGCTACGACAACAACCTCTGCAACAACGGTCCTTACGGTGGGGCCTCAATTCAGTCGTTCAGAGAATGTCCCGTCGCTGCATCCACGGATGCAGCGGGTTGTTTCAATATCGGACTCTCGGCCGGAAACTTCACGAGCAAATACTGCTTTGACTTCGTCCCCAACACTCTGATATCAGTCGATACCGGATCAAAACCATCGAGCTCGAACTTCAGTTTGTGGTTTCCTTCCGGCAGAACAAACACCGGTTTGACGTCCCACACTCCGGCCATTGCGTGACCAACGAAACCACCATCGATCGTGATTCGGATCGGGCGGACATCCGCAGCGGGAACAATGGCGTTGCCAACGCGCACCATCGACCTTTGACCACCGTCGAATTCACGTACCCCTTGTTGCGAGTGAGGCGTGATGAAGACGATGTGGAGAGTCGAATGTCCAGATGGCACCGAATCATCAGCGAGCCCTGCGGTTGGTGCCAACGCAAACAATGAAACCCAGGCAATCAATAGACGAGCCATAGCAACTCCGGTTGTTGTTCCGAGTAAAAGTAACTTCTCGGGGGTAGATGACAGTCGCAACCGAACACAAACAGATCGAATTGCGGTGCGATATCATGCCCGATGCCATGTTAGCGGTTTGGAATCCGTTCGGACGATCACGCCCTTTGCTTCGAGATCAAGCTGTACGGTCTTAGCCCACCAACCAGACTTCGCACCGCCGGGCCACAGTTCATCCGGAAGATGAGGCAAGATCGCCTTCTGCATCTCCGCCTGAGTCATGCCCGGTGCTTTCGAGGGAAGTACTGCCAGAAGCACATTCTTCATTGCGTTGTACTTCTCAGCATCAACGTTCTTCGTCTGCCCCGGACAATTCACATTCTCGATCTGAATTTTGTCAGAACTGGGCATGGGCAAATCGACTTTCGGGCAGTTGGCGTTCGACGCGGGATACGATCATAGAATCGTCTCGACAGGGCTGCTTGCACAAAGGGCCGCAAACGGAAAATCTGAGATTATTTGCCGGGTGAACGAACTCCCCAACTGACCTCATTGCCATCCGAGTCTCCGCTGCGAGAGACTGCACACCAGAAGAAACACGCCTCTCATCGATTGCTCTCGCTGGCGATGCTTGCTTCTTCGTCGCTGGACAGTTCGCCACTGCGAGAACACGGTGGCATACTGAAGTAGGCCCAAGAAGCAAGCAAGGACCAAACAACGATCATGGGTGTAAATGTGCGGTAAAAAATCACAACTCCCTTTCGCCCTGCAACGTTGTTTGGCATGAACGACTCAGCAACCGCGATCGACGCTAGACACGAAAAAACGACGGCAACGCCGACGAGCGCTAAATAGATTGTGCGTGCGTTAGCACGGATCGAACAGGCTGGACCATGCGTTTAGTCGTTTTGGTAGATACCATCGCTATCTTCCGGAACAACGTAAGGCACCACCAATTCAAGTCAGTTGAATTGCCGGGCAAATTGAACGACCGCATTGGCGCTGGCGGCGTCTCGGTTTAGGGAACGGACGTCGCCAATGAGTTCCGCATCACGAATGTGGTTGCCGTCGCCGGATGCGGAATTGCGTCGAAGGAATACCAGCGGTGGTTTCGAGAAAGGTCCCACGTCAAAAGAACAGTTGTTGACTCGCGAATGGAACCTCGTGCCTTCGAGATAGAGTTTGAACCGAACATCATCCCAGGACTGTTTGGGAAATCTAGCTTGCACTTCGAACCATGTGATCATTGATTCCGACTATCGACAAACGCGACTGGTCGACCAAAAGAAAGACGATGAATAGGGATCGCCCCCAACGTATGTCCCAGCTTACGGCACTGATAGTCGACGACCGAAGACTGATCACAGTTGCCTATTCCAATCCCTGTTGCTTCCCGGCGCTCGGTGCCGGGACCACGGAGACGAGGACTGCGGTGTCAGGCGCTTTGCCGGAGTAAAAGCTGATGTAGTGGGTGCTTCCGATCACAGTGGCGTTGGCGTTTCCGGCATCAAACGTAACCTTGCTTCCCATAGCAATGGGCTCCGAATCCGGCCAATCCTGTGGGTGGTCAAACACTTGCTCGGGATCGACCACGCGTCGTCGCAGTACGCCGGCACCACGATGGTAGTAGTAATTGCTCAGAAGACCTGTCTCCTTTTCGAGGATCAAGCTAGGCGTGGAAGCCAACGCGTCGCCGATATTGGTTGGTTCGCGTTTCCACGTCGCTCCGTAATCCGAAGAGACCATCTGGAATTGTGGCGTGCCCACCTCTGTACGGCCGATGGCAAGAATCCTGCCTTCGCCGAGGTAAACCGCGGCGGGCTCGGTCGGCCACTGAGTCTTGGGCAACCCTGACTCGACGGTAGTTTGTTTCCAGGTTTTGCCGTTGTCGCTGCTTGTTAGCGTGCCCCAAGCGTTCGTCGGCTTGCCTCCATAGTCTCCAGCGAACCACAACGCCATGAGACCCACGGTTGGGACGGTGAAGATGTCCGTGATTTGCACGGGGCGGACGGCAAGATCCGGCGTCGCCACGAGAGTAAAGGTAACGCCATCGGACGTACGGTAGAGATCGTGCAGACGCTCCTTTCCGACCCGCCGCACCCAAAGCAGCATCGCCCCTTCAGAATCCAGCCCCTTTCCCACCTCAACATCGCCAAAGCCCGGCGAGTTGGCGACGACCGTTTCCTCTGTCCACGTTTTCCCGCCGTCTGCAGAGGTTCGCGAGTAAACAGCGCGGGCGTCTTCCCCGATCGAGTGTCGCGAACCGCGGCTGTAGACGCAGACAAGCTTCTTTCCGATCGCCTGAATCATCGGCCACGAATTGTAGCCTTTCGCATCCTGGACAACACGCGGCTTCGTGAGCGTTCGCTGAACCGGCGACGCGGTCTGCGAAGGCGCGCCATTCAACACGGCGAGAAAAACAATGAGATTTGTGAGTGTGTTCATTTCGTTGGGCAACGTGTCGGATGGTACGCGAAGTCGCACCACCGAAGCGGTCGGTTGCGATCGACTCGGCCACCAATATACCGGATCCCACCATCGCATCGTTTCAACCGACGGCTAATCAACCGGTCTCGGCAAAACAAGGAAATAGACCGTGGACAGCAGCGCAAAGCATCCCACCAAAGCACCACACACACAAAGCAAGTAGGCGGGAAGACCGAAGAAAAACACCGCTTCACACCAGGCGATTTCAGTGAATCGCGAGAAGCGGAAAGTGAGCGTGGCGAAACCGTAGAAGCCAATCGCGAGCCCGAAAAGTCGTATGGAGAGTGAAACAGGTCCAACCGTTGCAGCACAGAATTCCAACGCGATGGCAACTGTCGCGATCATCAGCGTGCAAATGCCTAACCGCGTCAGCAATTCAGGATCAGAACCCGTCCAAAAGAACTGAATGCTGAAGCCCGACCTTGCACGCTCCATGAGATACATAACAAACTAAATCATCGGGTGGAGTGCGAACAGTTGGCTCATAAAATCTCGGTTGCAAGACTCACTCCATGCGAAATCAATAGCAATTTCCCGCCTTAGACAAGCACCGCCCAGTAGACCAAGGACCTATGGGAATTGTGTCCATACCGTGGCGGTCACGACGCCAAGGAAAGCAACCATCGGGACCGTGAGAAGTAGCCAACGTTTCCGCGGGCGAAATAGTAGGACCGAAGCGGCGATTAGCGAACAGAGCGTAACCGCAAGCTGCATCGCCAGAAAAACGAACCCATTTGGCGGAGGTCCAATTCGATTGATTGCAGGCAGAAGCAGAAAAAGTGCAAGCGTCCACGCAACGGATACCGATACCGGAAGATTCGATCCAACGCTTTGACACCTCAACAATGCTCTCATCGATCTGGAATGCTTACACACGGCTGAAACAGAACTTATTACACAACCGTTCGGCGACCTCCGTTCATCGCATGCTCTGCCTAGAATTACCGCGGAACACGTGTGGCTTCAAAGCCTACCGCCGGCAATTCCACCGTCTTCTGGCGCTGCGTTGCAACCATGTTTGTAACGACGTACGAAATCGTCTTTTCCCGCTGCTCCGGGACATGGCGGGTGACCGTATAAGTGATTTCATCACCAGTGACAGGATCAATTCTTGTTCGATTCTCGCGGACGACCGTCATCACGGTGTACGAGACTGTCTTGGAACGTTTTTCTCGAATTGGGATCGTCACGGTGTAGATCACATTCTTCCTGCCTGTTTCCGGGGTGGTCCGGACAACCGCGGTTGCACCTGATTCTTCTGACGATTGCGACGCGGCGGTCTTCACCGACGCAGTGAACAAGTAGCGACGAGGAGATCCAAGCGTCAATGCTGCCAGGAACGCCAGCACAACCGCTGAAGCCGCCAACGCAACCAAAACGACACGCCTGAATTTCATGCCACACACTCCCTCGTCTCTGTTTCTAGGTTGAACCATTCTTCTGCATCGACCGGATGGCGGCAGGTGGCTTCGGGCTATTCGGAACCTGGTAGCAGGTATTGGCAATATGCTGGTGGCCAAACGACCGCGATGGGCGAGCTCGGAAGTCTACTCTCCGTTCGTGAAACCGCGCAAGCCGTGCTCCGAGTGCACAAAACTGTTACCCACGCTGCGTCGATCGAACTCAGCGATGTTCACCACAGTCCGTATCGCAGCGTGTGGTATGTGAAGTTTAGGCAGAATGGAGCATTCAGTACAGCGATGACAGCAAGTGATCTGGGGCAGTTGCGTCGCCAGAACACAATTCCAGCAGCAACCACAGCAGAGGGGACTATGGGATATGCACCAAATGTCGAGGAATTGTCACCAAAGACAACGAAGTACAGAACGGCGGCTGACACGTACCAAATCGTGCAGAAAAGGCCGTAGAAGCCTGCTGCACGCAAGATTCGATACCAGCGAGTACGACGCAAGACGGCCGCTGGAGTCGACGGCGACATATTTAGATTGCGATCACTCAAACCGTAGGATGCCTCACGATGAAAGACTTTTGATAACTTGGGGGGCGACGCCAACAACTTCATACAGACAACGCGGGCATCCAGCAAGAAACGACAAGCAACTTTTCTGAGCGCCAAACCCTGAAAGCCTGCCTCTTTTGCAACCGATCGTTACAGCAATTCCGACCTGAGCTGGGTGCGACCAACTGATCGACTGCAGTACAAATTGATCATCTGAAACAACAGCCAGAAAGTTGGAATGAAGTCATCGCTCATGCCTCTCGTCGGTGTCTCGCCGCAAGATCGCAGATACGATGGCAACAATCGAGACGCACAGTGCCGAATACATTGATCCGGGAAGCCAGCCGACCAAAATCGAAATGCCCGCCGCAAAGCTATTGTATTCCGGATCAGTCGCAAGATTGTACTGAGCGCCCGCAACCATCAGAGCCCACACAGAAAACGTCCCATACAAAATCGCC
>NZ_JAAXMS010000010.1 GCF_012290005.1 Crateriforma spongiae
CTACAGTCCCTTTTATTACTGCCCGGAAGACACTGTCGAACACGAAGTCAATGATCGCGACTTTACCACCACCGAAGAACGAGACTACGACGGTGGTCCCGAAATCAATTGGGGCGATGACTACGCCCCGGTTCCAGGTACGACAACTTGGTGCGATCGTTGGTGGGATTGCGATTACAGTTCGCGATGCACTGCGGCAACAAACTACAAATGTCAAGTCGATTTTGGATCGGGTGCCCACTTCCTTAGTCAAGTTCAAGATCATACTGTGATCGGACGCTGCCCCGACGACCAGTGACGTCCCTGAAAACCGTACCTCGCCGCACCGGTCTTCTATGCAATTCGATACGCATAGGTACTTTTCCTGAGGAACGATCAATGTTTATTATAGTTAGGGCATCTCGCGTCTTTTTATACGGATCCGCTTTTGGATTGTTGCTCTTCGCATGCCCGATGGTCCGGTCGGCAGATAATAGGGCCAACGAGTTGATTGGATACATGGATGCGTCGACAGCGTTGTTCGACGCGATTGACTCGTACGACCTGGCTTGGCGAACCGAAGAATCGGTTGAGGTGATGGGCATGCCGATCATCCCGCGAGAGAGTTTCTTGCGACTACACTATGATAAGCCGAATCGCCAACTGCTCCTTCTTTCGGTCAACTACAGCTACGATATCGAGCAACTACTTAGAGGTGTCCCTGCTGATCGTCGTGCGGAAACCTTAATGGTTTTAATTGACGGTGATCGCACTATTCGGCGTTTGGTGGGACGTCCGCCTGAAGTTCTCCCACTTTCATTCGAACAAAGATCCGAATTACGAACCATTCCCAGACTTCGTTCACTGGGGTCATTGGGGTTCTTCGCATCTGTCTTTGGCCAGGAAAACAACCGCGAAAGCTTGGTGCGGGTTACGTCGATGGCCAAAACGCTCAGTACAAAAGTGACGGATCTTGAAATCAGCTTTACCGCAAAGATCGAAAGCAAATGTGACGAAACCTATCAATGGTTTTTCTCATCTCAAGAATTGCTCCCCATCCGACACGTGGTGCGTCAAAGATGTGGCGCCAATCAAAATTGGGATGTTGTTACCCGCCAAACAATCGACTGGAGCAAACATGATGGGGCTGGCCATCTTCCTTCCAGTGTCGTGGAAGAAACGCTCGGATCGATCAGGCTACCGCGCAAAGACGGTACGAAGAAACGCTTTCCGATGGAGAAAACGTTGGTGGTCGACATGCTTTGGCGACCACTCGGTTCGATCGGCGACATTGAACAGATTGCTCAGCGTGAACAGATCACACCTAAAAGCATTGAACAACTGATTGATTGGAAACGACCAGAGGGCTGATTCGCGAAGCGTCTTTGTGATCAACGGCGTTGACACTGGAAGTGACCGAATACGCTTTTTTTCTTCGCCTGAATAGGCTCTCTGGTCCGATCAAGCCGATTTCCAGTCGAACGGCCGACCGCTAAACCGATCGCCAATCCAGGCCCTCGTTCAATTCATTTAAATTGCGAGGGCCTTCTGGCGTGACGACGACCATGTCTTCGACGCGGATGCCACCGCAACGGCGACCGTATAGACCAGGTTCGACGGTGAAGACTTCACCAGCCAACATCTCACCACCGCCGGCATCCAGCAAAATCGGTTCGTGAACGTCCAAACCGATGCCGTGTCCGGTGCCGTGCTGGATCGACGGATCATCGGTGATCGTCCCGCGGCTGGACGGATAGCCCTTTTGCAACAACACCGCTTCGCTGGCGTGATGTGCCTGGTCGGCGGTGACGCCTGGCAATAGTTTGGCGATGCAGGCCGATTTGGCTTCCAAAACCGCCGCGTGCATTTCTTTGGCCACCGGATCGATGTCGCCGTGAACGACCGTCCGCGTGCAGTCGCCCCAGTAACGGGTCGCCTCACAACGTGGAAACAAATCCACGACGATCGGCGTTCCGGTTCGCAGTGGTCCGGTGCCACTGTGGTGACAATCGGCCACCTGGGGCGCGGTCGCCACGATCGCGCCGTGGGGCATCGTGTATTGCAGTTTCAAAAACTCCACCGCGGCCAGACTGCGGACTCGTTCACTGGTCAGGACGGTGCCGTCCAGCAACAGTTGGCCTTCGGCGTCGACGGTGGCGTCGGCAATCGTTTCGCACACCATTCGCATCACCGATTCGGTGGTCGCCTGGGCCTGCGACAAGTACTCGATCTCTTGATCCGTTTTGGATCGTCGGTCGTTGACGCCAAGTTCGGGGTCGTAGTCGACCGTGACGCCGGCGGCAGTTAGGTGATGCGCAAAGATCAGCGGCAACGTTCGATCAGCGGACAAATGACCGACGCCGCGATCGCGCACCATGTTGGCCACCGCTGCGGCGGTCGCCGATTCGCGATCGGCGGGCAAGCCATCGGGGCCGGCATGATCGGCTGGGCAAGATACTTGCAAACCGGGTCGGTTCTGTCGCACGCGATCCATCTCCAGATCACGCACAATTCCGAACGCCTGGTCGCCTAGCTGCAAAAACGCGGCCGGGTCGCCCAAGGGGACTCCCAAGCGTCGGTAAAGCGTCGCGTTCTTGTCGGCAAACCCGGCGATGATGAAATCCATGGACGTCGATCCAAACGATGATGGGGAAACGAAAGCGGTCAGCGGGCAACATGCCGGCACAGACAGCGGTCACATTCGAGGTGCCGAATCAACCCGCCATGGGTAGAAAATACGCGAAGCTGACCGTCACCAGTAAGGCCGCCAAGCCCATCGCGGTGCTCATCGGCGAAATCACCTTCAGCCCCTGAGCCTCCGTCATGCCGCTCATTCGAGTGATCACCCAGAACGCGCTGTCGGTCATCCAAGAAACAGGCTTGCTGCCTGCGCCGATCGCCATCGCCAAGTAGACGGGATGAAAGGGCAACGTGCCTTCGGCGGCGAAACCCTGCATCACACCGGCTGCGGTGATCATGGCGACCGTGGCGCTACCCTGCAGGGTTCGAATCGCCACCGTGACGATGAAAGCCAACGGCAGGATCATCAGTCCCGGAACGCCTTCGGCCAATCCTGCGACGGCACCCGCGATCCCCGCCTGGCGCAGCATCGCGCCGAACGCACCACCGGCCGCGGTAATCAGGATGATCGAACCGGCGGCCGCCAAAGATGTCGCGACCAACTTGTTTTTTTCTTTGGGGTCACAGTATCGCATCAACAAAAACGACAAAGCACACCCGATCGCCAAGGCGACGTTTTTGTCACACAGGTTATCGACGAACTTGACCCAACCGCCCGTCGGCGACGACGACGACTGGGCCAGATACGCGACCGTCGAACCGGTCGCGATCAACACGACGGGCACCACGATGGGCAGCAACGCCAGCACCAGGGACGGTCGGTTGCCGGATGCATTTTCGCCCAATGCTTGTTCCGCATCCTGGCTTTCGGTCGTCGCCGTTTCCGGCAAAGGGATTTCTACGAAGCGATTGATGGTTCTTGCCGCCGCCAGTGAAAGCACGCTGGTCACACTGCCGATGCCCAGTCCGGCAAGCAGCATTGTGCCGACATCCACACCGATGATCTCCGCCACCTGAAGTGGCCCCGGGGTCGGGGGGACCAGCGAGTGGGCGATCGAACCGCCGGCCAGAATCGCCAGCAAGAACAAAACGTAGTCTTTGCCGACCTTTCGTCGCAGCGACTGGGCCAGCGGCACCATCAAGTAGAACACCGTGTCAAAAAAGACCGGCACTCCAAGCACGAACGAGCTTGCGGCCATTGCCTCCGGTGCACGCTTTGGTCCGGTCAAACGCAACATCGCATCGACGATCACCGAAGCTGCGCCCGAGGCCATCAACAGACTGCCGATCACGCCGGCCAGCGCGATCAACACGCCGACTTTACCCGCAGTTTCGCCGAACGCGTGAACCAAGCGGTCGGCGGCCGATGATTGCACAAAAGCGTCGGCCTGCTGCGACGTCATCTTGCCTTTGGCGACTTCGTTCGCCGCGTAATCCTGCAACGCGGCGGGCAACGTCAACAGCCCGACCAACCAGCCGGCCAACAGCAGCGTTAAAAAAGCATGCAGTCGAAAAAACAGAATCGCGGTCAACACCGCGACGACCGCGATCGCCACCAACCACCAAACGTGCATAAACCAATCGATCAAACGTTGAAGGACGAACCGGAAACGATGGGCCCACGCCAATCGCCTTGGTCGGCCGTTCGGCTAGCGGGCCGCGTGCGAATCCGCCCGACGTGACGAACTGCCGCGATCGGCTACGGTATCACAGCCAAGGGCAGCCCGGGGCACCGTAGCATCGACTTCGTGGGGCCGCTTCACGCCATGACGTGTCGGCAAAAGCACCACGCAGACTGTCAGATGGTTGTGGGACGCGGTGGCGCACTAGCGGCGAACATTGCGGGCTCGTACATTGGCCCTGCGTCGCCGAACGGAGCGTGTTTTCCGCGAAAAACGCGGGAAAATAAAACATCTTTCGGAGTGAAAAATCGCTTCGAAACAGGGTTCCCTCAAAGATCATCCGGCGATGCCGTTGCCGCGACCGTTGTTTTAGCGGTCGCATCGGATGAATACAGTCTTTCAACCAAACAGCAAGAACGTGTCAGACGCAGCGGTCAGCGAAGTAAGCTTTTTCGAGAAACACGAGTTTGCGATCCGCCGGATCCATTCTCTGTTGGGATTGGTACCTCTGGGCGCGTACATGTGCGTCCACTTGACGACCAACGCCAGCCTGCTGAACGGCGTGGCAACGTTCCAACGGGCCGTGTTTTTGATTCACAGCCTGGGATCCGTGTTGCCGCTGGTGGAATGGGGATTCATTTTCTTGCCCCTGCTGTTCCACGCGATCCTTGGCGTTTGGATCATCTACACCGGCAAGACCAACAGCAGCCAATACCGGTTCACCGCCAACAAGCGTTACACGTGGCAACGCTGGACCGGGATGATCGCGTTCGTGTTCCTGATGGTTCACGTTCTGCACCTCCACGGCTGGTTCCACGCCGAACCGTGGTTGGCGTTGATGCAGCCGCTGGGGTTGGCCGGATTCAAACCGTACAACGCCGCCAGCACGTTGATCATGCAGATGGACGGGTTCATCTGGCCGACTTTCTACCTGCTGGGGGTCTTGGCCACGATCTACCACTTGGCCAACGGAATCTGGACGGCCGGAATCACCTGGGGCCTGTGGATTTCGCCTCAAGCCCAAGAACGTGCCACGAAACTATGTGTGGCCTTCGGACTGGTTTTGACGGTTCTTGGTACGGGTGCCTGGTGGGCCGCCGTTTCACCGTCGGTTGAAGAAGCCAAGGAAGCCCGCGTGATCGAAGACGAGATGTACGAGGCGAACTTGAAGGGCGGTCTGGTTTACGAAAACGACGAGAAACGCATTCCCGCCGACAAGGTCTTGGGCGAACCCCACGACGCGGCCTCGGACGACGAATCGGAAGATTCCGCCGACGCCCAAGCCATGTTGCTGCCCTGATTTTGAAACGCAGCCCCCGGCGTGCCCCGCCGAGGAAAAAGCATTCACCACCCGATTTTGATTTATTGACCAAGCAAGCGAGCCGTATTCATGGCAGAGAAACGAGTTGCCGTCGTCGGTGGCGGACTGGCCGGGTTGGCCAGCGTGATGAAATTGACCGAACTGGGTGTCAAAGTCGATTTGTTCAGCCTGACGCCGGTCAAGCGTTCCCACAGCGTGTGTGCCCAGGGCGGCATCAACAGCTGTAACGATCAGACGCGTCAGTTGGGCGACAGCGAGTGGAAACACTTCGACGATACGGTGTACGGCGGTGACTTTTTGAACCACCAGCCGCCCGTCAAAGAAATGGCAATGTGGGCGCCCAAGGTCATCGATCTGATGGACCGCTTGGGGGTTCCGTTCAACCGCACCGGCGAAGGCTTCATTGATCGGCGTCGATTCGGCGGAACGCTTTACAAACGCACCGCTTTCGCCGGCGCGACCACCGGCCAGCAACTGCTGTACGCCCTGGACGAACAGGTCCGGCGTCAGGAAGCCGAGGGCATGGTGCGGAAGTACGAGTTCTGGGATTTCCTGCGTCCGATTTTGGACGAACAAGGCAATTGCCGTGGGATCGTCGCCCAAGACATGGTGTCGATGGAAATCCGCAGCTTCCCCGCCGACGCGGCGGTGATGGCAACCGGCGGTTGCGGACTGGTTTATGGCCGCAGCACGATGAGCGTTTTCTGCAACGGCAGTGCCGCCAGCCGCTGTTTCCAAGCAGGTGCGAAATACGCCAATGGCGAATTCATTCAGGTCCACCCGACGGCGATCCCCGGTGCCGACAAGCTGCGTTTGATGAGCGAATCGGCCCGCGGCGAAGGCGGCCGCGTGTGGGTGCCGCGAAAAGCCCAAGACCCGCGTGCCCCGCAAGAAATCCCTGATTCGGATCGATATTACTTCCTGGAAGAGCGTTATCCGGAATATGGCAACTTGGTGCCACGTGACATCGCGACGCGTGAAATCTTTGACATCTGCGTCAACGAAGGACTCAGCGTCGAAGACGATCGGATGTGCGTCTACTTGGATTTGACCCACATTCCGGCCGCGGAATTGGATCGCAAGCTGGGCGGTATTCTGGAAATCTACGAAAAATTCCAGGGCGTCGACCCGCGGGTCGAACCCATGAAGATTTTCCCTGCTGTTCACTACAGCATGGGCGGATTGTGGGCCGATTACGTCAAGAGCAGCGATGGCGGTCTGGAACCGGGCGCCCCGGAAAACCACATGACCAACATTCCCGGTTTGTATGCGATCGGCGAATGCGATTACCACTATCACGGTGGAAATCGTCTGGGTGCCAATTCGTTACTTTCGTGCATCTTTACCGGTTTGTTTACTGGGCCGTCGATCGTCAACTACATCGATTCGCAGCCGCACGACGCGGTCTCCCAAGAACTGTTGGATTCTGCACGTCAGGCTGAAATCGATCGTCACCAACACTTGCTGACCGGAAACGAAGGCAGCGAGGAAAACCCATACCTGATTCACCAGGAACTGGGTGACCTGATGACGCGTGTGGCGACCGTGGTTCGCAAGAATGACCAGTTGACCGAAGCTTTGGTCAAGGTCGACGAACTGCACAAACGTGCGATGAAGGTCAACCTGTCAGACACCGGCGGATGGACCAACCAAAACGTGCTGTTCGCCAAAGCCCTGCAGGACATGTTCCCGCTGGCCAAATGCATCCTGAAGGGTGCACTGCAACGTGACGAATGCCGCGGTGCCCACTACAAACCTGAATTCCAAAAACCACCGCTGACCGCCGAAGACCCGGCCGAACGTCGCCGGCAAGCCGAAGCGTGGTGTGACGAATTCGAAGCCAACAACGAACGTTACTTGAAGAGTACGATCGCGACTTGGAACGCCGACACAATGCAACCCGACTTGACTTACGAAGACGTCGACACGTCATCGATCCCGCCGCGGCCTCGGCTGTACGGCTTGGTCGGTGCGGACATCATCGAAGAAGTCTGGCAGGAACGTGCCAAGGCGAAAGCCGAAGCGGGTCAGTACGCCACGACCTGATTCGACAACCGACTTCAGTTCAACTTATTCATCTCAGTCAGTCACTCGTTTATATCGTTTCAGGATCGCCGGATGATCGCCCAGGAACCGACGCTGAAAAATCGACCGGAATTCATCAACGTCCGTATCAAACGTCAAAACGGACCCGGGCAGGAACCGTACTGGGAACTGCACAAGATCAAGTACGAACCGGAAATGAACGTGATCAGCGTTCTGCAACGGATCGCCGCCCAGGCGACGACTGTTGACGGTAAACACGTCACCCCGGTGACATGGGACTGTGGATGCTTGGAAGAAGTCTGTGGCGCCTGCACGATGGTCGTCAACGGACGTGTCCGGCAAAGCTGTAGTGCCTTGGTCGATCGGTTGCTGTCCGATAACCCGGACGAAATCGTCTTGGAACCGATGTCCAAGTTCCCCGTCATTCGCGACCTGATGGTCGATCGGGAACGACTGTTCCGCGGGCTGCAACGCGTCAAAGGTTGGGTGCCGGTCGACAGCTATTACGACATGGGGCCGGGTGAACGCCAACTGCGCGACACCCAGGAACAGAACTATCCGCTCAGCCAGTGCATGAGCTGCGGATGTTGCCTGGAAGCATGCCCGCAGTTCTTGAAGATCGAAGTGCCACGCAAGGAAGGCGAAACCGACGAGCAGTACGAAGCACGCAAGTACGCCGAGTACGACAAGGGATTCGTCGGTGCGAATGCGATTTCACAGGTGATGTTGTTCAACAACCACCCGACCGGAAAAGCACTTGCCAAGGAACGCTTGGACGCATTGACCGGGCCGGGCGGTATCGCGGCTTGTGGAAACGCACAAAACTGCGTCGCGGTTTGTCCGAAAGAAATCCCGCTGACCACGTCGATCGCGCGTGCCGGACGTGCGACCACGGTCCACGCGATCAAGAAGTGGTTCGAGCGCTAATTGCTGACCACGGGCGACGTGAATCAATAGACCGGCCGATTCCCAGGCGGCTTCATCCAGAAAACGGGTGAAGCCGGTCACGGAAATTCGCCGGTCTTTTTTTGCGCACCGGTGGTTGGGCAACGCCGTTTGGAAAACGGCGTCAACAAAGCCTCTGAACGGTATCGACCTAGACCGACGCCAGTGTCGGCGTGCTGTGGACCATCAATGTCTTTTGATTGCGGACCACTCGCAGGAACTCGGCTTCGCTGACCGGCTTGGCGATGTAATCGTTGACCTGCAATTCTTCGCAGCGTGCTTTCAGCGCCGGATCGTCGGCAGCGGTCAACACGACAGTGGTCAGCCCCAGTCGGTTCTTGGGAATCTCCGGCAACATTTCCAAAATGTCGATGCCGGTCCCATCGGGCAGCATCATGTCCAGCAGCAACAGATCGGGAGTGGGGGCCCGTGCGAAAACACCTTCACGCCGCAGGAACTTCATCGTTTCCGCCACGTTGCGGCATAAGGTCACACGATGGTGAACACCGCTGCTGCGAAGGGCGTGAATCGTGACGCGGGCATCCATCAAGCCGTCTTCGACCAGCAGGATCTCCATCGGCTTGGTTCGTGAATCACCCAACATGTTCGGCCTCTTCAATTTCGGATTCCTCTGACAGATTGCATGTTAAGGCGAATCGCAATGCGGCGAAAACAGCGGAAATTCCGGCTTCGCCCGCACCCATCGGCGTCCAGCGCCGGCGAATGATGACGGACTGGCCGGGCCGGCCATTTTCAACGGTCCTTTTTCGGTCGTCACGACGACCCGCCTTCATTTTAATTACCCGCCGACGCAATCAGATCGGCTTCCAGTTGTTCGTGTTGCCGCAGCCGAGCGTCAAAGGCTTCCACGGCGGCGATCAGCCCCCGAAACCCCTCGATGCCGACACCACGGTACTGCAGTTCCTCCGCCTGTTCGGCCAACTCGCTAAGCCGCAGGTACAGTTGGCAATGCTGGTCATGGGCCAGCGACGTCTTTTGAAAGTGTTCCGGATCGGTCAGCATCCGCACCGAACTGCCGACCGGGATTTCGACAAACCCGTACGCCTCCTCCAGCGCAAACTGCATCGACAATTGGTCACGCAGCGTGTCCAGCAGCCGCGTCAACGATCGGACCGTGGCCGCGGATCCGTCCTCCGTTTCGCACGTCTGCCGCAGTTGGTGGATGGTTTGCCACAGATCAGGATTGCTGTCCTTGATTTCCTGAAGGAACGCGGGATTCACCACCAGCGTCCGTTTTTCGGTCATCGTCGCCATGGTCGTTCGCTTCCTCCTGATGGATGGGAACACAGCGTTGGGAAATGGCTGCGGTCAGTGATCAGAATACCGCAACGGACGGCACGAGACGCATCGCGGCCTCGGCACGTTTTTGCATTCCCTGCGCTGCCGTAGAGAAGACTTTCATCAGACGTCAGTGGGCGTCCGCCGTCAAGTTTTTTCTGCCGCCAGGCTTTCCGCCCACACCACAAGTTTCGGCCGCCACTTGGAGCGATCCCGCCCCATGAGTGCTTGTTCACTAGGATCGAATCCGATCGCCCACCGTCACACCGACCGGGTGAATAATCCGTACCAAATGATGCAGCGAATCGCGCTGACACCGTCCCGCCAGCCGATCTTTTTCCCTTCGCCGTACCAACGATGGCGATAGCGGATGGGCTTTTCGGCAAACCGCAGCCGGGCACGCGAAAACCGAGCCGTCAACTCGATTTCAATTCCGAAACGATTTTCGCCGCATGCAGCCGCGGTGCGCCGGAATACGTCTCCGCGGGCCATTTTGTAGCACGTTTCGACGTCGGTCAGACGTGGCCCGATCAGCATCCCCGACAGATTGCTCAGGAAGCGATTGACCATCTGGTGCCACCACGGCGACACCAAGCGGTCGGCCGATCCGTAGCGGGTTCCGTACACCACGTCGACCTCATCCTGCACGATCGGACGCAACAGCCGACGAAAATCCTGGGGATCGTATTCCAGGTCCGCGTCTTGGATCACAACGACGTCGCCGTCGGTGGCCGCCACGCCGGTTCGGATCGCCGCGCCTTTGCCGCGATTGACCGGATGTTCAAGAACCACCACGCGGGCGGCACAGGCCGCCGACTGGTCGCCCTCGGCTGACAGCGACGCGGCGATTTGGTGAAGCTGCTGGGCCGAATCGTCGCTGCTGCCGTCGTCGACCAAGACGATCTGCAGCGGCAACCCCGTTGCGACCAGACGATCGATCACCATCCGCACCGTTGACGCTTCGTTGTAGACCGGCACGACCACCGAAAGCGTGAATCCGTTGGGCAAGGAAAAGTAGTTCAGCGTGTCACAAAAATGATCGCCGAATTGACGTCGACACCGCTGGACGAACGACTCGGTCCACGTCTCAGCCGCGGACACGCCTGACACCAAATTGCTAGCAACACTGTCATCGCCAGTGTTCGATTCAGCTTCCGGATTCAGAATGCCACCTCTTTGAAAATGCACAGTGGAAACGTGTCGACGCGAAGCAGAAACCGTCCACCCGATCACCAAGCGAACAATGTACAAAACCTGCACGCACGCATGGGCGGTGGCGTTCCAAACCGTTGTCTTGTAGCCCAAGAAATGGCAAACGTGGTGTTCGTACGGATCTCCGGTGCATTGGCAATTTCTTCGAAAATTTCTTGGCCCATGATCGCTCGTGTTTTACCGAGCCAACGAGCCGAGTCCGATCGAATTGTACGATCGGTCGCAGCGATCGTTGTTGACATTCCAAAGGGGCAAGCGCACATTCTTCCCGTCATCGACATGGATCGTTCACGCAGCGAACGGTCGCTTCTTTTCAGCGCGGAGTCATCCTCATGCTTCTTGTCTGCGACTCGACTTTGGTTTGCATCAACCGGTCGACCCAGCTTCCCGAGGTCGCGCCAGACACCCGTTGATTTTCAACGTGCTGTTGTTTGCTGATGGCATGACGCCGCCGAAATTTTTGGCACGGTAACAACGCACTCTTGGTTCGGAAATTTTGCTTCCGGCCGATCTCTGCGAAACCATGACGCGACGCAGCGGTTGAAGGCAAAAGAGTTTTGAACCAACGTTCCGATCAAGGGAGAGGGCATGATGGAACGCGCCTGCGGATAATGCTTCCGCGGTACATGGACGTCGCTCCCTTTTTTCGGATCCGCGAACTCACGTTCCACTTTGAAAAAATTGGTTTTGAAACGTTCGGTTCGCTCCGGTGCAACACATAGTCACCACAGTTTGATCGATTGGCATCACCACTGAAATTCCCGCCTGGAATGGATGCCCAGGGTCTTCGGACCCGGAACGGCGGATGCGAGCCGGCTTTGCATGATGCAAAGTCGGCTCGTTTCATTTGACGCCGTCATTCACGCGTCTTTTCGCTTTTTTACCTGCCGATTCGCAAACGCGAATGTGCGGTGATGCGCAGCTGTCACAAACGATATTGGTTGCACCATCACCACATGGTTACTGCCTTTGCGCGGGCGTTGATTTACAGTCGCGGCTTGGGTGGTTTGACCGGCTGTGACGAATCATCGTGTCCCACCAATTGCAGGTCACGTGCGAAGACGTCGTTTCCACAAACAACAAACAAGGTTTGCATGTCTTCGCCCCCGAACGCGCAATCTCGCATCCGACCTTCGGCGACCGGACGGTTCAGGATGGCGTGAACGCGCCCCGGCTGATCAAAGATTTGAACCCCCAATTCTGTGGCGACCACCAAACGCCCTTCCCGCGTCATCGCCGCGCCGGCCGCAACGGGATCGGTCGCATCGACTGCTTGATGCAAGAATGAATACGGTTGACCGTCGACAAGTTTTCCGTCTGGATCGATTCGGTACGACCACACGTAACGTCCACCCGCATCGGTGACCAACAAGAACCGTCGATCCGGCGTCACGGCCAACCCGGCAGGCCGCGACGGACACGGACGAACGCTTGCACCGGAGCCGCCGTCGACAAACTGTGTCAACGTTCCGTTCTGTGGATCGGCTTGGTATCGAAAATCACCGACACGAATTTCGTCGCCACGCCGATCCATGTTTTGACGAATGGACTCGGGGGCTTCATCGATGCTGACCGATCGCCAGCCTTCGCCCGCAATGGTGATGTCTTTTAATTCCGGATGGGATGTGGTGTCAGTGGTGATGGGCATTTGCCAGTCGGCCCATAACCACTTCATCGCGTCAGGAAAAATCGCACTTCCGTGTTTGCCGTTATGGCCGCCTTCGCCCCACACGTTCTGGACGTCATAGCCGGCCCATTGCAGTGCGGACAACATGGTGCGGTTGGCGTTCCACCAATCACCGGCATAGATGTTCAAATCGTTGCTGCCGTCTTGCAAGAAGATCTTCAGCGGTTTCGGTTCGGTCTTTCGAATCATCGTCGGATAGTTGTGACCGCCCCGAAGCCCGACATACGTGCCGACGGTGCTGAAGACGCGGCGAAACTGATCGGGCCGATGCCAGGCAACGCCGAATGCGGCGATCGCCCCGCTGCTGCTGCCGCCGATCGCTCGAAGATTCGGATCATCGGTCAGTCGATAGTCTTTGCCGACCGCGGGCAAGATCTCGTCGACGACAAACCGGGCGTATCGATCGCTGACGGAATCGTATTCGAAACTGCGATTGAAACGATCCTGTGATTCCGCATCACCGCCCGGCACGACGCCGGGATTGATACAAATGGCGATCGTGGCGGGCATTTCGCCACGATGGATCAAATTGTCAAACACGTTGGGCAGAGCCCAGGTGCTGTTTTTGCGGACGTATTTCTGGCCATCCTGAAACACCATCACTGCCGCCGGTTCGGTGCCGTCATACTGTGATGGGACGTAAACGAAGTAGTCGCGGTGGGTGCCGGGGTAAACCTGGCTGTTGTTCCAGGTGTACGCGGTGACTTCACCGCGTGGGACGCCGTCTTGGGCAACCGCATCGGGATGCACGGGATACGATTCGGCAACTTGGGCACACAGCGGGGCAGCTGAAACCGCGGCCAGCAGCACCAAAACGCTGAACCGCGACGCAAGTTGGCGGGCCATCGTTTTCGCGGCGCACCAACGCCTCGTTGTTGGACCGGCGAAAATCGCTGGTGTGCCGGCAAGATTCGACGCGGCGGAAAGGAAAGGGTGGCGAGGCATTTTCATGGGGCGTTCCAAGAAAGCTGTTGTCGGTGTGAAATCCTGTCATGGCGATCGGCGGCGGAACGGTTCCGTGGCCGACCCCGAACCGCTTCACGCAGTGTCAACGTTAACCCAAAGCCAATGATCCCGCTTCGCGACGACATCCCCAGCCGAACCACGCCGGTGGTCAATTACGTGATCATTGCGATTTGCACGATCGCTTTTTTGGCTCAGGTCGCGTCGGTGGATTCCGGCAACACGATCGTCCAGCGGTTTGGAATGGTGCCGCTGCGTTTAAGCGAACCGAACACGGAAATCGTTGTCCCCCAAGCGGAAGTCGTCTCCACGCCCTTCGGCCCCCGCCAAGTGATCACCGAAAAAGTGTTGCCGCCGCCTGCGGTGCCGGCGTGGGCGACCATTTTGACATGCATGTTTCTGCACGGCGGCTGGATGCATTTTCTGGGGAACATGTGGTTTTTGTACATCTTCGGCGACAACGTCGAAGACCGGCTGGGTCCGCTGGGGTATGCGATTGCGTATTTGGGGACGGGAGTGGCGGCGGGGCTGGCCCACTATTTCGCGGATCCATCCAGTCCGGTGCCGACGATCGGCGCCAGCGGTGCGATCGCCGGGGTGATGGGGGCCTACGCGTTTCTGTACCCGCACGCTCGAGTGCTGGCGGTGTTGCCGATTTTCATCTTCATCCAGACGTTCGTCGTTCCGGCACCCGTGTTTTTGGGCATCTGGTTTCTGCTGCAGACCTTCAGCGGGATTGGTTCGACGATGGGGGGCCAAGCGGGCGGCGTGGCTTGGTGGGCACACGTGGGCGGGTTTGTCGCTGGCGGACTGGTTGCCTTGGTGGTTGGCCGTTCACCGCTTGCGCATGACGCGGTGACCGAGCGGCGATTTTGACGCAGACTGCCAGTCCGACCGACGGCTCGGGCGCCGAAGCCGACTGAATCGACGCAAGTCATCCACCGCAAACGACTTGCGACACAAAAAAAGGTTTCGGCACGGCACTTGCAACATTGGCGTGCGCCAGCGACCGGGCTGCCAGTACGGCGGTGCGTCGCGTCAAACCATATCGGCCCAACGAATCTTACGATTCTCAATCTCACGATTCTTCGAACCGTCATTGCAAAGGTGTCACGGAAATGGCAACTGCCACGAAATCAAAGTCCAACGTCAAGCTTCAGCCCCTCGGGGAACGCATCGTGGTGCAACGTGAAGAAAGCGAAGACGTCACCGCCGGCGGCATCGTGCTGCCCGATTCGGCCAAGGAAAAGCCGGCCCGAGGCGTGGTCATCGCCGTCGGAACCGGAAAGCTTTTGGACGACGGCAGCCGCAGCGAAAGCCAGTTGAAGGACGGCGACCGCGTTCTGTTCAGCAGCTATGCGGGTGAAAGCGTCGAAGTCGGCGACGTGGAATATCTGCTGATGCGTGAAGACGACGTCTTGGCCGTCATCGAATGATCCGGACCGCCGGACGCCACTGAACTCGATCGCGGCATCCGGTCCCCGCCGTCGGAATACCAATTCATCTTTTGAAACAAGGTTTGTAATCACTCATGTCCAAAATCATCGCCTTTGATCAGGAAGCCCGCGAAGCGATCCGCCGCGGCGTGTCCAAACTGGCTCGTACCGTCAAAGTCACCCTGGGCCCGAAAGGCCGCAACGTCATCCTGCAAAAAAGCTTTGGCAGCCCGACGGTCACCAAGGACGGCGTGACGGTCGCCAAGGAAGTCGAACTGGAAGACGTCTATGAAAACATGGGCGCTCGCATGGTTCGCGAAGTCGCCAGCAAGACCAGCGACGTCGCCGGTGACGGAACCACCACCGCCACCGTGATGGCCGAAGCGATCTTTAACGAAGGCCTGAAGGCCGTGGTCGCCGGCGTCAACCCGATCCAAATGAAAACCGGGATCGAAGCCGCGGTTGCCGACATCACCGAGCAACTGCACAAGATGGCCACCAAGGTCAAAGACCAAGATGCGATGGCCAACGTCGCAACCATCGCCAGCAACAACGACCGCGAAATCGGAAACCTGTTGGCCGACGCGATGAGCAAAGTCGGCAAAGACGGCGTGATCACCGTCGACGAAGGCAAAAGCCTGCAGACCGAACAAGAGTGGGTCGAAGGCATGCAGTTCGATCGCGGCTATCTTTCGCCGTACTTCGTCACCGACAGCAGCAGCATGGAAGCCGTCTTGGAAGACGCTTACGTGCTGATCTTTGAAAAGAAAATCAGCAACATCAAGGACATGGTTCCGTTGCTGGAAAAGGTGGTCGAAAAGGGCAAGCCTCTGTTGATCATCGCCGAAGACGTCGACGGCGAAGCTTTGGCCACATTGGTCATCAACCGCCTGCGTGGCACCTTCACCGTTGCCGCCGTCAAAGCCCCGGGCTACGGCGACCGTCGCAAGGCCATGATGGAAGACATCGCCATCCTGACCGGCGGCCAAGCGATCTTCGAAGCTTTGGGTGTCAAGCTGGAAAGCGTCGACCTGACCCACTTGGGACGTGCCAAGAAGGTCATTATCGACAAGGACAACACGACGGTCATCGAAGGTGCCGGTAAGAGCGCCGATATCAAGGCACGGATCGATCAAATCCGTCGCGAAATCGAAAACACCACCAGCGACTACGATCGTGAGAAGCTGGAAGAACGCTTGGCCAAGCTGGCCGGTGGTGTCGCCAAGGTCAACGTTGGCGCGGCGACCGAAAGCGAAATGAAGGAAAAGAAGGCTCGTGTCGAAGACGCTTTGCACGCGACCCGTGCGGCCGTCGAAGAAGGCATCCTGCCCGGTGGTGGTGTCGCTCTGTTGCGTGCCAGCAGCAAGGTCAAGCCCAGCGATCTGACCGAAGACCAAATCGTCGGCTACAACATCGTTCTGCGTGCCTGCCGCGCTCCGCTGACCATGATCGCCGAAAACGCCGGTCAAGACGGCGGCATCGTTTGCGAACGCGTACTGTCGGCTAAGGCAAACGAAGGCTACAACGCCCTGACCGATACCTACGAAGACCTGGTCAAGGCCGGCGTGATCGACCCGACCAAGGTGACTCGTACCGCACTGGGCAACGCGGCCAGCGTCGCCACCCTGTTGCTGACCAGTGACGCCTTGATCGCCGAGAAGCCGAAGGCCGCTGGCAAGGCCGGCACCGGCGGCGATCACGACATGTATTGATCCCGTCGACCCGGTCGATCAAATCACGCGATCGATCGAACCACCGACCCCCAACATCAACATGACGACTCGTCCGACCCGCTCGGACGAGTCGTTTTTTTGTTGCGATGGTCAATACGGCCGGCGAACGCCACCGCAGGCGGACCGCACCAGCGCTTGGGCATTGACGACGCGGACGGCTTGTCGCCAACCGGGGCATCAATCACCTAGGGATCCGCTGGCATCGTCGCCTCAACGACCAACCTTGATGGAAAATGCGACCAATGCCGCTGACCAGGGCCTTCACTGGTTGGCCGATCACGGCGACACGCTTTACCGATTCGCATTGCGACGGGTCAGTGATTCGGCAACTGCCGAGGACTTGGTCCAAGAGACGTTTCTGGCGGCCATTCGATGCCAAAGTCCACCGGGCGATGGCAATGATGGGGGCAGCGATTCGGGTTCAGACGGTGCCGAAGTCCGCTGCGTGCAAGCTTGGCTGATCGGAATCTTGAAACACAAGATTTGCGACCATTATCGCCGAGCACGACGCCAGAATGCCGCCGGTGATTCGGACGTCGGGCCGACCTGGACATCCATCGACACGGACACCATTGCGCCGGCGACTGACCAGCCCGATCCGTCGGCTTCGCTGGATCAGGCGGAGTTTCGCGATGCCTTGGCGGCATGCATCGAGCGGTTGCCGATTGCAATCGGCCAAGCAATCCGTTTGACTTTGGTGGGCGGATTGGATGCCGCTGAAAGCAGCGAATTGCTTGGAATTTCACGAGATGCGTTGGCGGCCCGACTGTATCGGGGACGCCTGGCGCTGCGACAATGCCTGACGCGAACCTGGTCGACCGAGACCGACGACAAGAACAATGCCGGTCGACCATTCCCCCCGGGACCATCGCGGTGACAAAGAATTCCGAATGAATCGTTCCCTCGGACAAAATCTGCGGATGGTTCTGTCGCTTCGTTGCGACGAAAACCGTCATCTGCACAACCAGCGTCTGCTGCGTCGGTTGACCGTCACCGAACGGTTCGCGATGTGGGGCCATTGGTTGGCCTGCGGCCCGTGTCGCCGGTTGATCCGTCAATTGTCCCGAATCGATCATGCGGCCCGGCGTCTGGGCGACGACTTGCAACGCAACCGTGAAGGCCAATCAACGTTGCCGTCCGAATCTTATGACCGCATCGCCCAGGCCATTCACTCGGCATCCGCCCGCTCACCTCACAGCGTCGATCCACCCCGCGAATCCGGCCAAAACAGTGGCAAGGACGAGCCCTGAAACGTCATCTTCGAAACCGGAAGATAACGAACGGGAAGATTTTTCTGATTTTGACGCAGATTCTGCGTCATCGCTGGGTTGCTGCAGCGACTACGCCCAAAACGGGATGCCGTCTGAAGACCCATCGCCGTTGATTTGGTCCTCCCTTTTCACGCTGCAGCAAACACCATGCGAATTTCTTCATTGTGCCGATCGGCGCTGGCTTTGACCCTGACTTTGGCTTGCGGAAGCTTTCACCATGCCCATGCGGCAACCATCCAAGTGACGATTGAAAACTTGGGACTGGACGGCAGCACGCACGTCACCCCGGTGTTCATCGGATTCGGCGACGGAACCTTCACACCGTTCACTCCCGGACAATCGGCGACCACCGCGATCGAACGCTTGGCCGAAGACGGCAACACCGGCCCGCTAGAATCGGCGTTTCCTTTTCCGTCGGCGAATCGCACTACGTTGGTAGAAGGTAATGGCCCGCCGACGTTCGACGCCGGCGAATCGGCGACCGCGACGTTCGATATCGATCTGAATGGTGGGACCAATCGATTGTTGCTGGCGACGATGTTGTTGCCGACCAACGACTGGTTCATCGCGACCCAGGGCAACGGTGTCGACCTGTCCGGTTTGACCGTGTCATCACCGATCAGTTTTGAACTGAACCGTTTGTACGACGCGGGAACAGAAGTCAACGACTTTGCCACGTCAGCGGCCAATGGACTGTTCGGGCTGTCCGGCGGTCAAACGGGACCCAACATTGGGACCGACGAGAACGGCGTGGTGACGTTCCTGGGTGAAATCGGCATCAACGACCGACTGGCTGATTTCGAAGGAAGTGACCCGTTCGACGGCCGTCCGGTGGATTTCAACCCGACGCTGTCACCCCTGCGGGTCACCGTGTCGGCCGTGCCGGAACCGGCAACCTGCGTGGCAGCCGGCGCTTTCGCAATCGGCGGCTTGGTGGCCCAGCGTCGTCGTCGACGCAAGGACCGATCAGCGGCCCCCCAACCGAATACCGCATCCTGATCCCACAAAGCTGAGTGATCAAACACAGCGCACCAGTCACATGCGAACAACAACGACGCAAACGTTTTGTCGCAGCATGGTCCGCTCTCGGCATCGATCGCTGGAAGTGATCAGCGGCTAGAATTGGGAAAAATTCACCGTCAGCTGGTGCAACCTGACCAGCCGACGGATCTGATTTCCCGCCGCTTTCTTGCCGCCGTTCATGATCTGCAAACCTCAGTCGTTCGTTTTCCGGTTCCGTCGTTTGGTCGCTGTCGCGATCACTTCGTTACTGTGCAGCTTCTTACTGTGCGTCTCCATCGCCACCGCCCAACATGCCGACGTTCCGCGTCCGGAATCTTGGAACGACTTGGTTCCCGGTGCGCGATTCATGGACCGATTCGAACCGATCCCGTTATTGCAACCTCGGGTCAGTGCGGGCTGGGGTGTTGATGACGTACGGCAGCGAGACGTTCAAAACGGAATCGAAGACGATTCGTTTTCCTACTGGGGTGGCAACATCCTGCAGGACGACGACGGCCGGTTCCACCTGTTTGTTTGCCGCTGGGACGAAGACCATCCAAAGGGGCACATGGCTTGGCGTGAATCGATCGTCGTCCGCGCGACGTCCGACCATCGACTGGGCCCTTACCGCGTCGCCGAGATCATCGGCCAGGGTCACAACCCCGAAGCTTACCGAACGGCCGATGGGCGAGTCGTTTGCTATGTGATCGATCGCAAGTTTGAGTGCCAGAGTTATGTCGGTCGGTCTATCACAGGCCCGTGGGAAAAGGTCACCCCGGTCTATGACACACGTGACCGAAAGATCATCGCAAACCTGTCCAACAACAGCTTCAGCCGACGAGAAGACGGTTCGTTCTTGATGGTCAATCGCGGCGGCGGTATGTGGGTCAGTCGCGATGGGCTGGCACCCTGGGAACAAATCACCCAAGGCAGCAATTACCCGAAAGTCGAAGGTCGTTTCGAAGACCCCGTGCTGTGGCGCAGTAACGTCCAATACCACATGATCGTCAACGATTGGTACGGCCGTATCGCGTACCACTTGCGCAGCAAAAATGGTGTGCACTGGAAAGTGGATCCCGGCGAAGCCTACATGCCCGGGATCGCCGTTTCACAAGACGGCCAAAGCGACGACTGGTACAAGTACGAACGGATCAAAATCTTTCAAGACGAACACGGTCGCGGCATCCAAGCCAATTTTGCCGTCATCGATTTCAGCAAGCACGATGACTTGCCCAACGACCAGCACAGTTCGAAAAACATCTCCATTCCGCTGAAGCCCGGACGCCTATTGACGCTATCCAACCCGACGGCAATCACCGACGAAACCGCGGAGGTCCGCTTGCGAATCGATGCGGAAGTAGGCTTCGACCCGATCCGTGATCTGGACCTGGAAAGCCTGCGATTCGGCGCGCCGGAAGAGGTCGACTTTGGACGTGGCGCGACGCTGATCGGTACCGAACCCGATGATCGTGGGTTGGTGTTGATCTTCGCCGGCAAAGACTGCAATTTCGAAGACCATCACTTTGCCGGCAAACTGATCGGCCGCACCCGAGATGATCAAATGACGTTCGGCTATTGCAGGCTGCCTTGGGTCACCTACATCGAACCGGTCGTCACGGCAAAGCGTCCCGAAACGATGGCCAACGATGCGGGTCAGTGGGTGCTGCGGATTCCGGTGGCCAACCACGGCCAAGTCGACGCGGCGACGTCAAAGATCTCCGTTCAATTCGACCAGACCGATCCCATCATTCTCGGTTGCCCGCCGCTGAAACCCTATCAATCTGCAAACGTTGTGGCCGCGATCCCGGACGACCTTCTCGACGGAAAGCCACACCAGATGACCATCGGCTGTGGCATCGGGATCACCCAGACCAACGTCTTCGTCGCGGACAAGGTTCGATTGCCCGCGAAATGAGTCGCCTGGTCTTGCAATCAGGGCACCCGCTATTTGACAAAGACGTCGACGCCGAATGATTCCAATTCGGCCTTGGCGTTTTGCAACGTCTTTTCGTCCAGCGGATTGCCTCCCAGATAGACCTGCAAGTAAGGCGCAAACCGTCGATCCGATTCCGCATCTTTACGGCACGCGTCAACCAGCGGCGACAAGTCTTTCACTTGGTTGCGAGACATCAGCAACATCTTCAGATCCGTCAGTCCCGCGACGGGCTTGAGCGAATCGATTTGGTTGCCGGAAAACTCCAACGTGGTCAGCCACGACAGCCCCGACACCGGACGCAAATCGCGGATCTGATTCTTGGCAACGTCCAGCGACCACAACTTGGGCAACTTGGCCACCACCGCGATGTCAGTCAGCCGATTGTCGGCCGCATACAGCGTCCGCAAATTGGACATGTTCGCGACCGGCGATAGGTCGGCGATCTTGTTACCTGAAAGGTCCAGGTATTGCATGGACGTCAAGTCTTTCAGCGAACCAATGTCGCGGATCTTGTTGTCGCTGAGCGAAACCGATTGCAGCCGCTTCAAATTTGCGATCGGCGAAAGGTCGCTGATCGCATTGTCACGCAGATCGATCAGCATCAATTCTTTGCAGTGCTGAAGCCCTTCCAGACTGGTGATCTTTTGATCGATCCCGACGACTCTTGAAATCTTGGCGACGTCGGACGCGGTGATCGGTTCGTCGTTGTAGCGTTTGGCAAACACTTCGCGGCGGACCGCGTCTTCCAAAGCTTCGTCGGCAAAGATCGACTTCACCGGTGCGGCGGCCGGCTTCTTGGCGTCGGTCTTCTTTCCTGAGTCCGCTTTCTTGGCGGCATCCGGTTTGGCTGCCGGCTTGTCGGAGTCCGGTTTCTTGTCGCCGTCTTTCTTGGCGTCTTCTTTTTCTTTCTTGTTGTTATCTTTTTTCGCGTCGTCCTTCTTCGCGTCTGCTTCTTTGGCCGGCGCAGGATCGTTTTTCTTTTCAGTCGCCTTTTCCGATCCTTCCTTCGCTTGTGCCGCCGCCGGCTTCTTCTGATCCGCCGGTGGATCGTCGGCGATCGTATTGGTCGATGTCGCGGTCCACACCAGCGTGGTCAATCCGAACAGGGCAGCAATCCGAAGATGTCGATGAAGTTCTGCGATCATGTTGTCAGTCAAATCGATGGTCGAAGTAGGGGATGGAGGCGGGCACGGTCCGCTTCGAGAGATTCGCTTGGCATGTCGACGAAGCTGGTCGCGCGGGGAACGGAATGCCCCCGACCGCTGCGATGACCGCCAGGAATGATCACGGACCGCCGAAGCGCATTCTAACCCGGCTCGCGCAGGTTCGCATTGCGTCAGCCCCCGCAGTTTCCAGCCGACTTGTGATCATGCTTTGACTCGGAAGCCACTATGGAAACGACCCTTCAGAGCCACGCGCTGGACGCTTAAGCGATCAGAATTCCGGCGATCGCCCCGGTCATACAGCACGCCAGCAAACCGCCGAACATTGCTCGCAATCCCAGGGCGGCCAGGTCTTGTCGTCGACTGGGCTCCAAACCGCCGATGCCGCCGACCTGAATGCCGATCGCACCGAAATTACTGAACCCCGCCAACGCATAGGTCAGCACCACGGCGGTTCGTTCGCTCAACACACCTTCCGGACCGACTTCCGCTCGGCCGAGCGCGTCAAAGGCGATGAATTCGTTGGCAACGGTTTTCAGCCCGATCAGCCGTCCGGCCTCCATGCATTCGTCCGCCGGAATCCCCATCAGCCAGGCAAAAGGCCAGCACAGGTATCCCAAAATTTGTCCCAGGCTGAACGTAAAGTCCGTCGCGGGCTGAAATAATCCCAGCCGCATACCAGCCCAAATCAACGCATCGGCCAGGTGCCCCAACAAGACATCGATCAACGCAATCAACGCTAAAAATGCGATCAACATCGCGCCGACATTCAACGCCAACTTCAAACCGTCACTCGCGCCTTGGACGGCGGCCCCGATCATGTTGTCGTGCTCGCTGGCGGCAAACACCGAAACCGCGTCGGCCACTCGGTCGGATTCGGTTTCCGGCACCATGACTTTTGCGATCAACAACGCGGCTGGCGCACTGATGACCGATGCCGTCAGCAGGTGAGAAATGTCGATGCCCATGCCGGCGTACACGCCCAACAATCCACCGGTCACAGTCGCAAAACCGCCGGTCATCATCGCGCACAATTCGCTGCGGGTCATCGTTGCCAAGTAAGGCTTGACCACCAGCGGGGCTTCGGTGTGACCGACGAAGACGTTTGCCGCGGCGGCCAAGGTTTCGGCGCCGGTGGTCCCCAACGAAAACCGCATCACCCACGCCATCGCAGCGACCAGCCGCTGCATGATGCCCAAGTGATAAAGAACGCTCATCAGCGAACTGAAGAAAATCACCGTCGGCAACACGCCAAACGCGAACGTGCCCAACAGCGAATCGCCCAGCGGGTTTTCACCGCCGGCGCGAAACAGAAAGCCGCTGCCGGCATCGACACACGCCATGACTTCTTGAAAGACGTCGCCGATGAAGACAAAGAATGCTTTGCCCGGCTTCGTCGCCAACACCAAGAACGCAAGGGTCAACTGCAACAACAGCCCACCGACGACCACTCGCCAAGGAAACTTTCTGCGGTCACTGCTGATCGCCCAAGCCGCTGCGATGAAACAGGCCAACCCCAGAACACAAATCAGCCTTGCTTGCACCGCTACTTAGTCCTGGTTGGGCGTGTCAAAAATGCGGTCGCCGGCATCGCCCAAGCCGGGCACGATGAACGCACGCTCGTTCAATTCGGGATCGACGGCGGCTACAAAAATCTTCACATCGGGAAAGTCTTCGGCGATTCGCTGAATCCCAGGCCTTGCCGCGATAATGCTCAACACGCGAATGTCGCCGACGCCCCAACGTTGCAATCGACGCACGACCAAGTCGATCGAACCACCGGTGGCCAACATCGGATCCAAAATCATTGCGACGTCCGGCGGGCTGCCGTTGGGCAGCTTGTCGTAATAGCCGACCGGTTGTGCGGTTTCTTCGTTGCGATACATCCCCAAGTGCCAAACACTGGCGTCGGGCAAGATCTGCAACACCGGGTCGACCATTCCCAAACCGGCACGCAGCACGGGCACCAATCCGACATCGGCACTGATGCGTCGACAATCCGCGATGGCCACCGGCGTTTGAATCTGGACTTGATTGGTCGGCAAGTGATCCGTGGCCGGCACGCTGATCAACATCGTCAATCGATGGACCGCGGCGCGAAATTCGGCGGGGCAGGTGGTTTCGCAACGGACGACCGACAGATGGTGGTCGACCAAAGGGTGCGAAACCCGAACGACATTACTTGGTTCGCTGGTCAAACGATCGGTTCTCCCGCATCGGCCCCGGTGAAACATTGGTCGATCAGTGGCCGCCGCCGCGATTGGCCCGAAACGGACGGGCCCGCGGGATTGCCCCCGATCAATGGGCCACGCCGCCGGATCCGACGCGTCGACGTTATCGAAGTCCGGCGCGGCCGAGCGGATGGGGTGGGATTCGAACCCACGGTAGAGTCTCCCCTACGACGGTTTTCAAGACCGTTGCCTTCGACCACTCGGCCACCCATCCGGACGCAGGACGCAAATCTACCAAGTCCGTTCCCGAGACGAAACCGACCCAAAATTCGGTTTGACTCGGCCGCTCCCTCTTGTATCATTGGATTAATACAAGAGGTCAATCAATGCAAATCCACGTCCGATCCGATTCGACACCGATCTATCAGCAGATCGTCGATCAGGTCCGGCACCGGATCGTCGCCGGGCTGCTGAAACCCGGCGAAGAAATGCCGACGATCCGAGGGCTGGCTCAATCGCTGCGGGTCAATCCGAACACCATCCAGCGGGCTTATCGCGAACTGGAAAACGAAGGGCTGGTGGAAAAACGACGAACTCGCGGGACGTTCGTTTCCGAATCGCCCACCCGCCAAGGCGTTCGCGAACGGCGACGCCTGCTGATCCCCCACGTCGACCACTTGCTGGTACGTGCCGAAGGCCTGGGCATCGACTTCGATGAACTGGTCGATCTTCTTGACAAACGTCGCCAGAAAATCCTTTCCGATCAGGAGCTCTCGTCATGAATCACGCGATCAAATCATCCGGCGCGGAATCGGCGGTGAAGGTCAGCGGACTGACACGGCGTTTTCGAGGCATGGCGGCTTTGGACGACGTCGACCTGCAGATCCCGTCGGGACAAGTGTTCGGATTGGTGGGCGTCAACGGCAGCGGAAAAACCACGCTGATCCGGCACCTGATCGGCGGATTGATGCCGCAAAGCGGTTCGGTCCGGGTCCTGGGGTTGGATCCGATCGCCGACCGCGTGGACGTCTTGCGACGCACCGGATACCTGACCGAAGAAGACACCCTGCCGCGTTGGATGCGTGTCGGTGAACTGTTGGATTTCTATCGTGGCGTCCAACCCCAATGGGACCAACGATTCGCCGGCGAACTGTGCGACATGTTCCGGCTACAGCGGTCCCAGAAACTGTCCAGTCTTTCCAAAGGCGGTCGTGCACGGGTGGGATTGCTTGCCGCCATCGCTCATCGGCCGGAACTGTTGATCCTGGATGAACCAAGCAGCGGATTGGACCCGATCGCACGGGGCGAGATCCTGGAAACCGTCATTCGGACCGTTAACGACGATGGCCGAACGGTCTTGTTTTCCAGCCATTTGCTGGACGAAGTCGACCGAGTTTGTGATCGCGTCGCGCTGATCCACGGCGGTCGCATCATCGAAGAAGTCGAATTGTTGTCGCTGGGGCAACAGTACGAGGAAGTCGTTGGGCGTTCCGACGGTCCGGAAGCCCCCCTGGACGACTCCGATGCATCCTTTGGTTACAAGTCGGACGGTCAAGAATGGTCAGTGCTGCGGCAAACAGATGATTCGATCAACCCGCCCGAAACGGATCCGTCTTGGGTGACACGCCCCGCCACGCTGTCCCGCTGGTTCGACGCCCGTGTCAGCCAGCAAGAGAGCCGGATCCCGCAGGAGTCAGCATCATGAATTCGACCACGTTTTTGGGGCGTTTGCTGTTTGCACGACACCGATGGTTCTTGCTGACCATGGTCCCGATGTTGATCGTCACGGCCTTGCTCGGACACGCATCACTGTCGTTGGCCCCCCAGACGACTTTGTCGGATGTGTGCGTTCAACTGTTCTGCCTCACCATGATCGTCGCGTTCTGCGGCGGTGCGATCTTGCTGGATTTCTGCCCTCAAGGCGATGTGGGCGGCTTGTCGGGAATGTTCGAACCTTGGCTGCTTCGCACACCATTATCCACTTGGCGTTTGGCGTTGGTTCCGATCATCGCCAAAACCGTTTGGATCCTGACGCTCTGGTTACTGCTGCTGGCCTTGTTCGTACATAGCGCCGTCAACGTCCGGTTGGATTTGGTTTCGATCCTTGCGCCGCCGATCACGCTGTCAGCAATCAGCATCGGCCTGAGTGCGATTTTGTGGCGTCCCTACGCCAGCAGTCTGCGACGTATGGCGCTGCTGATGCTGTACGCCGTGGTCTGCTACGGCCTGTTGTTTGCAGTGCTCACGGCCTGTTTTGAACAACAGCGATTCCACTGGTTTGTGCGAACCGGCACATTGGTCGGCTGCGTTTTGGTGTGGATGTTGTTGGTCCGTGTTGCCGTCGCACAATTGGAACAATCGCGTAGCCACAGCTTGGGGCGTATCGCGGCATCGCCCCGTCCTGATCTTCAATCGTGGTGGTGGACGTTGGACCGACAACCGTGGCCCTGGGCGACGGGTGATTACAGGGGCGCGTTGCGATGGCACGACGCGGCACGGGCGCGCCGTGACGTCACCCGATCGTTGTGCTGGATCGCCGCTCCGGTGCTTTTCTTGGTTTGTTGGCAATGGCCCATGATCGGCATGCTGGCGTTTCTGGTGCCTTGCATGGTCCTTTGGACTTTGTTCAACGCCTGTGCCGCGATCTATGAACCACGTGGTTTCAGCGACCGATCGCCGTTGCCGGAATATCTGATCTCATTGCCGCTTTCGGAATACGATCTTTTCCGCTCTCGTCTGTCGGTGACGGTGCGAACAGCCGTGACATGGTCAGCCGCCTTGACGACCGGGATCGCGATCGCGACGTGGTTGGGCGGTCATCATGAAACGATCTTTCGGCTGTGGCGACTGGGCGACGCCGGTTGGATCAAGCCGACATGGATGGGAGTGGGGGCGACGCCGAAACTGATCAGCTTGTGGGTGGTTCTTTGGGCGTCGTTGTTGACACTGGGACTGGGGCGGGTCATCGCGTTTCAGTGGATAGTTTCCTCCGAACACGCACGCTGGCTGGTCTACGGTTGCCTGACGGTGATTTTGTCAGTGATCGTCGGAACCATCGCTTGGATCCTGTGGCAAATCAGCAATCGTCCTTGGGATCAGATCCGCGAAGACGTGGTGGCGGCGGCGCAGTACCTGCCCTGGATCGTTGGCACACTGTTGACAGCCAAAGGGATTCTGGCGGCTGCCGAAAGCCATCGCTTGACTCGCCACGGCTGGATCAAGCCTCGAGAACTATGTTCCATCTGGGCAATCTGGGCAGCCTTTGTCGCCACCACCGCAATCATTTTGTGGTTGTTGAAACCTTACGCCCCGTTGGGAATCGCCTCCGTTTTGGCGGTCAGCGCGCTGACGATGCCCCTGTGGCGGTTGCTGCGAATCATCGGCGGGATTCGGTCCAGCCTTCACCAGTGACAATCATGGTTGCAGACGCAAACTTTCGCGGGAACGCTGCCATTCGCCGCGGGTTCGTGGCGTCAGCCAATCATGTCGCGTCCGTGTGCGACAAATGAAGATTTCATAAATCTTCGAATCCTCGAAACTGGATGGTTAAGCTTTCGCTCACAGAAAGCTTGCATCAAGCCTAACGTTTTGCTCACTGAACACGTTTCATTGGTGGACAATCGTCCGTTAGCACCGGCGGGACTTTCGTCGCTGCTGCCTGGCGGTTTCAATGCAATGAACACGCGTCTTGGTGCGCCCCAGAAACCGCCCCAATGGATCGACGGAACGGGCGGATATCCCGACGGATCGACCTTTTTTCACACAGCACTTTTTTCATCTCCATCCGACGGACAAACGAGTGATGAAGCGAAACGGTTTCACTCTGGTTGAATTGCTGGTGGTCATCGCGATCATCGGAATCTTGGTCGCCCTGTTGTTGCCAGCCGTGCAATCGGCCCGCGGCGCGGCACGGCGAATGAGCTGCCAGAACAACATGAAGCAGTTGGGACTTGCCGCCCATAACTTCGAAAGCACCTACAAGAAGTTCCCGCCGGGGCTGACGACGTTCGTCAACAATAGCCCTCGGGACTGGTACGGCAACACCGTCTTCACCTACATCCTGCCCTACCTGGAACAACAGTCGATCTACGACAAGTGGGACTGGTCGGACACGTACGAAGCGGCCCAAAACAACACCAGTGACCCATTGGACCCGACGATCAAGTCGGTCGATGCGGCATCGGCTCAAGTGGTACCGACCTATTTGTGCCCGAGCGACGTGGCACCGGAAACGGTGTTCGAGCTGGATTATGACCGCACGGGTTATGCCACGGGTTACTTCAGCCTGTGTAGCTACTTGGCCAACGGCGGAACCCACAGCACCTACTTCCGCGACACCGACATGCAGGACGACGGCATGTTCTTCATGACCGGTGATGACAGCCAACCGGAAAGCTACCAGCGATTCTTGGAAGACGGCAAAGCGCCGGCCCGCTTCGCCGATTGCATCGACGGCACCAGCCAAACGTTCTTGTTCGGCGAACGTTTCCATTACGACCAATTCTTCGACGCCAAGCTGCACAACGTTTCCCGCAAATACAGCCGTTACCCGATCAACCGCTGGGGTGCCTGGGCCTGGACCGGTGGCGGCAACGGCACGACGCACGTGTTTGGATCGACTCGCGTTCCGCCGAACTATCAAACCCCCGAAGACGCACCGTCGTCTTATGCTTCGGTCAACTTGCGGATGTCGGCTTTCGGCAGCGGTCATGTCGGCGGAACCAACTTTGCCTTCACCGACGGCAGCGTCGCTTTCATCAGCGATTCGATCAACATGGTGACTTACCAAGCCCTAAGCACCAAATCGGGTCGCGAGATCCTGGACGAAGAATATTGATCCGTTGGTCGTGACCCGACGAGTGTTTGGTCACGGCAATCCGACGCTGATCGAATCCCCCCGCGTCTGTCACGGGCCCTGCCGCGTGCAGACGCGTTTTTTTTGAATCGCCCCGTTTATCTGTGTCGGGGACGTCGACCAACTCACCACTTGCGAAAACGACCGTGCGGTGCCAGACGATTTTGCGTCGCACCGGCCCGGCGTGTGAATGAATCATGCAACGCCACGTTATCTTTGCTTTGTTGATCCCCGCCGTGCTGTTGATGGTGGGATGTGATTCCGGAATCGAACTGGGACAGGTCACCGGCACAGTGACCAAGGACGGCGAGCCTGCGCCGGAAATCTGGATCAACTTCATGCCCGATCCGGATGAGGGCACCGAGGGTGCGATCTCCAGTGCGATCACCGACGAAGACGGCCGATATGAATTACAGTACCAGGGCGAAACCAAGGAACCTGGTGCAGCGGTCGGCAGCCATCGTGTGGTGGTCAACGACCTGGTCCCCGAAAACTTTCGTGGACAAGGTCGTCCGCCGAAATCGCGTGTTCGACCGGAGATGATGCACGCAGGCGACACTCCGTTTCGATTTGAAGTCAAACCTGGCCAGCAACAGATCGATATCGATTTGGATATCTAGGCGACTTTTTTGCCGCCGGGTGCACGCAGATCAAACAGCCCGAAGATCTCTTCTTTGGTCAGCCCGCTGCTTCGCGTCGGCGCATCGGTTTCGCCTTGGGCAAACAGTTCATCGAACATTTGCCGCTTTTGATCCAGCACGTCGGCGATTCGTTGTTCGATCGTGTTTGCTGCCAACATTCGTGTCACGGTGACCGAACCGGCGGCGCCGATGCGGTGGGCGCGATTGATCGCTTGGTCTTCCACCGCAGGATTCCACCAGCGATCGAATAGAAACACGTAGCGACAGAACTGCAGGTTCAGACCGACACTGCCGGCGCCGTAACTCATCAGGATCACGTGAGAATCCGGATCGTTTTTGAAGCGATCGATCACTTGTTCGCGTTGCTTGTGGGGCACTTTGCCGTGGTATTCCAGCGGCCCGAACGCTTCCAGCGGTCCCTTTAGCTTTTCGATCGTCTTGGTCCATTGGCTAAACACGATCGCCTTTTGGCCACTGGCGGCGACCTCTTCCATGTCCGCGACCAACTGATTCTTCTTCGCACTGCTGCCGGTCACCGGGTCAAAGTTGCAGATCTGCTTCAATCGCAACACCAATTCGAATACATGCTGGACGGTCAGTGCCTGTTCCAGTTCTTCCAGGTGAATCACGCCTTCCGATTCGGCTGCTTCGTACCGCTCCCATTGCTCCGGTGTCAGGTCTAGTTCGGAATCGCGATACAGCTTTGGCGGCATGTCGTCCAAGACCATGTCTTTGGTACGCCGCAAGATGTGCTCGCGTGACGCTTTGGCCATCGCGGTCATCGGCATGCCGGGCGACAGATACCCCGGCGACAAAAAATCGAAGATGCCGACCAAATCATCGGGACTGTTTTCCACCGGCGTACCGGTCAGCGCCCAAGATCGCGTACGCGAGATGCTTTTGACGACTTCGCTGGTGGTGCTGGTCCGGTTCTTGATGCGTTGGGCTTCGTCCAACACGCACAGGTCGAAATGATTGCCTTCATCCAAGACGTCATCTCGGTCCCGCATCAACAGTTCGTAATTGGCAATTTTGACGGGCACTTCACGACTGGCCCACTGGAACCGTCGCTTGGCCTGGTTGCCTTCGATCGCCGCGACGGGGACTTCCGGTGCCCAAGTCTTGAATTCCCTCAGCCAGTTCGACACCAAGGGTTTGGGGCAGATCAACAAGACATTGCGGACTTCGCCGCTGCACAACAACAGACGAATCGTGCTGATTGCCTGCATCGTCTTTCCCAATCCCATTTCGTCGGCCAGCACACAACTGTACCGCGGAAACATGAACGCAATGCCGTCCAGTTGGTATGGGAACGGCTCAAATGGAAAATTCAATTGACCGCTGCCGACCAGCGAATCCAACGGCGGTTGCAGCAGGTAGTACAGCCGGTCTTGAAGTTTGACCACGTCGCTGGGTGGTCGAATGCGAGTGGATGTGCGGGCCGGTCGATCCTTTTTGGGACGTTTCCGTTTCTGTGCCGACGCGTCAGCATTGCCGGAGTTCGACGTGGTGTCGTTGGGCAATTGCCAATGACTGCCTTCGGGGAAAACGAACCCGGTCGCGCGGCACTTCAGCGATGTCGCACGAATCGTCACAGATCGAGGACGGATCGGTTCGATGTCCAGAGTGTGCGTACCGGAGGGAACCAGATCCTTGACCGACCAACTGTTGGCGTCATCCAACGTGGCGACGAGGTCTTCGCCATTTCGTGAATGTCCCGAACGCATCGCGACCGGATCAGGTCGAACGATCTCTCTGGCGGCAAGATCGGCCGGCCGAAAAGCACGCAACAACGGTGGGCTCGATTCGAAGGAGTGATCGTCCGCGGTCATGCTGCCCGTGCCAACTGAGAATGCGCCTCGCGGATCGCTTCGTGAATTCGGTCGAAGGGTTCTTCGACATCCGGAAAGCTGGGCAAAGCTTCGTTCAAAGACTCGACGCGTGGCAAATGTTCCATCGCGACCAGCAAATCGCTGCCGGCGAAACGGGCTTCGGCGGCCCCGGCGATCATGTCCGGCGCGATCGGTCCCTCGTCGTCCTGGGCAGCTTGACGCACCAGTGCAACCGGACAGTCCGCCAAAGTGTCCAGCGCCATCGCTTCGGCCTGGCGACACAATATCATCGACAGCGGACAGCGACAGCTTTTTAGCAGCACCGACGCAATCACTTCCCCGATCAAGTGATCACGGATCGTGGGTCCGAACAAAATTTCGTGTGTTTTGGTCGGACGAACGGGCAGCGTGCAACGAAACTCCAGCGGTCGCCCCGTCTCATTCAACACCAACAGCCCGCCCGTCCAGCCGGTCGCTTCGCTGTGGACGACACCGTAAAAACCGAGAGCTGGAGGCGAACTAGTGTGCGTCATGCGGCTGGAAATGGGGGTGCAATGGCGGACGCGGAATCGGTCGAATAAAAAATCTGCGACGCCGACTTCAGGTGATACTTCCGAATGTTGGTTTCGGTCACCAAGCGATTCGGACTTTAACGGTCGATCCGAATCAATCGGTCAGGGATTCGGGCGGAAAATTCCAGCCTTTTACGGGGTTTCGCTCACGACACCGCGCAAATTTGCCGGGTCATCCGCATTTCCTGGTCACCCCTGGAAACGCCGGGTTATAATCGGCCAAGTTGTCACACCTTGTCCGATTCCCGCTGCCCCAAAGTGACGCGATGTCATACGAACAAGAGCCGCTTTCGCCCATGTTTCGCATCGATGTTTCGCCCGAAGCGGAAACACGCCCCGAGGCGACTTTTGAACAAGTGACGATCCAGTTGCTGCAACAACTCGTTTCCACCCAACAGCAACAGAACAAGTTGCTGGAGTCGTTGGTGCAGCAAAACGCCGCCGCTCAGCAACAGCGTTCAAACGAACTGCAACAGTGGCGTCAAGCGAATCCGGGATTGTCCAAAGACTGTCGCGAAGCCGCCGAGCTGTTAAGCGAGGTGCAAACCCGTTTTCTGGCGAATCTGACCGAAGAAATTCGTGATTCCGGCGAGCATTTGGTCGAAGGCGAATTCATGATGAACGAGTTCGTCGATCGCTTCGGTCCACGGATGGCCCATCTGAATGGCATCCTGCAAGTGTTGGCTCAATTGGGCACCGGCGAATCCGCCGCCCAGCAACAAGAACAGTAAGCCTTCGCTGGCTTTTGGCCGACGGACGACGTGATTCGCTGGCGGTACACGATTTCGCCAGCCGACTCTTTTTGCCGAATCAATCCGACGACAACCGCTTGCGCCGGATCAGCCGGCGGCGATGTCGATTCGTTGCCCGGTACGACTGCTCTGTCGCGCGGCGACCAAGATTTCGTTGGCTCGAAATGCGTCCTGCAGATCGCTGATGCTGCGGACCAGACTGGTCACCCCACGGTGAAACTGGACCAGCAACTGTTCGCCCACGGGGCATTCGGCGTCCAAAGATTCGACGTGACGTCCGGCATCATCGAACCAGACCAAAGAGCTGGGCAGATCCAAAAACGCGATGCCTCTTTCGCAACAAACGTGCATGTCGGCGGGCCGGCGAAACGTCAACGCTTCCTGCCACTGCGAAGGGATGTAGTTCCCGCTGCTCATTTGTGCGATCACGGGGGGGTGATCACCGGTGGGACCGAAATTCAACGTCAAACTGCGATAGCCGGATTCCGGTCTTCCGCCGCCGCCTTCTTGGGTCGGTGGATCGGCCGACAACACCGTCGATGGTTCGCGTCCGACCACATAGCGGCACCAATCGATCGTCTCGACCAGTTCACGCTCGTTATCGCAGTGCCCGTTGTCGCCACGCGGTGACGGTTGGTCCAAACGACGGTGGCAGAACAGCATTTTCGGCTGGCCCAATCGCGTCGCGATCAGCTCCTTCAACCGCAGCGTCGCGGGGGCAAATCGACGCGGAAATTCCGTCATGAATGCGACACCGGAATGCTCGATCCGCTCGCGGATTTCGCGGTCAGCCGCCGGATCGAATCTCAGATCGCTGGCCCAATAAACCGCTTTGCCGGCTTCGCATGCGGCCAGAGCGGGCAGCCAGCCCAACCAGGATCGTTCCAAAACCAAAATCGCATCGATATCGGATCGAGCGCAAATCGCACGATAGCCGTCGACCGGATCGGCCTGAAATTCCGCCGCACAGCTTTCGGCAAGCTTGGGCACCGTCCCGTAAACGGCACGGACGTCGAAACGGTCCTGCAGCACGCGTAACGCCGGACGATGGCGTGCTTGCCAAGCGTTCCCCAGCCCGATCAATCCCAGGTTCAATTTCATTCACGCCCCCGTAGCGCGACGCACCGCCGACGTTCAAACGCATCGGATAGGGTCGACGCGATCCATCGGCGTAACAAGTTGTCACCAAGGCGGCTCTGGGGAGGAAACCAAGATCCCCTCCGCATGACGGAAGCTCGGATAAAAAAACGGATGCCTCGTAACCGCTTGGCTTTCAACAGTTTAGCGTTTGCACGCCGGCGAGACAGCCCGCCAAAACGGAACCTTAACAAGGCACTACTGGTCGGCAAACCGCCATGAAGCCACAGCCCCTTGCGGCCCCCTTGGCGACTCCTATACTCCGCCCAGCTTGCCCGGCAGCGATAGTCGCCAAAGCTTCGCCAGACTCACTATCTGGGGGGGGATTGGCGTAGGAGGCCGGGTATTTGGGATGCTCGATGCGACGGACGGTCCCCGAAAGAATTCGGGCCAATTTCGTCACGGACGGCTCTCTTTTCGTTTTCCGACACGACACGGGGTTTTCGCGTGATCGATCGTCCACCTTGGAAACAGGGGTTCGTTCGGAGCAGCGTCAAACACCGGGTCAATTCGAAAAGAATTCGGATCGTCGGCTGATCTTCGAGAAGTTTGGCTGGGTTCAAGGATTCTGTTTTTCTCCCTTTTCACCTCGGGAAACCGCATCCAACGTTTGACGTCATGCGGTGGTGCCCGTCTGATTCGCCGGCAAGGTGCCGGCACCTTGGTCCCAAAGCCAGTCCCTGGAACGAGGAAGCTTTGCATGTTTTTGCTGCTATTTGCCGCAGCCGTCACGACAGCCAGCCACGTTGAAACGCTGCCCAGCGATTACAACCTGGCGTACAAGCAATCTGTCGCTGAACACAAACCCCTGATGGTCATGGTCGGCGCCCCATGGTGCCCGGCATGCAACGTCATGAAGGACACCACGCTGAAGAGTATCGAACAGTCCGGCGAACTGTCTCAAGTCAGCTTTGCCGTTGTCGATCGCGACGCTCAGCCTGAATTGGCCGAACAGTTGCTGAAGGGTGAAAAGATGATCCCGAGATTGATCGTCTTCACCAAAATCGATGGTGCGTGGAAGCGTGAAGAGCTGAAGGGTTACCAGCCCACGCAGCCCGTCCGATCGTTGATCCGCCGCGCCGTTTCGCGCGTGCACAACAACTGATTTTCGGGATTGCCGAATCCGTTTTTGGCAATCCGAAGTCAATCGACATGGCCTCGTTCCCGAAGATCCCCGTGTTTACGGGCCTGGGAATCGGGGCCAGTGAAAATCTGCGACGAATCGCCCCGGCCCGCTTTCCACCGGTCGGGGCTTCTGGGTCGCGTGTTTGGTGAAAAACCATCGTGATCGGTGACGCCATGTGGGGCCCGCCGATCCGTCGGGATGCGCATCCACGGCGTTCGAAAGAGGTGATTCTTCTGCGATCGTCACGAAACAGGCCGAAACTTCGGGCTGAACGCGGACGTCATTTCTCGCTAGGATTGTCGCTGCACCGATGACCGCCGGTTCCCACTCATTGGTTTCAATGGCGTGGAACGACGAATATCTGAATGATCGCGTCGGCGCAACTGCAACCTCTGAATCCCCACCCACTGACGCCATGGAAGCCGAAGCGAAGGGCATGAACTTTCCAGACGAATTGTCCCATTTGGTCCGTACTGATGAACCGCTCGGCCCTTTGGTCTGGCTGGGAATCGGCGGGCCCGCTCGTTTCTTTGCCGAGCCCTTGGACTGGGACCAGTTTGCCCAGCTCTACTCGTTTGCCGTCGCCGAGGGGATGGCCGTGCGAGTTTTGGGAAGCGGCAGCAATGTTTTGGTGCGTGAAGCCGGTTTTGACGGGCTGGTCTTGTCGATGGCCGCGGCCCCGACAAGCGAATTGAAGATTGATGGCAACCGTTTGGTTGCTGGAGCAGGGGCAAAATTGTCCAACGCCGTGATCAAATCCGTCGGCGCCGGCTTGGCAGGGCTGGAACACCTGATCGGGATCCCGGGAACGGTTGGCGGAGGCGTGATCGGTAATGCTTCGGCCGGCGGACGCGATCTTGGATCGGCCGTGGCGGAGATTTCCGTGCTCGACAGCACCGGTACACGGCGATCGATCAGCCAGGAAGATGCCGGATTTGGTCACCGAAAAACGTCGCTGGTCGGCCAAATCGTGTGCGAAGTCACCTTTCAGTTGGAACCCAGCGATATCACCGCGCTGAACAAGCGGATGCAGAAGCTGTGGATCAGCCGCAATTCACAGCGGCCCAGTCAGCACAGTCGAATCGCCATGCCATTTGTCGATCCCGATGGCATTTCAGCCGACGAATTGATCCAGAATGTTGGGCTGGCGGGCATCCGCGAAGGCGACGTGTCGCTGGACAGCCGCCAACCGAATTATTTGATCGCCCACGAAGGGGCGACCAGCGAACAGTGCGTGCGGCTGATCGATCGCATCCGCGAACAAGTCCACCTGCAAACCGGGGTCGACTTGCAGCTGAATCTACAGATTTGGTAGCACAGATCGAACTGAAACGCGTTGGGCCTCGGAAAACCAGGCCGTTGACTTTGGAAGGATCAGAACGTTGGCGAAGGATTCGCCCCAACAGGATTCGCCACGGCCTATACGCCGTCTGCTGACCCGGCTGATCAAAGCTCCCGCGGTCCTGGCCATCCTTTGGCCTGCACTGTTGCTTTGCGTGGGCTACTGGGCCTGGCACCAATGGGGCGCCGAACACTTGGCACGCCGGTATTTTGGTGTCCGCGAAGAACAGATCACCGTTTCCGAACCGCCGGAATCGATCCGCAGCAAAGTCGCTGATTTGGTCACCGATGTCTACGAAGACACCGCGATGGACCAATTGTCTTTGCTGGATGCCGGTGCGTCATCAAAAATTGCCTCGGCGTTCGCGATCCACCCGTGGGTTCGCCAAGTCATCAGCGTGCGAAAATTGCCCGGTGGCGCGGTCGACGTCCGCCTGGCGTATCGCCGCCCCGCTGCAATGATTTACTCGGCCGGCGAAAACGGGTTCTTTGCCGTCGACGGTGACGCGGTGCTGTTGCCCGACAAGCATTTCAGCCCCAGCGATACCGAGCGGTACTGTCACATCTTCGTGCCACAATTCAAACCGTCGCGGAATCAACTAATTCCCGGCCAAGCTTTTGGTGACCCCCGGATTCGAGCCGCCGCGAAACTGGCCGATTACTTAAACATTGCCAAGTCCGTCTCGGATGCCGGCGATGTTCAAGTCCGGGCGATCCAAGTGGTCGGTGATCCCAGGCAAAACCCTGAACCGCAGTTGGAGGTGCTACAGGGCACTCGTCAGCAACTGGCCGCCCATTACCGCGGCGACAGCAACGCATTGCAGCGAGTGTTCTGGGGCAGCGCACCTGGATCGGAAATGCCCGGCGAAGTCGCCGCCTCGATCAAACTGCAACGCCTCATTGCTGGCGTCGCCCCCGGCGCCAACCTCAGCATGGCCACTCAGCCCCACTAGGCACCCATCTGCGATCCTGTTGATCTCCAACCGAAGACATCCAGATCTTCTTGGATGGTGCCACCCACCATCTACTTGACTTGGGTGAGCGGATTTGGCAGATTTTGGTCTAGGAGGAGATGTCCGATGCCGCGACCGCAGCGTTCTGAACAATTCGACCCGGGTGAAGTCTGTATAGTGCACGTGGTGCAGCGGTGCGTCCGGCGGGCGTTCTTGGCGGGCGTGGATCGAGATTCAGGCAAAGATTATTCGTTTCGCAAAGAATGGATTCGCCGACGCATGGAAGCACTTGCCTCGGTCTTTGCCGTCGATGTGCTTTCCTACGCGGTAATGAGCAACCACATGCACCAGATCCTTCGTAATCGCCCGGATGTCTGCTGCCAGTGGACCGACCAGGAAGTCGCAATTCGATGGTTGCGAGTGTTCCCCGGTCGCAGACTCGAGGAACATCTTGCTGAACCCACAGAAAACGACGTCCAAGCGCTAGTGCGCGACAAGGAAAGGCTGGCCGAAATCCGCAGGCGTCTGGCGGATATCTCGTGGTTCATGCGGGCGTTGGCCGAACCGATCGCTCGCATGGCGAACAAACAAGACGATTGCACGGGGCGTTTTTGGGAAGGACGCTTCAAGTGCCAGCGGATCGTCGACGAGGCGGGCCTGCTGGCGTGCAGCATGTACGTGGATCTGAATCCGGTTCGTGCAGCGATGGCCGAGTTCCCCGAACAAACGCCACACACCAGCGTTTACGATCGGGCCAAAGCACGCCAGGGTGCCAAACTGGCTTCGGCTGCATTCGACTTGCAGCCAACTCCAACGGATGAAGCCGGCCGAAAAATCCGTGACACTCCGGTTGACGAAATTCGCCAAGAACGAAAACAGAAACAACGAAACCCAACGGGTCGAATGATTCGGCGTGATGGGTGGCTCAGCCCGCTGACCCTGTCAACAGACAAACTATCCGATGAACCGGAGGTCCACACCGGTGGCCTGCGTAGCAGCGACAAAGGTTTCCTGAACATGTCATGGAAGGATTACTGGGAACTGCTTTGTTGGACGGCCAGACAGTCAGCCGAAAAGCTGAACCCCAGAGTGCCTGCGTCTTTGCGGAAGACACTGCAAACGCTAGGCATCGACCTGTCGATGTGGCGTGATCTGGTATGGAACTGGCAAAGGTATTTTGGAAATAGCGTGTGCGTGGGTCGGCCCGAATCCATCAAACAGCATGCCGCCAAGACCGGTCATCACCACCATCGGGGTCAAGCCGCGGTGAGAAGCTGCTTCGCACCGGGTTAATGCCCCAGGCCGCTCCGACTCGGGTCCATTCGACGTTGCCTGCGTTTGTTTCGCAGGCAACGATACGACCTCGCGCTGCAGCGCCCCCAACTTGGTAACCACCCAATGCTAAGGCTGCTTCGAATGGAAAGCTATCGCCTGTGTTCCAAGCGAATCCGCCGAATCTGAAAAACGGTGGTCCTAAGTGCGCAGGGCCAAAAACGACGGGCCAGAAACGACAGGCCGACCGCGTGTGCCTCAAGACGTGTCATTGCTTGCGATCAAAACGAATCAACCACTCATAAAGGTTAGATTCAACCTGCAACCGCACGAAATCCGCTGAAGCACCGGCCGAAACAAACGTCTCCGATGCAACAGCGAAGATTGACCGACAACCTTCGTCAACCCTGAAAGCCAAAATCGCTGAACGCAACAATCGAACTGCCCTGCACTGGCCCGCGTTATTGACCCCCGTCCCCTTAAACGCGGCGGCGGCGAGAGGTGCGGTTCAAGAAGCGGTTGCGGGTGGTTTTGACGGCGTCGATCAAACGAGTGGCTTCGTCAGCGGAATTGTATAGATAGAAACTGGCACGACAGGTCTGCGCCAATCCCAGCGATTCATGCAACGGCATCGTGCAATGGTGACCGGCACGAACCGCGATGCCGTCCAAATCCAACGACTGCGACAAGTCGTGGGCGTGGATGCCGTCAACGACAAAGCTGACAATCCCACTTTTGTGTTGCGGTGCGGGACCGATCACTGTCAAACCATCGATCTGCCGTAACCCTTCATCGGCAATCTGACACAATTGTTGCTCGTGACGATGAATGCGTTCGAGTCCAATCGATTGCAGATAACGAATCGCGGCGGCCAAACCGACGGCTTGCGCGATCGGCGGCGTTCCGGCTTCAAATTTCTCTGGAAGCCGGGCGGGCTGGAAACCATCGCAGGTCACCAAGTGAATCATTCCGCCGCCACCGAGAAACGGCGGCATCGCATCCAACAGTTTTTCTTTTCCGTAAAGCACGCCAATGCCCGTGGGGCCACACGCCTTGTGACCGCTGAAGACCACAAAGTCGGCATCCCAGTCACGAACGTTGACGGTGTGGTGGGGCACAGCTTGGGCGGCATCAACCAAGACCGTCGCACCATACTGATGCCCGAGTTCGGTCCAGCGTTTGACCGGATACTCGGTTCCCAGTGTGTTGCTAGCCGCGGCGAACGCGAACAACTTGGGCTGATACGTTTCCAACGCATCGGCGACGACTTGTGAGTCAATCAGGTAGTCATCACCGACGGGCAACCATTGCAGTCGACATCCGGTCCGTGCCGCCACTTGTTGCCAAGGGACGATGTTCGCATGGTGCTCGCTGATCGGCAGCAACACCACGTCGCCGGCGCCAAGGTTATCCACACCCCAGCTATGGGCAACCGTATTGATCGCCGCGGTACAACCAGCAGTGAAAACGATTTCGCGGCTGCTGCCGGCCCCGAGGAAATCGGCCACCGTTTGGCGAGCCGCTTCGTATTCGGCGGTCGCTTCTTCGCTGAGCGTATGAATGCCACGATGCACATTCGCATAGCCTTCGCGATAAAACGAATTGACGGCTTCGATCACCTGATCGGGACGCTGGGTGCTGGCTGCGTTATCCAAGTAAATCAAGTCTGCGCCGCTAGCGGCTTTGCGCGCCAGGATCGGAAAGTCCGCGCGAATCGCGTCGACATTCAGCGGAGATGTCATGACGTCTGTATTCATGAAATTAGTTCGCTTCGTTGGCACTTGGAATGATGTGAACTGCCCATCGCATCCGCTCGCGTCGACATCAGCTTTCTTCACCCAAACTTGGGCCACCGAACTGAACCACGGAGTCGTCGGATTCATCGTCGAGTGGGCGATCAATGGCACGGTCCAGACACCGCCATGGCAGCAAAGCGCACTTCTGCTGTCCGGGCTTCAAACTTTCGCCATACAGATCCACCATGTCCGATGCCGTCATTTGTCGAACCGCGTCGATCGCTAGTCCGTCAACATGTTGGCACAGCATCGATGCGGCGGCCTGACAAACGACACTTCCATCGGCATGAAATCCGACTTCGTCGATCTCGCCGTCTTCCAGACGCAATTCGATTCGAACACGATCGCCAGTAAACGGGTTGGAAATTTCGGCAGCGTGTGTGGGCTGGTCGACGCCGCCAAGGCCGAACGGATCCTCGTAATGATCACGCACTCGGTCATCGCCACCGACCAGGGCCACTGGGTCGTCTTGCGGATCAAGGCTATCGGACGAGTCGGCAGCGGGCGGGCACATAACTTGACTGACTTTTCGCTACAGCAGGTGTTTTTAACATCAGTGTAGGAGTCAATGACCGTTTCGACGAGCGGGACGTTCACGAAAAAGGCGAGGATTCCGAATTCGAAACCCTCGCCGATGATCCGCCAAGCCAGAAGAACACTAATCAGGTGGGCTGGAGCACCGCTATTCCAGCGGTTTCAGCGTAAAGGTGCCGATGTGAATCCCGCCAGGTTCGTCGTAAGCGAACATTCCGCCGGCGCCGAAGTATTTTTCGAACTGAGAGAACTCGGGCAGCTCATCACGTTCCAACAGTTCGACAAACTTCCGTGCCAAGACATTGTCTTCGCCCACGCGGCGAAGAAACTGTCGCGTACTGGGATTCTTGGTCAGTTCAAACATCTGACGAAAATAGTCCGACCCACGGACATAGCTGATCATGAACGGTTGTTCGCCGTCCAACTTGCCGCCCAATTCACCGGACACCAACCCATATTCCGGTTCACCGTCCAAACCGGGCAGCACACCGGCATTGGTTTGCACCATCCGCTGGATGAACGCTTGGCTGTCGCAGAAAACGATCCAGTTGCCCAATTGAAACAGCGTCGGTTCGGGACGCCGAAGTCCCTCGGGCATTTTCTGGTTACGATTTCGATTCAAGTCATAGGTCATTGTGCCGGCGATCACGACCGGCTTCATGGCGTTGGGAAAACGCTTCACCAAACGATCAAAGACTTCGGTCACCTGATCACGATCGTTGACTTCGAATCCGAAGCAATTGATTTGGCTGTTGATTCGCATCGGCGGTTCCAACCAACGAACACTGACCATCCGCCCGGTCGACAGCGGCAAGATTTCGTTCTGCAAACTGATGCCGGTACGTTTCTGCAGCGGTTCTTCCATGAAACGGTCGACGCTTCCTTCACCGTTGAACTTGTCCAGGATCTTGCCCAAGTTTTCCAGAGTCTGAGGAAAGTCCCAGTGAACCGTCATGTAGCTGGTCGCATCGGCCGGCACCCAAGCCGGGGGAACGGTGTCACCGGTGGACGGACGCAAAACACCAAAGAATCCATCGCGAGGCGTGTCGATGACAATGTGCAGGTGCGAAATATCGTCAAAGAACTCGCCGCCCTGAAACGTGCTGCCGCCGATACCGCGAATCTTCGAGATGCCCAATTGTTCGATCAGCGGCCAAGCCAGCGCGGCCGCACCGCCGTTGGCTTTGATGATGCGTTCGACAATGTGGTAGGGATCGACGAAGAACGTCAGCTGTGGCATCGTGTCTTCGGCGCCGACGCTACGGCTGAGCACGGAAGTGAAGTCGTTGTTGTTGGCAAACGAAGGACTGGTGTCTTCTTTGACCCAACGCTTCAGCACGCTTCCAGCGGTATCCTGCCCGACACCGATGGCTATCGCACCATCGCGTACAAAGTATTCCACCGGAGGACGCCCGACGCGTGGCGGCAACCAACGCACCAACTTCGTCCCGTCGATGGTGGCATCGCGTCGGATCAGCCGATCCTTAGCCAACTGTGTTTCGAACTTTTCCAGCAGCCGATTGATGGTTTCGATATTGTCCTTGGCGTCGACGATCAAGACGAAGGCGAAGCCGTTTTGCTGGCGGCGTTTTTGGGCAAGACGACGTTTGATGGCTTCTTCCGATTCATCGTCTTCGTCATCGCGAACCTCTTGATCGGGATCCGGTTCCGGCATCAGTTGCGGCACCAGAGCCAATGCGACTTGGCCCTGCGGGATATTCAACAACTCTCCCAATTCGACGCCGATCACCGCGGAGATCTCTTGGAACGATTCGTCAAGCACGCCATACACGTCTGACACGAAGGGTTTCATCTGTGGGTCCTGCATCATGCGGCCCATTGAGGTGCGTCCGAATCCTTCACGGATGTCTTGCACGTCGGCGATGCGGATGTACGCCAACGTGTCCTGCGGCAGCAGCATTGGCGCGCCCGGCAGCGATGATTCGGCATCAGCCGCAACGGCAGATCGCTGCCAGGGCAGCACCGCGGAGACGACCAGAAGCGGCATCAATAATCGACAGAACCGATCAAGACGGGAGCGGCGAGATCGCGGAAACATCGTGGGGAATCCGGAAGATAGAGGGGAATGGCTGTTGGGCAGACGAAAACCTTCGCACGGTGGCCGGTGACACCGCGAGTCGCGGGTGATGGGTCGGCGTTCTCCGTGCGTTGGCCAGCTTATTCGATTCGACCGTTACGATCTTGGCATCTGTTCAACCTGAACAGGCAAATCGATCTCCCGTCGACCCGATCCAGAACCTTTGACGGGGCCAACGGTTAAAATCATGTGAACTGTCAAGCAGGCCGGTCGGAAGATCCGATGCAAGCGAGGCGACGATTTCACGTCGTCACAGACGCGGGCATCGGTTCCCTGCGGTGGGCTTCAAAAAGTCCATCGAGCCACGCCGAACATTGGCCGTTGAATTCTGGCGAAACTCGCCAGACAACACCCCGTCACGTAAACGCACAGTCCGCGGGAACGCTTTTATGCTTCACCGAATTCGCTTCATTGTCACTTTACTTGCCGCCAGTGCCGCTGTGTCCTGCGGCGTCGCGTCGGCACAAACCGCACCGACCGGCGGCGCGGCGACCGACAGCGCGGCATCGCAGGTGTCCGGTGGTTTGACCAATTCGTCGCTGAACCAAGCAATCGACGCGACGATCGAACGCTCCGGCGGCATCGGCGAATCGACCAGCGAAGGCATCGGATCGACACGCAATTCATCGACGACGACCACCACGGGCCGAACCGGCGGTGGTGGGGCGACCGGCGGATTCGGCGGCCTGGGAGGCGGTGGGTTGGGATCGCTGTTCGGCAACGCCTTTGGATTCGGCGGCAACGCGGGGGGAAACAATCAACCCAGCATCCGCACCCGCGTCCGCAGTGCCGTACAAGTGCCTCCGCGTCCGGCCACGCAAGTTCGCAGTTCCGCCGTGAAGACCTTCAGCCGTTTGAACCGCCGCGGCTACGGCGGTGTGAACGTTCAAGTCACCGGGCAAACCGCAACGCTGCAGGGGACGGTTGCCAGTGAAAAAGATCGACGAATGAGCGAGCTGTTGATGCGACTGGAACCCGGCATTTATGACGTCCAAAACAATTTGCAGGTCGCCCCGTAAGCCCGCGGTTGAATTGCGTGGGCACAACCTCGCCCCGCTTCGCGAACTGATTCACGACCGGCCCAAAACAACGACAGGCTCGAACAGATTTCATCTCTGTTCGAGCCTGTTTTCTGTTCGAGCCTGTTTACCGTCGGGCTAGGTCCGATGACCGGCTTCAGACCAGCTTTTTCAGTTCGGCAAGTGCCGCGTCGTAGTCCGGTTCTTCGGCAACTTCCGGAACGATTTGGGTGTAAACAACCTTGCCATCGGCATCCAACAAGACGACCGCACGCGCCAACAGTTTCAGTTCGGCGATGGTCAAACCGTAATCGCGACCGAAATCGTGGGTCTGGTAATCGCTGGCCGTTTTCATGTTGATGTCTTCGGCACCGCAAAATCGCTTCTGTGCGAACGGCAAGTCGCGGCTTACTGTCACAGCGTTGATCGAATCGCCCATCGCGGCCAATTCTTGATTAAACCGTTTGGTCTGGATGGCACAGGTGGGCGTATCCAGGCTGGGCACAACGCTGATGATCGTCGGTTTGCCCTTCAAATCGGCCAAGGTCAGCGTTTCCAACCCGTTGCCTGCGAAATGCAAGGTGAAATCCGGCGCCGGGCCGCCGACGGTCAACTCGTCACCTTCCAAGGTCATCGGATTGCCTTTGAAAGTGATCACTCCACTGCGGCTCATTGGAAAACTCCTTAAAATCTGGATTTCGCGTAATCGGTCGTCGCGTTGCGAGAAAGAACTATCGGCGTCACACCGATAGGGGCGGAAAGTATGTCGGCTTCCTCTGGTCCAGTGAATGGGGCAAACTTGAACCGCGTCGCGATCTTGGATGTGTTGCCGGAAGGTTGATTGAAGTGATTCGTTTTGCCATTGGAACCCTGACGCTTTTCGGACTGCTGTTGGGCGGTATTTGCCGGGAAACCATCGCGGCGGATGGCTCGCGGTACGCACACCACGACGGCAACGCCAGGTTTCTGCACCACATCGATTTGTATGATGTCAACAATCGCAAGATCACGCCGGAATCCGACCAGCCGTATTCTCCACTGAACACCTGTGGCCGATGCCACGACTACCAGACGATCGCACACGGCTGGCACTTCAACGCACTTTTGGAATCGGGTTTGCGCCCGGATGACGGTCGAGCCTCGGAACCATGGATCTGGACCGACCCCCGGACCGGAACCCAGTTGCCGCTATCGACACGCGATCACGGGGACCGCTTCGATCCACGCGAGATCGGAATCAGCGATTTCGAATTGATTCGTCACTTTGGTGCGCGGCTTCCCGGCACCATCGCGGTTCCCGCCGAATCTGATTCGGAGAAACCATCCGCGGACGCCGCCGAAGATGATTCGTCCGAGCCCGGTGTCGAAACCCGCTGGGAATTGACCGGGACGTTGGAAATCGACTGCATGGTTTGTCACGCGGTGTCGGGTCGATACGACATGGAACTTCGCCGCGAACAAGTCGAAAAAGAAAACTTTGCGTGGGTCCCCACCGCCGCGATTCGCTTGGGCATCGTCAACGGGGAAGCGTCGCGCATCAAAACTGGTTCGGACCTCAGCGACGAATCGGTCCAGTCGAAACTGCCCACCGTCGAATATGACGCCAACCGATTCGGCCAAGACGGAACCGTGTTTTTTGACCTGGTCCGCATGCCCGAGGACAACGCTTGTTACCAATGCCACAGCAATCGCAGCGTTGGTGATCACGGGATTGAACCTCGTTGGATTCACGACGAAGACATCCACTTGCGTGCCGGCATGGTGTGTGTCGATTGCCATCGCAACGGCATCGATCACGACATCGTGCGGGGGTTCGAAGGCCAAATTCACGTGACCGGCCAATCGATCCAAACACTCAGCTGTCGCGGCTGCCATTACGGTGTGACTGACGAAAGCACCGCAGAAACGATTGCGTTGGCTGGTCGGCTTGCGTCCCCGATGCCCGAGCACGCCGGATTGCCTGCGTTGCACTTTGAAAAGTTGGCATGCACGACCTGCCACAGCGGACCGGCCCCGAGTGAATCGGCGAAGCGGACGATGACATCCCTGGCCCATTCGCTGGGATCCAAGGACCACCGCACCGGCGATGAATGGCCGGCCATCATTGGCCCGATTTACGATCAATTGACGCAACGATGGGATCAGGCAATGTCGGATGAAGACGCGGGTCAGGAATCACCAAATTCATCAGATGACGAGGCCGACACCGGGCACCATGCCGAAACGGGCCACCAACATCAGCCGCCCGAATCGATGATCTATCCCCAGCGTGGCATGTGGCCGTCATTTTTCGCATCGGTGGATGGCGATGCTTTGACGCCGTTGCCACCGGAGACCGTCTTTGAAGTCACCCGTCGTTCGCTGCGAGTTCGCAAAGACTTTGTCGCCGAATTGACGCTTCCAAAGCTCGGCCGCAGCGACCGTCAAGAAGTCTTGGGCGAAGAACGCGGCGGGCTGAAAGATGAAGAATTGACGACCGACGAGCTGGCCAAGTTGGAACAGAAACAAGCCGAACTTGGCAGAGCCGAATTTGATGAGAAGCTGGCTGCGGCGTTGGAAGCAATCCAAAAGGAGATGCAAGTCGAACGTGCCGCCTATGTTTCGGCGGGCCAAGTGTATGTCACGCGAACATCGGCGGATCTGAACGATGACGTCTGGGACGGGTCGGGCACTGCGGACTCATTGACCGAGCTCGCACTGTTGGATCCGGGCAAGTTCGCGGAATCGACCCAGCAATCGATCGACCTTCTGACGTGGCCGTTGGCCCACAATGTTCGCGGCGCCGGTCAAGCCTTGGGTGCCAAGGGTTGTTTGGAATGCCACAGTGATCAGGGCAAGGTCTTTACGTCCACGGTCCAAGCGGTCGGTCCGGCACCCTTTGACGGTGACGTACGTACGATGGCTTCTCTGCAAGGCATCGACGAAGATCAGCGTCTGCGATGGAACCAGATGTTTACCGGACGGTATCTGTTCAAGTACGTCATCGGCGGATCGCTGTTGGTCGTGTTCATCGCGATCCTTGGCGGTCTGGCCGCCAAAGCCGGTGCATTGTCCGTCTTCGGCGAAAACTATCGCGCATCGTGACGATGCCGCCGCGGCGGGCAAGTGGCTTTCCACCGCCAGTCATTGCATCGGCGCATGAAAAAACGCCTGACCGTATTCGGGTCAGGCGCGATACGCATTTCTGCGGTTGTTTCGTTTGTCGATTACCAATCACGTGTCACGTGATCAGTCGCGGACGATCACTTTGCCAAAGTGGGTGATGACCACATCGACGCAGTGACCACAGCATTGGAACTTGTAGGTCAAAACCTTGCGTCCCAAGAATCCACGCTTGCAAGAAACCAGGCAAGGAACTTCACCCGCACAGCAAGCCGGCACGCATGCGGTGACTTGGTGCTTGCAGCAGGTGGTCGGGTCGGTCACGCACCAGGTGACCGGAACCGGCGGCGGCGGGCAGCAGCAAACCGGAGCCGGTTCGCAACAGGAGCTCAGACAACCCGCATCGGCGGGGGCGGCCGTGATGGCCACGAGTGCAGCGGCGGTCAGCGCCAGCGTCACGTTTCGCAGTGATTTCATCGTTGTACCTCTCGTTTAGTCGTCGACGAACTGGAAAGATGTTCCAAATTCAATATTGGTGATCTTTCTGACGACATCAACCAGACACAACGACGCGGGGCAAAACAGGCAAACCGCCGTCGGCATATCCGCGACGACCGGTACGACACGGTCGCCAAACGGCCGCCGCCCCCGTCCTAGCCGCGAAATTCTGGATCCACCAAGGCCAACAGCCGGGGATCCACCAGGGAATCGGCGACCAAATGGGCCCCTGAGAAGTCTTGGTTTTTTGTATGACGACTGGGGATGGAAACCGTGACGGCGCCACTGGCCACCGCCGCGGCGGTCCCATTTCCGCTGTCTTCCAGCACCAACATGGTCTTGGGATCGATCCCCATCCGATCGGCCGCCATTTGATAAATCTGCGGGTCGGGTTTGCCGCGGGTGACATCGTCACCGGACAAGATGAAGTGCAAATCCCCCGCCCATGAAACCGTCGGCAAAATCCGATCGACGAATTTGCGGCGGCTGCTGGTAGCCAGGCCAAACGGCAGCCCGCTTTGTTTCAGGGTGTCGATCCATTGCTGAAGCCCCGGCATCGGATCCGGCCCGTTACCAAGTTGAACCGCATACAACTGTTCGCTTTCGGCCAACAGATCCACGGGATCATCGTCCAGCGAATGAAAATCGATCATTTGCTGCATCGCCGCAACGCCGACACGGCCCATCATGCGATCTTGCAATGGTTGGCTGAACCGATGCCCGCGTCGAATCAAGATTTCATCACCGACGGCCCAGTAAAGCTTTTCGGTATCGAACAACAGGCCGTCCATGTCCAAAGCTACGCCACAAATTTTCATCGTCTGGCTCTATCATCCCCATCGTCGGGTGGAATCGTGATCGCGGTTCCGATAATGTTCCGCCATCTTCATTTCAGTCGTTTGCTGATTTTGATGCCGCGGAACCACATCGACAATCACAGTGCATCGACATCGTGGCGAAGGTGTCGCATCATCCGCGACTGTCTTTTCATTCCTAAATCTGCGATTCACCGAGACATCCGATGCCCGAATTCCTTCAGGAACTGCTTTCACTGCACGGGATTTTCACACTAGGAATGCTGGTGCTGCTGCAAGTCGTGTTGGGATTCGACAACCTGCTGTACATCTCAATCGAAAGCAAACGAGTCGAACCGTCGGAGCAATCCAAGGTTCGCAAATTGGGTATCGGACTGGCGATCGTGTTCCGCATCGTCTTGCTGTTCGTGGTCGTGAATTTGATCGAGATGTTGAAGGATCCCTTTCTATCGATCGCGGACAACAACATTTTGACCATGGCATTGTCCGGCCATGCGTTGATTGTTCTGTTCGGCGGCGGCTTCATCCTTTGGACCGCAATCAAAGAGATTTATCACTTGTTGGCGGTCGAAGAAATCGATCACGACACGAAGCGAAGTGCACAAACAAGCGTCGCCAAAGCCATCACGATGATCGTGTTGATGAACCTGGTGTTTTCATTTGATTCCATTCTCAGTGCGCTCGCACTGACCGACGACATGCTGATCATGGCACTGGCAATCATCACCAGCGGATGCCTGATGATTTTGCTGGCCGATCGCGTGGCCGAGTTTTTGAAGAAGAATCGGATGTACGAAGTCTTGGGACTGTTCATCCTATTCATTGTCGGTGTGATGCTGGTTAGCGAAGGCGGTGAACTTGCCGCGTTGCATCTGTTCGGTCACGAAGTCCATGCGATGGCCAAGAGCACGTTCTACTTTGTCTTGGCCGTCCTGATCATCGTGGACGTCGTTCAGAGCCGTTATCAACGACGTTTGCTGGCACAAAAGAAGGCGGAAACGGCCAAGGCGGCGGCCTAGCCATTGGTGCCGGCATCGGCGATCAGATCCACGCCGGTTTTCGGCAGCAAAAAATTGATGCCGTGTGCCTAGACGGTTTCGTTGGACAACGGATCCAACCAAGGATCCAGTTCGTCGTCGTCATCGTCGTTGTGATTGCGGATGGCAATGTCCACGGCCTGTGGATGATCGATCGCCATGGATGATGACGCGGGTTTCGGCTGGGCCATTTGGAACGCCTTGGGTTCGGCTGGTGGATCGGTTTCCGTCCCCTCACCCTCGGCTTGGCCGCCACCATTGTTTCCACCGGTGCTGACCAGTTCACCGCGATTCAACCGGTTCACGATCAACAACACGTCCAACGCCGTCACCATGCCGTCGCCGTTGACGTCATAGGACATTGCCGGGTTCCCTTCGCCCACCGGTCCGGGACCATAGGTGTTCAAGTAATTGATCACCAGCAACGCGTCTTGGGCTGTAATGTCGTCGTTGCCGTTGACGTCTAGCGGCTGGTCTTCGTTATGGAACGGACGGTCATTGGCCAACACTGTGACGACGAACGATCGCACCAGCGGTGCAATGGCGGCGTTGTCGTTTTGCGCCGTGATTTCGACTTGGATTTCTGGGGTGTCGCTTCGAACGACCCAGCTTCCCGGCAACAGCTTCAAGGTGCCCGCGACGACTTCAAAACTGGGGTCATCGACGCCGAACGAATAGCCGTTGGGCCGGGTCACGCCATCGATCGCCAGAACGCCGACAACATCGCCCGGCACGTACTCGATCACCGTGTCGCCGTCCAAAGTCATGTCGGACGGCGCTTCGACTTCGTCGCGGACCACCACCGTCACCGCTTGGGTGAATCGGTCATCGTTGAACGCATCAAACGCGGTCACATTGACCGTGACCTCTTTTTCGGCCTCGTAGTCCAAGGCAACGCCTGGTGCCAGACGCAAATGCGTTTCTTCGATCGTGAACCGTTCGTCATCGACCGACAACTCGTAAAACTGTTCGACGTCCTGGTCTTCGACAATCAGTTCGGCAACGATGTCGCCAAATGCGTTTTCCGAAACAAACGCTCGGTCCGGCGTGATGCCGGTGATCGGATCGTTCGCGTCGATCAGCGACACGGTGACTTGTTCGGTCAAGACCGTCTGGGTGTCGGGGTCTTGGATGGACAATTCCATCTGAATGATGGGTTCTTCTTCGAAGTCCAGTTGCCCACCGGCGAAAATGATGTCGCCGTCGATTTCACCGAACCGCGGATCACTGATTTGGATCGTATGATCTTGCCCATCGGGATCGTGGACATCGATGGAACCTAAGACCGAACCGATTAGCACGCTTTCGGCGACCGACGGCAAATGAATCGTGACGCCGGTGGGATCGTCGGGAACCGACGTGACCACAACCGGAATTTGAATGGGGGTCACCGAACGCCCGTCGGCCAAAATCAACTGCAACACATCGTTGCCGTTGAAGTCCATCACCGGGCGATAGATCAGGCTGCCGTCGGGGTTAACAGTCACGTCGGAATGGTCGCTGGGCGGTCCCGGCAGCACGACAACCCGATCACCGTCACCGTCTTCGATCGCCGATCCGATCGTTGCGGCGGGCACCATCAAGTTCTGGTCTTCGGGTGTTTGCAGCCCAGGCACATTAGCCAAAGCCGGCGATTGATTGGAACCAACCAAACGAACGCCGAAACCGACTCGCGTTTCGGCTTCATCGGACGTCAGCGTGACGCGATGAGCGGTGGGCGATTGAAGTTTGACTTCAGCGATTCCTGCCGCGCCAACCAAAGCCAACGATTCGATACCCGATGAAGGGTCGATTCGGCCCGGAAGGAACGAGCTGATTGCACCAACACTGGTCGCTTCGACGGGCAACTGCGCGATCTGATTGCCGCCCCCGAGTTCCAAAACTTTCAGGGTGCTGTCGATCGGCGAAAACGCCCACAAAAGTTCTCGCGCCGGATCCAGGCGAACCGGACCCGCCAGATCGTTAAATTGGAACAGCGGTGCGAATTGATTATTGACGTCGACCACGGTGACACCACCACTGGTGTCCCGCAGCAACAACAAACCGGCCGCGTCGTCGAAATCCAAGACGTCACCGGCACCGGATATCTCGGTCGCTGTCGTCGGAATCGGAGACGCCGTCAGGTTGCTCCACAATTCCACCGCGACGCCGTCTTCGCCGGGGGTGACCAAGACGCTGCGCGGGCCACTGCGGCTGGACACAAACTGGCTATCGGCCGCAACGACTTGCTGTGTCGATGAAAGTGAAATGTTGCCCGGATCGGTCGCATCGATGGAGTGAACGACGGTGGACGATTCGCCGGATTCTTCGACCGTGGCGATCGCCAAACCTCGCCCGTCGCCGTCGACGGCAACCTTGTGCCAGGTCCGCGTCTGGCCTTCGGCCGCGTTACCAACATCCAGCGTGTCGATCGATTGGTCCTGGTGATTGGCGATGAACAGTTCGCCGGCATCGGCACCGGCCCCGACGACCAAGGTTCGTTCGCTGGAAAGCGTGGCCGCGTCGCCCAAAGCCGCACCGACGCCTAATCGGCTGACGCCCGCACCATTCAGGTCGGCGATGACCAATTCCGTACCATCGACGCCGATGATCCGCTGGCCGTCACCGTGAAGCGAATCCAATCCGGACAGAGCAAACTGGTTCGCAGTGGCGGTCAACTGCGCCGGAAAGTGTTGCGACTGTGAAGCCGCGCCGTCGAAAAGCCGAACCGCGTAGCTGCCGGGATCCAGATCCGAGAATTCGAATCGTCCTTGTGCATCGGTCAACGCAAAGGATTCACCCGCGTCGTAGTCGCCGTTTTCGTTGGCGTCCAGAAACACCAATCGCTGGGGCAGGGGATTTTCGCCGTCGCCACGTTGAAAACTGTGATCGATGTCGTCGAACACGACACCCGTAATCGCAGCCAAAACGCGCCGGTTGCTTAACCGTTCCAGCCGCAGTCGTCGTCGTGTGGTTTGCCGCCTGGACATATGTAACCGTCAGCTCAATCGTGCCGTTGTTTTGATCCCGATGCTCATTTGATTTGCCCCACCGCGACGTGAAATCACCTGGCCGCGGCGTTGAATTCGCTGGTCGGCACCACCACGAAATCCCCCCATCATCCTAGACCGCAACACTGCGTCACGAACTTGGAAGCGGTCACCGACGCAAAAGTTCCCTCGTTCGTCTGGTCGAATCGCCGACAATCGGGGGCACTGTCGTCGATGATCGCACGCCACGCCCCGCAAGAGGGGCCCGAGGTCCGTTCGCCGGTGGTTTTCAAACGATTCTAGGCCAAAGCCTTTGACGTTGAATGCCCTAGCACGCGTGTTTTCGGGATTTTCGCCGCCCAAGATCCGGTCGCAATGGTCTATCATGACACGAGCCCAAGCGGATCGAACGCGCGCGCCCTCTGGTGTCTATAAAACCCGCCGGCGGCCGGCCGAACCCATCGACTCCGCGGTTTTCGTCAAGAAAAAGGACGTTTTCCCCGATGCGACTTTCCCATCTTCTGCGGGCTGCCTGGTTGGCCCTTTTCGCGATGTTGTTGGTATCCGCCGGCCCCGTTTCGGCCCAAGGGTACGGTGAAGACGACGGCGAAGAGGACTACGGATACGGTGAAGAAGAAGAATACGGCTATGGCGATGAGTACATGGACGGATATGGGTCTTCGTCCAGCCGAGGTGGTTCGACGTCGGAAATTCTGACGGCGATGCAAACCCAATTCAAATCCGAAATCGACATGACCGACTTGGCTGGCCTGTTTGGTCCGTCCGCCGGTGGCTCGGTCAACGCAGGGCCGGAATTGCTGAATCAGGCTCGGTCGGCCTACATGTCCGGTAATTTGCCGGTCGCTATGAAGCTGTACCACGCTCATTTGGCCGCAGAATACGACCAAGCTCAAGACGAAATCGCCAAGCTTCGCCTCAGCAAACTCCTCAGCCGACCGGTTTGGAACATCCGGTTCGGCGTGTCCATGATGGTCCGTGGCGATATCGAAGAAGGATACAACCCGATTTCCGCCAACATGCGGACCGCATCAAGCGGCGGATACGGCGGGGATGATTACGGTTACGGCGACGAAGGAGGCTATGGTGGCGATGGCTATGGTGGCGAAGAAGACTACGGGTACGGCGACGAGGAACCCGATTACGGCTACGGCGACGAATACGGCGGGGGATCGGGAATGGACGCCTATGGATCGGGCGGCCCGGGCCGGAATCAGCCGCCACCTCGTGTCGTGGAAATGCTAAGCGGTACCGTCGACGCCCAATTCAAAGAAGTCATCGGTTCGGTCAGCGAAATGTTCGCACAACGTTTCGCCGAACACTACAAAGCCGGACATTTCGGCGCCGCGTTGGCTGACGTCACGCCTCCGCCCAAGAAAGAAAACAACCGTGGCGGATACGGCGGCCGCCGTGGCGAGGAGCCCGAACCAGAAGCCCAGTACGCGATCACCGACGAATTTTCGCCCAACACGGACTATCCGCTTTGGCAACCAGGGCTGTTGTTTATCGGCGAAGGCGAACACGAATCCATGCTGGACAAGGCCACGGAGGCCGGATGTGATTTCCTGTTCCATTTCGACGTCGCGATTCGGCTGGAAGGTAAAAAGCCGCCGCGAAATATCTGTCGCTGCCGTCTGTACCACGTCGGTTCGGGCAAAGCTTTTGCCGCCAGCGGTGCGTTTGACAATTACGAGGTCATGGCCAGCAAGCAGCGTCGCGGCCGCGGTCGACAACAGAGCGAAGATTACGATCCGGGCACCGCACACATCAATGATTCGCTGGACCAGTTGTTCGCAACGATCAAATTGAAATTGGTGACCGCGGACATGCCCGAGCTAAGCGAGAAAGCCGCGGAGTATCGCGTCAGCAAGTTGCTAAGCGGTGATCCCGGCCAAGTCCTGGAACGGTTGGCCGAGATCCGGGCGTACCAATCGCGCGGATTGTTGAACGAAGACGACGTCGCCAAGGCGTATCAAATCATCGCGGGCAACGACGGCCTGACGTTACTGTACGGCAGCGATGAAGCCAAAATGGAAGTCGTCCAAAAGATGATCGACGTCGACTGATGTTGGTCCTTAGTCCGACGCAGCGGGCGCCAACCAGCAAGCCGGTCATCGAACCGGCTGGGCCGATGCTGACCGGAATCATCCGATCACCGGGCACACGTCGAACCATTCCCGTTTCTGCTTGGCCATCCAGTCGGTGCTTTCGGTGGGTCCCCAGAATCCGGCGGGATACCGGAACAGCGGCGGCGCCGCGGGACTGCGCCATGCTTCGATGATCGGGTCGATGATGCCCCAGGCCAATTCGACTTCGTCGCTGCGTGCAAACAGGCTGGCGTCACCGCTGATGGCATCCATCAACAGCCGTTGGTACGCGTCGGGCATTGACCCGCCGTTGCGACAGAAATTGAAGTCCAGCGTGCTGGTCCGCGTTTTCATCCCGGCGTCGGGCACTTTGGTTTGAAAGTGGATCTGGATGCCTTCGGCCGGCTGGACCTGAATCACCAAACGGTTGCGATCCGGCGACTTTCCGACTTCCCCGAATAACATGTGGGGAACCTGCCGGAATTGGATGACAATCTGCGTCGTGCGACAGGACAAACCTTTGCCACTGCGCAGATAAAACGGCACGTTTTTCCATCGCCAAGTATCGCAGTACAGTTTCAGTGCGGCAAAGGTTTCCGTTTGGCTGTTGGCCGGAACACCTTCTTCGTCCAGGTATCCGTCGTACTGGCCGCGAACGGTGTGGTTGGCAAAATCGCCGCCGGTCATCGGGCGGATGCTGTGCAGCACTTTGACCTTTTCGTCACGATTCATCGTCGAATCGTATTTCGCCGGCGGTTCCATCGCCGTGATCATCATCAGTTGCAACAGGTGATTCTGGAACATGTCGCGCAAGATGCCCGACGTGTCGTAGTACCCGGCACGACGACCGATAACGACCTCTTCGGCCACCGTGATTTGGACGTGATCGACGTAGTTTCGATTCCACAGCGGTTCGAAAATCGTGTTTCCGAAACGCATCGCAAAGATGTTTTGGACCGTTTCTTTGCCCAAGTAGTGGTCGATACGATAGATCTGGTCTTCGCGAAAGACTTGATGAATCGACTCGTTCAGTTTGCGGGCCGATTCCAAATCCGTTCCGAAGGGTTTTTCAATGATCACCCGGCGATAGCCGTCGCTATCATCGGCCAACCCGGCGGCCCCCAGTTGGCGAATGGCTTCTTCGTACAACTGAGGCATCGTCGACAGATAGTACAGCCGTCCGTCGGCCGGTGTGTCTTCGATCTCGCTCAGAAAGCCCGCCAATGACGTGAAGTCTTCGGCGCTCTTGATGTCACCGGGGTGATAAAAGACGTGTTGGCTGAATTGATCCCACGTTTCGGCGTCGAACAACTTGGGCGAAAACTTCGCCGTCGTCTCGCGTAGCGAATCCCGCCACTGCTGGTGTTCAAACTTGCTGCGCGACACGCCGACAATTCGCGTCGTCTTGGCCAAGCGTTTCTTGGCAAACATGCTATACAAGGCGGGGATCAGTTTCCGACTGGTCAGGTCGCCCGAAGCGCCAAAGATCACGATCGTGTCGGTCATGGTTCGCGATAGCTCCATCGGTTCCAAAAACGTCATCGATGCGAAACGGAACGATCCGCCGCTGCGCCCGCAGGATAGGCGACCGATCGTCGCAGCGGAACGGCACCAATTTTTTGAAACGGCCGCCGGAAAGGTTCGCCCCCATGCTTCAGCGTTTGGCCATCGCCGCGGTGCGTATGTATCAGACCACGATCAGCCCGCTGATCGGTGCCAGTTGCCGGTACACGCCCACATGCAGCGAGTACACCGTTCAAGCGATTCAGAAATACGGTCTGTGCCGGGGAATTTGGAAAGGCGTCTGCCGCATCGCGCGGTGCCATCCGTTTTCCCGCGGCGGATATGACCCGCCCTAACGCGGACAGAATGCGTTCTGAAACGGCACAGACCGCGCCGCCCACTTTCCCGACACTCTCGGCCCGATTCCCTGGGCACCCGGCAAGCCTGTGCCGCTATCGATCGACTGCCCAGCAGATGAAAGCGGACCGCCGGTGGTGCATAATGGGCGTTCCCGGCCGCGATGCGTGCCGCCCTACCTGAAACTTTGGTTTTCGATTCCCCAACATCCCTCCTGCCAGGATTACACCGCCGTGACCCGGAAAGCTCTCGCCAAAACCAAGCCTCAACGTCTATCTCGTCGCCAGTTCCATGGCATTGCCGGATCGGCGGCCGCATTGATGGTCCATTCGTCGGTATCGGCCGACAGCCCCAGCGGTGACATCGGTGTCGCGGTTTGCGGTGTCAACGGACGTGGCGGCAGCCACCTGGCCGCATTCATGAAAGAACCTCGCACGGTCGTCAACGTGATCGTCGACATCGACGAAGCGGTGGGACAAAAACGTGCCAGCGAGGTCGAACGAGAACAGGGTAAACGTCCCGTTGTCATCTCCGATGTCCGTGAAGCAGTCCAGCGGGATGACGTCAAAGTCGTCAGCTGTGCGACGCCGAACCACTGGCACGCATTGATCGGCGTTCTGGCGATGCAAAACGGCAAAGACGTTTATCTGGAAAAACCCATCAGCCACAACGTTCAAGAAGGCAGCGCCCTGGTGGCCGCCGCCAAGAAGTACGGCCGCATGTTGCAAACCGGCACCCAATGCCGCAGCAGCACCGCGTGCCAGGACGCGGTCGAGTTCATCAAGTCGGGCGGCATCGGCGAAGTCAAGTTCGCACGCGGCCTGTGTTACAAACGCCGCAAGTCGATCGGTGCATTGGGCGACTATGAAATCCCCGAACAAGTCGACTTTAATCTGTGGAGCGGTCCGGCCACGTTGACGGATCCCAAACTGACTCGGCAACGCTTCCATTACGATTGGCACTGGCAACGTCACTACGGCAACGGCGACTTGGGCAACCAAGGTCCGCACCAAACCGACATCGCGCGTTGGGGCTTGGGCGTCAACGTCCAACCCAATTCGATCCTGACCTATGGCGGTCGGCTGGGCTATCAAGCCGAACGTAACGACCCCAACTATGTCGATGCCGGCGACACCGGAAACACCGAAGTTTCGATCTATGATTACGGCGACAAGTGCATCGTGTTCGAAACACGTGGTCTGTCAGTGGACAATTCCGACGACGACGAAATCAACAAGCTGTTCGGGTTTAAAAAGGGCAACAAGATCGGCGTGATCTTTTACGGCAGCGACGGATACTTGGCCCAAACCAGCTATGGCAGCTGCGAGGCGTTCGACAAGAACATGAATTCGATCAAGAAGTTCGGTCACCAGTCGAAGTATGGCGATGGGTTCAACCTGAACGACGATCACTTCATGAACTTTCTGGACGCCGTGCAAACCCGTGACGCTTCGGTGCTGCACGCCGACGCGAACACCGGCCACCTGTCGGCATCGGTCAGCCACCTGGGCAACATTTCGTACTACTTGGGTGAAGACAACAAGGTTTCACCGGACGAACTGAAGCAACAACTGGCCAGTGTGAAGAGTCTGGATGACAATATCGAAACGGCCAATCGCACCTTGAAGCATTTGACCGACAACGGCGTTGACCTGGACAAGTATCCGGTTTCTCTGGGACCGCTGTTGAAGTTCGATCCGGAAACTGAAAAGTTCCTGAACAACGACCAGGCCAACGAATTGCTGACGCGACAGTACCGCGACGGATTTGAGGTCCCCGCACCGGCGGACGTTTGATCCGACCGCCCGTGATTTGGATGGCTCCGGTCGTCTACAACGACCGGAGGTAACTGATCCCGTCGGCAATTTCGGCCATTGCCGATTCGTCCGGCATGTCGCCGCGGCCCACGACAAAGGGGCCGCGATAGGGCAAGTCTTCCAGTCGCCCCAACAAGTTTGGAAAGTCCGCAGTCCCCTGACCCAAGGGGACCATCAGTCCACGGCCGGCGGCAAAATCCAGCACGCCATCGACGGCGCAAACCAAGTGAATCCGGTTGCCCAGCGCCGCGATCGCTTCATCGACATCAAATCGGTTGATGATCAATTGGCCGGGGTTCAGCGCGGCGGCAATGAACGCTTGGTCGGACAACCGCAGCATGCTTTCCAGATCAGGCCCGCTTTCTGAACCCGTTTCAGCGGCCAAGACCGCGCCGACGCGTGCGCCATAGCGTCCCAGGTCATCCAGGACCAATTGCAACTGCTGCATCTCCGGCGACAACGGCTGCGGCGTCTCTTCATCGCCATCGGTTTGTGGCATCGGTTGAACACGCCCGATTTGGTTGACCACCACCGGTGCCCCCAAGCGATAGGCGAACGACAACGCCTGCTTTGTCGCGTCGACGCGCCGTTCTAAATCACTCGGGTTGTCATATCCGCGCCGCGTTTGAAACCGGATCGCTGCGACCCTCAAATTCAAATCATCCAGCATTTTCCGCAATTGCCGAACGCCCGTGTCCGATAATTCCGAAGGCCGGACCGTCTGTCGGGCACAAAGTTCCACGGCATCGACCCGCAATGCCGCCGCGGCGATCAATGCTTTCTTGAGCCCGCCGGGGCGTCGGGTATCGATCGGAATGGCGTCCAGACGGACGGCCAGTTTCAGTTCTGCCATCGTTTTGGTCGGAAAAAAGAAGATTCCGGATTGTTCAGTTTCATGCTGCGGTGACGTCGCCGTGTCGTTTCCGTCAAGAATCGCGGCGAGGCAACCAGTCGACCGCCCACCGTTGTTTCATCCACATTCGTTTCACGCCAGACGCTGAAAGCCAACTTTGACCGCTCGGACGTCCCATGACCGCCGATGCGATACGTCGCGACGGTTGATGTCGACGACGACGCCGAAGGTCTGGAATTTCTTGCTGAGCGTCTGGGCGGCGAAATTGGATCGGTGCCGACCGTCAATCCTAAGATCGCACCGGCGGTCCGACCATCAGGGATCACGTCAGTGCCAAGCCGCCTTCCTGGTCGCTTGGCTGGTGTTCATGACCACCGGCGGATTCGCCGGTGCCCAAGACCCCGCAGTGTCGTTTGAAAAGCGTGGCGAAAACGATGCGTATCAAAATCGTTTGACCGAGTTGCTGTTCGGCAAACAAAGTCGGATGCCCGTTCGAATCAGCGCTTCGGCGCCGCTGCGTGGCCCCGACGTTCACGAGGGCCCGGCGGGACTGAAGGGCTACGTTTGGGATTTCGGACGCACCAACGATAATGACCACGACCTTTGGCCCGACGGTTGGGGACGACGCGAAGGCCGGGGATACCCCAACTACATCGAAATCGGCATCGAATCGGCGGGCAATCCGACGACCACTCTGCTTCGCAACATCGACGCTTGGTTGCTGGGGCAAGACGCTTACATCGATGTCTGGCAATGGGTGCGCAAAAACGTGCCCTTGGTCGCTTTGATCCAACCGCCGTCGCCGCAACCGATCGTCATGATCAACCGGTTCGCCACCCATCCGGTGTTGCCGATCCTGCCGCCGACGCTGCCCGATTTGGCCGAAGACAACTATTTGCGGTTTCAGATGAACGGCGGCTTGGCGGAAGTCTGGTCCACCGTGGTGCCGACGAATCGGGCCTATCAGTACCAGTTCCGCTGTCAGGCCAAAACCACCGGACTGAAACACGATCGGGCGATCGCCGAATTGGTTTTCTTGGATGAAACCGACCAAGAAGTGGACGTCCATGCGATGTCACCGATCACCGGGACCACGCCCTGGACCCGGTACCAGATCGATCATATTCGTCCGCCCCAAACCGCATCCAAAATGTTGGTCCGCCTGCGCATCGAAGGCTCCGGCGACGGATTGCAGGACATTCGTGGCGAAATCGGGTTCGACGAAATTCGTATCGAACAGTTTCCACAATTGCGAGTGGAAACGGATCGCGAACGCGGCGTCTACTGGGTGGACCAGCCGATCGACGTCACCGCTCGCGTGATGGGTTTGGGACACCACAACTTTTCGATTCGTTTTCGGATGCTGGATCAGTACGACCGCGAAATCGCAACCAAGTTGGTGCCCATTCGCCCCGGTGCCGCCTTTGCCGCCGGAATCTCCGGTGCAGACACTGGCAACGGATCTTCCGAAGCGGATCGTTTGATGGTGCGGCTGACCAGCCGCGATGACGTCCGCGTGGACTGGTCACCACCGCTGCCGCCACCAGGGTTTTATCGCTTCACCGCCGCACTGGAAGACGGGCACCGGACCAGCTTGGCCAGTGAAACCACGGTCGCGGTCATCGATCGTTTGGTCGATCGACCGGTCCGGGGCCCCTATGGATGGACGCTCGACAACTTTTCCGCCCGAACCGAAGACCGCCCCGATTTTTCGCCCGAATCAATCACCCAGTGGCTCCAGGCGTTGGGTGTTTCGCGAGTCAAAATCCCGGCATGGCTTGGCCCTGATGACCACGAGGGTGCGGAACGTTTGACGCAACTGTTCCGCCGACTGCAGGATGCCGGCATCCAAACGGTGGGCATGCTGGACGTCCCACCGCGCAGCCGACTGTCGATGTATGACTTGCGCGGTGCCGATGACGAAGTCGCCGCACAGTTGTTCCGTGATGAAAAGGTTTGGCAATCGGAACTGGAACCGGTGATGACGCGGTTGACGCTGAAGTGCCGGGTCTGGCAATTGGGTGCCGACGGGGACCACAGCTTTCTGGGTCGGCCCGGACTGCGTGATTCGGTCCAGGAAATTTCACGCGGTTTGCAAGGGTTCGGCCAGCCACTGGATTTGGCGTTGTCCTGGCCTTGGTTGGAACCGTTGCCGCCGCCAGAAGAAACGTCTTGGCAAGCCAATTGTCGAACGTTGGATCTGCCGATGACCAGCGATGAATTGCACGAAGTCCTCACGCGAAACGAATCGACTCGCAAGCTGGGACCGCGAACATGGATGCTGATGGACCCGATTCGCAAGGACCAGTATTCACGTGACGCACGCATTCTGGATCTGGTATTGCGGATGGCGACGATCCGAAATCACCGTGTGGAAGCTTCCTTTGTCAGCCGACCAACCGATACCGATAGCGGACTGTTGCGTCCCAACGGGCGCCCGGGCGAACTGCTGTTGCCGTGGCGTACGACGTCACGTTTGCTGGGCGATCTGCGGTACATCGGATCGATCGAAATGCGCAGCGGTGCCCAAAACGCGGTCTTCGCCGGCAATGGCCGCGCCGTGATGATGGTCTGGTCGGACCAACCGACCCAGGAAGAGATGTATCTGGGCGATCAACCACGACAAATCGACGTCTGGGGTCGGTCCAATCGACTGCAAGAATCGCCGGGCCGCGAACATCCGGTGCATCGATTTGTCATTGGCAAGACGCCGACGTTCTTGGTCGACATCGATCCCACGCTGATCGCCTTCCGCATGTCGGTCGCGTTGCAGCCCGCACAACTGGACAGCCTACTGGGAATCAGCCAGCCGATCGTGGTCAGCTATTCCAACCCGACCGATGTCAGCTTGTTGGGTACGTTGCGCATGGTCGGCCCGACGTCATGGCAGGTACAGTCACCGCTGCGACCTTGGGAGATTTTGCCGCACAAAGGCGCCCGTGAAGTTTTCAATGTCATCTTGGAAAACGACACCACCGTCGGCGATTACGAGATCCCAATCCGGTTCCAATTTCAAACCACGCCGCCGCGTTCCATCACCGTGTACCGTGACATGCACATCGGTCCCGAAGGCCTGGAATTGCAGGCGACAACGCGGATGGTCGGGTCGGAAATGCTGGTCCAGTTGGAATTGACCAACTCCGGACCGCGAACGCGTACATATCAGTTCATCCTGTTTCCGCGAAACGGACGCCAGGACAAACGTCTGATCTTGAGCGTCCAACCGGGCAAGACCGTGAAGCGTTTCTTTGGACTTGAAGACGGCGAAGAACTGGTCGGCCAAACGATGTGGCTTCGCGCGATCGAACAAGATTCCGATCGCGTGCTGAACTACACGATCACTGGAACTCGCTAGGTCGGTTTCAAGCAACACGGTGCGCTGCCGCGTTGAAGACCAGCGTCTAGTCGTCCGAATCGTTCCGCCAAACGTGCGACTGGCCGATCAAAGCTTCCAGGTCGGCGAAGTAATTCGGATAGGTCTTGGCGGTACAGGCGGGGTTCTCAATCTGGACGCCGGAGATCCGCAGCCCAACCAAAGCCAGACTCATCGCCATCCGGTGATCGTGATACGTGGCCAAGCGGATCGGCGGTGCGTCCTGGTTACGGCGAACCTGCGATTCATCCAAGGGGTGAATCGTCATGCCGTCATCATGCTCATCGACGGTCGCGCCCAACTTTCGAAGTTCACACGCCAAATCGCCGATCCGATCGGTTTCTTTGAACCGGTTATGCGCCACCCCACGCACGCGGGTCGGCCCGTCCGCGAACAAGGCGACCACGGCAAGCGTTTGAACGGTGTCGCTGATCGCGTTCATGTCGACATCGATCCCCGTCAACCGTTGGCCAGGTGGGACACCCTGGACCGTCATTTGGCCGTCCGACTTTTCGACGACACAGCCCATCTGGGCCAAAACATCGACCAAGCCGACGTCGCCCTGCAATGCATCCAACGCCAACCCTTGCACCGTGACTTTGCCGCCCGTGATTGCCGCCGCGGCCCAAAAATAACTGGCGGCCGACGCATCGGGTTCGATGTCATATTCGACCGGTTGATAGGCAACCGGTTCGATGACGACTTTCAAAGTTGAAGCCCCCGATTCGGCTTGCGAATCCTTCAGATGCACCACGGCACCGAAATCCGCCATCACTTTGGCCGTCATGTCGACGTAGGGCCGCGATACCAATTCGCCAGACACTTCGATAACGGTGGGCTGGCCGGACGCGGCGATAGGTCCGGCCATCATCAATCCACTCAGGTACTGGCTACTGACGCTGCCACGGACTTTCAATTGGTGGCCATTCCATCCGCGGCCTTCCATGCAAACCGGCGGGCACCCGCCATCGGATTCGGTCACGATGCGGCCGTCGATGACCGATGCGATGGCGTCAGTCAGATCGCCGATCGGTCGCTGATGCATCCGCGGCACCCCCGACAGACGATAGTCGCCGCCGGCGGCCGACAGCGCGGCGGTTAAAAAGCGGATCGTGGTACCGCTGTTGGCGATGAACAGTTCGGCCGGCCCGTCGACTTTGGTGGATGCGTTGGGATCTCCACGACGTCCACCAACGGTGATCTCCGTCCCGTCGCCGGAAACGTCGATGTCCCAACCGACTTGGCGAAGTGCCGCGACCATGACCTCGGTGTCTTCGCTTCGCAATGCGCCATGCAACACCGCCGGTGATTTGCCAACCGCAAACGCCGCACAGATCAACGCCCGGTTGGTCAAGCTTTTGCTGCCTGGCGGCCGGATCGATCCGACCACCGGTGGCGATGGCCGAACCTCCACGGTGCAATTCATCGATGCGTGATCGATCGACGTTTTTGCCGCGGCGGGGTCGTCGGAGTGTTGCGAACCGTTGGGTTCAGATTCAGATCTTGTCATCAGTCGACGGCTGTGGGTCGTGCCGCCGAAGCGGACGCCGAAAAACGCGTCGGATCAGATAGAACAACCAAAGACCGAAAATCAAACGGCCACCGACGCGTCATGGTCCGGAATGATCAGGGCCCCCACGATCATCAACGCCAGCGTGCTCATGTGAAAAATCCATGCGTCGTCGCAAACGATGACCGTTCGGAGGGTGACGATCGTAATCACCAACAGGCAGGCGAAAAACCGCCGTTGTGCCTTTACCAACGACTCTCCGCTGGCCAATTTCGCACTTAACAGCGTGGATACCCCGATCACAGGCATCGCCATCGTGCTAAGCACCGAAGCCATCAACGTGGAATCCAGCAACAAATTGGTTGCCAACGACAGTGATCCGAAGACCGTTTCGAACAGCATGGGCGAAAATCCTTTTTCGCGACATGAACAGAAGATAAGCCGAACGCGTTGTCGCAAGTCCCCCCGGATCGGCGAAACATCGACTTGAGTGATTTTGCAAAATTTTCCGGAATTTCCTCAAGATCGCTTCATCCCTCAAATTCGACGCAATCGTCACAGTTTGACTCAGGCGACGGCACCACGGCGGTCGATCAAACCCGACAAGCCGCCGATGCACTGCGTTGACGGCCCGTTCCGAGCAGCACGCATCCGAATTCGGCACCTCCCCCAAACGCCTCCGTCGACCGCCATGTTCACCCGACCAGATCGACCGATCCTAACGATCATCCGTCGTCCCCGACCGGCACAGGGCCCATCACGCGGCATCACCACAGCGACCTGTTCACGTGCGGTCCGCCGTGCAAAGTGGCTGGCGATTGCCGTGGCCGCGACCACACTGACGGGATGCCGGCTGTGTTCGACCTGTGAAATGGAAGACTACTCGGCATACGGCGGCATCTGGGAACGCACACAACGCGACAGCGGGCGGGTGGGCAGCCTGTTCGATCCTGCGGGCGTTCGTGGTGCCAGCCTGGCCAGCAAATCGGACCCGCCGTCGGCCGCCGAACTGGAACGACGTCGCCAACAATCTTTTGCCGAACCCGAATCCGGCGGCGATGGATCATCCGGCGACGTTGACAACGGATCGCAAGGCGATGCCCCGCCAAGCGGCGGGAACAGCCCGGATGTCGAAGATACGCCCAAGCCCGACCTGGAAGAACTGAAACTGGAAGACATCGACGTCACGATGAAGCCGCTGGAATTCCCACGTCTGCACTGACCGATTCGATCCTGATCTGCGGGACGACGGAAAGCGACGGTGCCTAAAGCAGGCTAGTCCTCCGCCCAGCGACGCAAACAATCCGCCGTCGCGCCCTGACCGTCGGTGATGATTTGTTCTGGTGTTCCGGTGGCAACCACTTGGCCACCGTTTTCCGCCGCGCCCGGCCCCAAGTCGATCAAATAGTCGGCCGCTCGCATCATCAGCGGATGGTGTTCGACGACGATCATCGAATGCCCGTCGGCGATCAAGGCGTCAAAACAATCGACCAATCGGACGATGTCCGCGAAGTGCAATCCGGTGGTCGGTTCATCCATGATGAACAACGTCTTGCGTTTCGTCTGACTAGCCAGAAACGCGGCCAGCTTCAACCGCTGACCTTCACCACTGGAAAGCGTCGTCGCCCCTTGGCCAAGCGTGACATAGTCCAACCCGACGTCGATCATGCGTTTCAAACGCGATTGGACTTTGGCGTGACCGCGAAAAAAGTGGTACGCCTGGTTGACCGTCATTGCCAACACATCGGCGATGCTGCGATCACGATAATGAGCCTGCAGAATTTCGGGGCGGAATCGTGTCCCACGGCATTCGGGACACTGCATGCTGACGTCCGCCAGAAACTGCATGTCGACTTCCAAAACGCCCGCACCTTCACAGCGTGGGCATTGGCCTTTGCTGCTGTTGAAGCTGAAGTGACCGGGGGTCAGGTTCATCGTTTTGGCTTGGACAGTTTCCGCAAAGACCTTCCGTATCGGATCAAACGCTTTGACAAAGGTCACCGGACAACTGCGGGCGCTGCGGCTGATCGGCGACTGGTCGACCAACAGACAATCGTTCAGCCCGACCAAGCCCCCGATCGATCCCAGCGGCAAGACATCACCGGATCGATCGACCGCTCGGGTTCCCAAGTCCGCGCATACTGCCGGATACAACGTATCGTGCACCAGCGAACTCTTGCCGCTGCCTGAAACACCGGTGACCAAACACATCACGCCACGCGGAATGTCGACATCGATCGATTGCAAGTTGTGTCCATCGGCCCCGCGGATTTGGATCCAGCCGGTCGGCTTTCGCGGTGTGCGGTGCGTCAACGTCCTGCCTGATTCGCGACGCAGATAGCCCGCGGTGATCGATTGACGGCTGCGCAGCAGCTGTTTGGGAGTCCCGTCGAAGACGACTTCGCCACCACCAACGCCCGCATCCGGGCCGATTTCGATCACGCGATCGGCCAAACGTATCAGCGTTTCATCGTGTTCAACGACGACCACAGTGTTGCCGCGATTCTGCAGCCGGACGATGGATTCGACCAAGCGGTCGACGTCCGCCGGATGCAGCCCCGCGGTCGGTTCGTCCAGAACATACAGCATGTTGATCAGGTCGCTGCCCAACGCGCCGGTCAACGCCACCCGCTGGGTTTCGCCTCCCGATAAAGTCCGCAGCGTCCGGTCCAACTGCAAGTAGCCCAGTCCGACCGAATCCAAGAACTGCAAGCGGCGAGTGATCTGGTGCACCGGCTCCGATGCAATGTCTTGCTTGGATCCTTGCCATTGCATTGCGTTCAAGAAATCACCGACATGCGATGCGGACATGGCCATCACATCGGCGATTGATCGGTCACCGATTCGATAAGCCAACACTTCGTCGCGCAGCCGTTTCCCGTGACAATCCGGACAGGTCCGATAGCTGCGATAGCGTGAAGCAAAAATGCGGATGTGCATTTTGTACTTCTTGCGATCCAGCCAAGCGAAGAATCCGTCCAGCCCGCCGAAGTCTCGCTCGGGCACACCGCCGATGATCCACTTCAGATGCTTTTTCTTCAACTTTTTGAACGGAACATCCACCGGGATGTCATAGTCGTCGGCCAAAGCCAACAGTTCATCCAACTCATGACGATACGACGGCGTATTCCACGGCGCGATCGCGCCTTCGGCGATCGACTTGTCACGATCCGGGACCACCAAGTCCATATCCACGTCGACGACATCGCCGAAGCCTTCGCAGGTCGGGCAGGCCCCCAGCGGATGATTGAAATTGAACAACCGTGGCACGGGATCAGGAAAATCGATGTCACAGGATTCGCAGCGTCGCGACCGGCTGATCACTCGCCGCTGAAACGAACGCCCGTCCACCTCCATCACCGATGCGGACCAAGGTTCGGCGCCGAAATCATCCGGCGTTTGGGCCAGCACGACGGCTTTTCCATAGCCTTCGGTCATCGCGGTTTCCAGCGATTCGGTCAGCCGGCTGAGATCATCACGACCGGAAACCCGGTCGACCACGACGATCGCTTCCGTTCCGCCGCGTCCCACTTTCGCCGCCATCGGACGCCGGTCCTCATCGGACAGCCGAAACGTCTGGCCTCCGATGATCAGCCGCACATAACCTTCCTGCTGTAAACCCAACAGAATCTCCGATGCGTCCTTGCGGTTGGGCAAATGCACGGGGAACCCGATCACCGAACGAGTCGATTCGCCCAGCGACCGCATTTGCGCGGCTACCGTTTCCGGATCGTCGGCCACCACCGGTTTGCCACAAGACGGGCAAATCAGATCGGCGGCTTTGGCGAACAACAGCCGCAAGTGATCGGCGATGTCGGTGGCGGTGGCGACGGTGCTGCGGTTCGTCTTGGTGGTGCCCTTGCGTGTGACGGCCAAAGCCGGTGGGATGCCGGTGATTTGGTCACAGTCGGGCTTGTCCAGACGTTCCAGATATTGCCGCGCGTATGCGGAAAAACTTTCGATGTAACATCGCTGGCCTTCGGCATACAAAGTATCCAGGGCCAGCGACGTTTTCCCGCTGCCCGACAGCCCACACACGGCCACCAGCGCACCGTGCGGAATGTCCACATCGATATTTTTCAGGTTGTGAACGCGGCATCCCCGCACCCCGATGACAGATCCAGCCAAACGAATTTCCCGTGTCGTCGATCGTTCGCGTCAAAACAATTTTTGCGGCCAACGGTGGCGATGATTCGCCGACCGACAAAGGCCCGCAATTGTGGCGGCATTGTTTCGGGTCAACAATGGTCGACCTGACCCGCCGCAACCCCGCGGCCAGCGCCCCCGCTGAAACGAACCACCGATCGCCCAGCGATCCCATTGCCGTCGCCCCCCGGCCGGCGTGCACCACGAGCCCTTGGCATGAGCACCAGCGAATCCCACGTTTCATCATCCGATGCCGACACCCCCGCTGGTGTCCGCACCGACCAACTAGCGCCGACGCCACGGCTGTCCAGTCGCGGTCTGTCGATTGCATTGTTGATGACCTGCCTGTTGCCCCTTTGCGGGCTTAGCCTGTACGCCGTTTTGTTCGGCCGAGCGGCCCAGCACACGCTGGATGTCAACGTCCAGCTGGACCGTCGCGCGGTTCCCGCCGTGGGCGGCGGCGGTGCGTTTTTGACCGAAGTGGTTGTGATCGAAAACCAGTCGGATCACGATATCCCCAACCTGACGGTCGATTTGAACGGACAGTATTTCCTGTACCAAGACGCACCGCTGTCGCAGGACGACACGCTGGTCGTGCCGCAAAACATCTTTGCCACCAAAAGCAACCAGCGTTTCGTTCCGGGCCGCTATCCGATCACCGATGTCACCGTGACCGGCCGCCTGCCCAGCGGTGCCCGCGGCGTGACCGAAACGTTGTTCGATCCTGAAACCGGTGCCGCCATCGACCACGAATGACGTCTTCGCGAGACCCAACCCTATGCGCGACCGTGCCAAACCAAGCTCCGTACCGTCCGCATCGCGGTTGTCGTCAACACATTGGTGGCGTGTGATTTGGCTGTGCGTTCTTGTCGCGTGGATCGGCAACGCGGGGTCAAGTTTCGGCCAGGGCAGCCGCAGTGACTACCAGCGCTGGGAAACGCTGGATCGTACCGTCGCCGGCAAAGTCTTTCGCAACGACGTTTCGGCTCATTGGATCAACGACGATCTGTTTTGGTACCGCGTGCGAACCCGCGACCATGGCGAACGGTTTGTGGTGGTCAACGCCGCGACCGGGAAAAAGTCGTCCGACTATGACCGCGACCAGCTTCGTGATGCCATTGCCAGCGATGCCGACGACGTGGACATCGATTCGATTTTTGGGCTGAAACCACGTCGAACCATCGCGTCCAGCCATTACCGTGGTTCGCCCACCAGCATCGAATTTGACAACCGCACGAACCAGGACTTGAAGGTCCATTACCGCAGCGGCGACGGCACGGAGCGGTACTACGGTGATGTCAAAGCCGGCGCGTCACGACAGTGGTCCACCTACGACGGCCACGCGTGGGTCTTGCGGGACGCGGACGGCAAAGCGGTCGCCTGTTTTGTTGCCGATACGACACCGGGCATCGCCGTGATCGATGCGGACACCCCACGCCCCGCGGCCGCCCAACCCGGGCGCCGACGCGACGAATCACGTCGGCAGAAATCGCCCGACGAAGCGTGGGAAATTCGTATCGACGACCACAACGTTCACCTGACCCATCGAGACGACCAAGCCAAAAAGTGGTCCACCGCCGACGGGTCGCGGCAAAACGAATATGGTGGGCGAATTCACTGGTCGCCCGATTCGAATCACTTCGTCGTGATGAAAACGCGACCGGGAACACGACGTAAAATCCATCTGATCGATTCGTCACCGGACGACAGCCATCACGGCAAACTGATCACCCTTGATTACGCCAAACCGGGTGACGACCTAGACGTTCGCACGTTGGTCTTGTTTTCCGCCGATGGTTCACGGCGTTTCGAGATCGACAACACGCTGTTTCCAAATCCTTACCAGTTGTCCGATTTCCAGTGGGATCCCGATTCGTCGGGCTTCAGCTTCCTGTACAACCAACGCGGGCATCAGGTTTTGCGTCTGGTCCGGGTGAATGCGGACGACGGGTCGACGTCAACGCTGATCGATGAGACCAGTGAAACGTTCATCTGCTATTCCAGCAAGAAATATCTGCGTCGTCTGGCCAAAAGCGATGAAGCGATTTGGATGAGCGAACGCAGCGGCTGGAATCATCTGTATCTGGTCGATCAACAGTCCGGCAAGATGTCCAACATCACACACGGGTGCCTGGGCCTGGACGGCCAATTTGTGGTTCGCGGCGTGGACAAGGTCGATGCGGAGAAACGCCGAATTTGGTTAAAAGTCAGCGGTATCCATCCGGGTGAAGATCCCTATCACGTTCATTTGTTGGCGGTCGACTTCGACGGCAATAATGCAACCGTTCTCACCGGGGGCAACGGCAATCATCGCTGGGAATTCAGCCCGAACGGACGCTATCTGATTGACCAATACAGCCGTGTGGACCTGCCGAATCGATCGGTGCTGCGTGACGCGGAAACGGGCAAAAGCATCTGTGAACTGGAAACGGCCGACATTCGCGCGCTGTTGGAAACCGGATGGCGTGTCCCGGAACGGTTTGTCGCCAAAGGTCGCGACGGCCAAACCGACATCCATGGAATCATTGTCCGTCCAACCGGCTTTGATCCGCGACGGAAATACCCAGTGTTGGAATACATCTATGCCGGCCCCCACGGTTCATTTGTCCCCAAGTCGTTCGGCACGCATTCGCGGTTGTACAGAATGGCGGAACTGGGATTCATCGTCGTCCAAATCGATGGCATGGGCACCAATCACCGCAGCAAAGCCTTTCACGACGTGTGTTGGAAGAACCTGGGCGACAGTGGGTTTCCCGATCGCATCGCTTGGATGAAAGCGGCCGCGGAAACACGCCCCGAAATGGACCTCCGCCGCGTAGGCATCTGGGGTGGTTCGGCCGGCGGACAAAGCGCACTTCGCGCGCTCTTGGCCCACGGCGATTTCTATCACGCAGCCGTCGCCGACTGTGGTTGCCACGACAATCGCGTGGACAAGATCTGGTGGAACGAACAATGGATGGGTTGGCCGATCGGGCCCCACTACAAGGAACAATCCAACGTCACTTGTGCACATCAATTACAAGGCGATCTGATGCTGATCGTCGGTGAACTTGATCGCAACGTGGATCCGATCAGCACGATGCAGGTGGTCGATGCGTTGGTCCGTGCCGACAAGGACTTTGAACTGTTGGTCATGCCCGGCGTTGGTCACGGTGCGGCCGGGCATCCGTACGCGGCACGCCGGCAGGCTGATTTCTTTGTCCGCAAACTGCTGGGCCGCCAACCACGCTGGGACTCCGGCGACCGGAACAACGAACCGGTCACCGACTGATCCAACGATTCGGCGAAGTCTTAGCTTTCGGAAACCGACTTTCTAGATGTCCGCTGCTGTTCATCGATCACGCGTTTGGGCACCAGCGTTTTTCGCGGCAGCGTGATCGTTGACGAGATCAGCAGGCTGGACAACAGCCCTATCACGGCCGTCCCGGTCAACAGGAATGGCACCCACACCGGCACTTGGTTCACGTCCAACGACAACGTCCAAGCCCAATTGGATATTTGCCAAGTGCTGTATCGGAAATCACGTCCGTCGGCCAAATACAGACCGATCGAATAGGGAATGACCGCGGCAAATACCGCCACCACGATAAAAGCGGCGATGCCGAATTCGACCCGGACATGATGAAACCGACGCACAAAAGCGACCAGCCAGCGCGTGGCGACAAAAAAGATCACCGCATAAGCACCAAACATGGTCACAAAACTGGTTGCCTGGTCAAAGAAACCGGACGGCATCGTACTGTTGGGTTGATTGCGGTACAGCCGCAGGACTTCCGATGCAACCACCAACACACTGACCAGACCGACCGCACCGAAGATCAACCCAGCCGCGGGCCCCGGCGTCAAGAATGTGCCCAACGCGCGACCGGCAAACGTTTCCGGCAACTCACGCCGAATCCGTGGCGTCATCGCCGGTGATTCCGCGGCCATCATCGCACCGCTGACCAGCCACAGGATCGTCAAGAAAATCGCGGTCGGAAACGCAATCACCAGCCCTTCTTCGGCAAACACCTGGACACCAAAAACGTTCAGCCCGATCGCGATCACGGTCAACAACAACAACGACAATCGCAAACGCGTCGACCGGTTCTCACTTTCCGGCGTCAGCATCATTGCCGTCGTGGTCACCAACAGGTTGCCGATCGCAAACGACATCAGCAAAGCCGACACGACCGCGAACACAATCAACGTGGTCGGAAACGGAATGCCGAACCAGATCATTGTGATGCAGGCGGCACCGATGACGTATTCGCCCAGCAATAACATCGACAAGACCAACAACAGCGTGACCACGCGGGCATTACGCGATCGCGACTGCGGGGCAAACGTCAACGCCGCAGTGGTCAGCAACAGACCACACAAAAACAAAAACGCCATCACCAGCAATAGCGTTGGCAGATCAATCCCACGCAACGTGTACGCGAATGCAAAGCAGGGCAACAACGCGACAAAATACAGGGTCATCTGCATCGTGCCGCTGGCCAATTTGCCCAGCACGATTTGCCAGGGGCTTAGCGTCGATATCGACAACAGTTCCAACGTGCCGTCGTCCAGCTCCGCCTCCAAACTTCGATACGCCGCCAGCGGAACGACCAACAGCATCGGGACGGCCAGCACCACGTAGTAACCGACCAGCATGAAAGACGCGGTCGGCGTGGTGTAAATCTGGGGCATTCGCATCATGCTGCCGACGATCGTCCAGCCAAGTGCGGCAATCAGCAGCAGCGAAAACGTCACCAGAAACTGCCGACTTTTCAGGGCCTGGCGTGTCTCCTTGACCAGGATCGGATTGATCCAGTCGCCGATCCGCAGACACCAATCGTCGATTTTTCGCAGCCACGGTGGGGTCGATTCCGACGGCCCGGTCAACGCAGGGGAAGCCATGGTTTTCCTTTTCTTCACCAAACATTTGCCATCATTTTGGGGTGATCACCCCCATCGACCGTCGTAAGATCGATATCATACAAACAATCAGGTAGACGGTTGACCAGACTTCGCCAATCAGCCGTCACGGGCAATTGGTATGGACGCCTGTGCAAGTAATGCTAATATGTGCATTATCAAAATGATCTCAACGGTCATTTGCGCCCCATCCACGGTCGGCGATTCGTTGGCGACGCCATTCTCGCAAAGGTTTAGGAGGTATCCGAGTGACGACCACGGCACAGTTGACCGAGCGTCAGCAGAACGTCTACGACATGATTCGCGGACTGATCATCGAGCGGGGCTACGGCCCGACGGTCCGAGAAATCGGTGAACACTTCGGCATCAAAAGCCCCAACGGGGTGATGTGCCACCTGCGTGCTCTTGAACGCAAAGGTCTGATCACTCGCAGTCCCAACAAGTCCCGTGCTATCGAACTGACTTCGCCGGCGGACCGCAGCGGCCACGCGTTGCCGATGGTCGGCGTCGTCGCGGCCGGCCCGACGACCCTTGCATTTGAGCAGAACGAGCGGGTCGATGTGGGGCAATTGCTGTTCAGCAACGATCGATTCATGTTGCAGGTCAGCGGCGACAGCATGGTCAACGCTCACATCGCCGATGGCGACTACGTGGTCATCCAGCGTCAAGAAAACGCTCAGCCCGGCCAGATGGTCGTCGCACAGACACCCGACGGCGAAGCGACGTTGAAGTATTGGTATCCCGAGGGTGACCGGATCCGGTTGCAACCGGCCAATGACAACATGGACCCGATCTTCGTCCGCGAAGCCAAGATCCTGGGCATCGCCGTCGGCGTGGTCCGCACCCGAGTCTGACCAGGCGCATCTGTCTGATCAGCCGCATCTGTACGCACGGCCGACGCGGTTCGGCCGGATCAGGACAGACGACCGACTGCGACTACAAAGACGCCAGCACCCGCGGGACTTCCTCCGAAGCCCGTCCGCGGATCGTTTCATCAAACGCACCGCTGGCCGGCGTGTCATCCAAATTGATCTCGATTCGGCGGCAATCAACCGGCGTTTGGCTGACGATGCCCGCAGCGGGATAGACCAGTCCCGACGTGCCGATCGCCAGAAACACATCGGCTTTCCGGGCCGCTCTTTCGATCGCTTCCAATCCCAACGGCATCTCACCAAACCACACGACGTGTGGACGCAATCGCCCACGCAGTTTCGCATTTTCCGGGTCAGCCGGGTGCGGGGTTTCAAGCGAAAGGTCTTCCGTCCAGTCGAACAGTTCACCGGTGTCGATGCATCGGACCTTCATCAGTTCGCCGTGCATCGGCAACACCCGCTTGCTGCCGGCCCGTTGGTGCAGGTTGTCGATGTTCTGGGTCACCAACAAAAAATCACCCGAATCATGGCCACGTTCGAAGTCCGCAAGCGCAACATGCGCCGCGTTGGGCTGGATCAACGGGTCCTGTAGTTTGCGTCGCCGCAAGTTGTAGAACCGATGCACCAACACGGGATCGGCATCAAAGCCCTCCGGCGACGCCACTTGTTCGACCCGATGGCCTTCCCACAAACCGTCGGCACCACGAAACGTCGGAATACCCGATTCCGCGGAAATCCCGGCACCGGTCAAAACGAGAACGTTCATCGAATCGGCTCGTCGATCAATGGATGCAGTGGTGCGGATGCCCGGCGGCGTCTTCGACAAGCGGCACGCCGGGCGGGGTCAAACTCAGGCCCGTTCGGTCAGGCCTGCGGTTCGGTCATCTTCCAAGGATCAAGCGCCTCGGTCAGCTCCGTTTCCGGCAAGATGCCTTCGGCCTGACACAGTTCGCGAATCGTGCGACCTTCGGCGAACGCTTGCTTGGCCAACTTGGCGGCCTTGTCGTAACCGATCAACGGATTCAGCGACGTGCACATCGACAGACTCTGTTCAACGGCTTTTTCACACTGTTCCTCGTTTGCCTCCATTCCGTTCAAGCAGAATTCGACAAACGCGTCCGTTCCGCCGGTCAGCAACTGGATCGATTCCAGGACGGTGTGCGCCAGCACGGGCATCATGATGTTCAACTGGAAGTTGCCACCGGATGCACCGGAGACCGTCATGCAGGTGTCATTGCCCATGACGCGGGCACACAACTGCATCATCGATTCACACATCACCGGATTGACCTTGCCGGGCATGATGCTGCTGCCCGGTTGGCGTGACGGCAAGGCGACTTCATAGAAGCCACAACGCGGCCCGCTGCCCAACCAACGAATGTTGTTGGCAACGTTAAACAGAGTCTGAGCGATGCACTTTAAATTGCCGTGGGCTTGGACCAAGGCATCACGTTGGGCGTTCGCTTCGAAGTGGTTTTCCGCTTCCACAAACGGAACGCCGGTCTTTTCCGCCAAGACTTTGGCCACGCGTCCGCCGAATTCCGGATGGGTGTTGATCCCGCTGCCGACCGCGGTGCCGCCGACCGGTAATTCCAACACGGCGTCGCGGGCCTGTTCGGCGCGGCGGACCGACAGTTCCAACTGGCGTGCGAAACCACCGAATTCCTGCCCCAAACGAAGCGGCGTGGCGTCCATCAAGTGCGTCCGACCGATCTTGATGATCTTGTCCCATTGCTGGGCTTTGGCCTTCAAGTCATCGGCCATCTTTCGCAGCGCCGGGATCAGCACACTGTGAATCTGGTACCCGGTCGCGACGTGAATCGCCGTCGGGAACGTGTCATTGGTACTTTGCCCCATGTTGACGTGATCATTGGGGTGAATCGGCTTTTCCGCTTGCAGCCGATCACCGCCGGCAATCTCGATCGCTCGATTGCTGATCACCTCGTTGACGTTCATGTTGCTGCTGGTGCCGCTGCCGGTCTGGAACACGTCGACCGGGAACTGATCGGGCAGCCCACCGCCGGCCACTTCTTCGGCCGCCTTCAACATCGCGTCGACCTGGTCGTCGGTCAGCGGGTTCTTTCCGGTCCCGGTCAGCTTGCCAAGATCACGATTGGCGACGCCACAGGCGTATTTCACCCACCCCATCGCCTGGATCATCGCCGGCGGCAAACGCCAACCGCTGATGGGAAAGTTCTCGACGGCACGCTGGGTCTGGGCACCGTAAAAGGCGTCGGCGGGAACGCGGACTTCGCCCATCGAATCACGTTCGGTTCGAAAATCACTCATGGCTTTCTGTTCTTCTTCCGGTTGGTCGAAAGGGGGACGGTGACGATCCGGCGGCGCCGCGAGCGATGCTGCGGGGCGCGGTTTCGACTGGAAATAAAAAGGGAAATCGGACGTTTGCCCAAGGGGGGACCCGCCCGGATCAGCCCAGGCGCCGCGGGGATTGCCCGGTGTGCGACAAAAGACCATCCGAGCGACAGGATTTTTCCGACATCGACGCCCAAACACACGTCCGCGGACACCCGGCCGGTTCAGAAATCGACTGCCCCACGTCAACGGGTGTGCGTTGAATGGAGGTGAATCTGCCGGCCGCCGAACAACCGGGCGGAGGGATGGAAATCCTAGGCGGCCTTGGCCGGCGACTCAGCAACTGCCGGCTCGGCAACTGTCGGCTCAGCCCCTGACTCGGTCGATTCGCTGGATCCGGCCGTTTGATCGTCGATCACCACGGGCGGCGCGGCCGTCTTTGACTTTCTGGCCGCCTCCTCATCCTCGATCGGGGTCGCACCGAATCGTCGCATGACGTCGATCAGCCGTTTCTCCAAGGCTTCCAGTTCGGCCAATGCCTGGTCCTGGCGGGCTTCCAGCTCGGCCAGCAACTGGCCCGGACCGTTCGGGTCGGCGTCTTCGGATGCCGGGCGTCCGGTCTTCGGCGCCGCCGGCACAGCGACCGCGGCAGCGGTGGCGGGGGCGGAACCGGTGACATCAACGTTTGAACAGTCAGAAACCGACATACTGGTTGGACTCGGCGGCAGCGTCGAAGCGGGCAAGTGCTGGGGGCGACGCCGGCAAGTTGCCAGCGTTGCCGCCCCGTGACTGCCATCGGCGTCCGGTTGAACCGATACTGACTGTCGGTCCGGTCATTCCTGTCCGGGAGTCTTGGCGAACTATGCGGGTTGGCGAAATCCTATTCGTTGGGTCGTGCGTGTCGGCAAAATGTCCAAAAGGCCGGCTCGATACGGATTGTCACTGGGGGTTAGACCGCGTTACACTTTGGGGCTTCCCGGTCCCGTGCCGATCCCCGGTAACAGGTCCGTCCAAACGAATCTCCAATCACAGGAGGTGCGGCAACCCCAATGGCATATCACTCAGCTTTAACGGAGAAAAAATGGTCAAGTTAGTAGTTCGTGATCGCGAAACGATTCAAGAAGCCGTTCGTCGTTTCCGAAAATTGGTCGAACGAAGCGGCATCAAGAAAGAAATGCGCCGCCGCGAATACTACGAAAAGCCGAGTGAAACCAAACGCCGCGCCCGCCTTCGTGCCGAGCGTCGCAGTCGCCGTACCCGCATGCTGGCCCGCTGAGTTGGCCCACTGAATTGGCTCGCCAAGGTGCGATTTCCAGTTGCGCCCGCACACCGCGACACCCACCATTGACGAACGATTGAAAAGTATCGGCCCTTCGTTTAGCCGAGCTTTCCCGGCCGTGCCTCCAAATCGATCGTTCGCAACTTCGGTTGCATCCCACAACAATCGGGCGATTAGCTCAGTTGGCTAGAGCGTCTCGTTTACACCGAGAATGTCGGGGGTTCGAGTCCCTCATCGCCCACTGGTTGCCAAGCGAGTGGCAACCTGAATCGGCAAAAGACGATGTTTCGCCCTGTTTTTCGCGGGGCTGATTGCTTGGGACTTCTGGTGAATCTTCCTGATTCTGGTCCACAGGCTGGTCCACAACCGGCCAGCCGTTCTGTTCGCGAACAGGTCCTCCCGTCGCTGTAGCTGCCCGTCGTCGATTCTCTGCCATTGCCATCGCGTAGAACTCCCAAATCACGGCAGCCGAATTTCCCATCCAGTCAGCGACATCGACCACGCTGTTGCCGGCGTTCAGCAGATCGTTGACGCACGACTTGCGGCAGTTGTTGAACAGGTTGGGCCATGGCTCGATCTTGGCTCGTTTGAGAATCTTGTTGACGGCTGATCGGATCGCCGCTTCCCCGGCTTCGGCGAATCTAGGAAACACCGGTTCGGTCAGTGCCGTTTCGATTCCCGGTTTGGCGATCTCTTGCAAGTCTTCAAGGAACGGACGAAGCGACGGAAAGATCGGTGCTTTTCGCAAACCCCGATTTCGGTGGTGCCTAGTCTTCGGCGCAGTGATTCGCAGGTGGGGATCGTCTTCACTTAGGTTCACGTCCGCCCAGGTCAGCGTTCGGATTTCGCTGGGGACCCGCAGACCGATCAATCGGTTCAGTGCGACCACGCCCCGCATCGTCGCATCGGGGCAAAATGCGATCACACGGTAGAACTTTCGCCCGTCGACATAGTGAAACCGTTCAGGGTTGGCGTGGACGGTGGCGGCCATCCCTTTGAACGGGTTGGCGTCAACCATCCCGGCGTCCTTCGCGAAGTTGAAAAACTGGCGACAGATCCCGATTCGCCGGTTTACCGTGTTTCGATCCAGGTCCGTGCGTGGGGGCGGGTCGCCCGGTTCTCGCTTGCGTTGCCCCTCTCGCAGATTGCCCTTGGTCGCCAGCCACTCGCGGAACACCGCGGCGTCGGTCTTCTTGATCGAATCGACTGGTCGATCCTCTCCGAAGTGCATCGACAGGACACGCCACGCTTGGCGGTAGGTGGCCTTGGTCGATTGCTTGGCCGATGTTCGCGATTTCAAAAACGCTGCGTAAAGATCCGCCAGCGTCGTTTTCGTTTCGACCTTTCGCGGTTCGGTGCCGCCGATGCCAACCAACTTAGCGTGTTGGTGGTCGGGCAATCCGGCCAACCATTCCCGCGTGGAGACGTGGGGCAGCTCACCGGTCCCGCATTCGATCAGGTGTTCAATATGCGAGACGGCAAGATCCGTCCCCGCTTCGTCGGCCGTCCAAGTGATGCTGTGTCGCCGGCGATCCGCGGACCAGCGGAGTTTCCACGTACTGGCCCGATCCTTCACCCGTGTTTTGGAAACCCTGACCATCAGTCGCGATCACCTTTCGCGTCACCGAAGAAAAGACCACGGCAGGCCGGCGGTGATTCCGACCGTTCGCCCCGTCGGGCTAGCCGCGTCCGTGGGAAGTGTGCGCCGGCTCGTGGTGTGATCGCAAGCCGGCGGTGTGTGATTGTTGATTCATCCGGCGGACGATCCGCGGATGTTGGGACGGATGAATTGATCGTTGGCCGGTAGTTCGTCGGCGTTGTCAATTCATTGCTGCGAACCCGGACAAATCCATCCGGCCTGATCATGGCGCGGATTCGGTGATGATGATGATGGCGGACGGACAACCCCTATAGGGGTTTGTCCGCCATCATCATCCCGGATGCCGGACACCCGGACAGTCCGGGTAGTTTGTCCGGGTTGTCCGGGTTCGTTTTTTGGGGATCAATCTGGTTGAATTTTCAACTCGAAACCGGCGTGCTTTCTCCCCCTCGAATCCTCGACATCCACGCCGTCGATCAGTTCACCGGCCCGCAGCATGTAGGCGATCACCCGCGACACCCCGTCCCGGCTGACGCCCGCCCGATCGCTGATTTTGCTTTTCGTCAGTCGGGGTGGTCGAACACCACGAAACGCCGCGATCACCTTTTCGCGGTTGCGTTCGATTTTCTTTTGCTCGCGATCAACCGCCGCTTGCTCTTTTCGTTCTTCCGCCTCACGCGCGGCGGCCTCCCTCGATTCTTCGGCGTTTGTGACATTCACGCCCCACCGTCGGCCGTTGTCGTCGCTGGGGTGGCCTTCGTTCACGTCGATGCCCCAACAGCCGTTGTGGCCAGCAGAACCGCCGGCGCTCAGCCACAACCGGTGCTGGCCCGATCCTTCGACGTATCGTTCCCGACGCGACAATAGCAACCACTGGCGGGCGAACTCAGCGAACCCGGCCCACGCCAAGTCTGCCAGTTCCAGCGGTTGGTAGTCGGTGGCGTTCAGGTTGTTTTTCTTCGCGTGGTGCAACAGTACCGGGGTCGCCCCTGATTCACTGGCCAGATCAGCGAACACCCGCAGTTGATCGCCCATCGAAAACAGGTTTCCCGCGTTGTCGCCATCGATCATCAGGTAGGCGGGATCGGCGATTAGGACTTCGGCCCCGACGTCAGCGATAACGTTCCGCAATTCCTGGACGTGATCAGGGTTAGCCAGCGACGGCACCCGATCACAAAACGACAATCCGTTCACGTCGGCAAGCCGGCGTTCCTTCTGTTTGCAAATCCGCCGGCAGGTCTCTTGCACCGTCGCCAAACCGGACTCGGCGGTCAGGACCAAGACCCGACGACGCTGTGTCGCAAACCGACCAAGAAAGCTGGTCGCCGTCGCAAGCGAAATTGCCAGATCAAACATGACGCTGGTTTTTAGCGTTTTGAACTGGCCGGCGATGATCAGCGGTTGCCGCTCCACGAAAACGCCGTCGACCAGATAGGTCATCGTAAAATCGCCGGCGTCCAGTTCGGCCGCGGTGATCGGCTCGAAAAGCTCTCGCTCCCCGGTGTCCAACTCGATCCCACGCATCGACGCTTGCTCTCGCGCCGCTTTGATCCGTGCTTCGGCGGCGATCATGGCGCCCCGTGCGTCGTTGAACTCCCGTTGCAACAGTTCTTGGGGCGTCTCTGGCCGATCGCTTTGACCGAAAATTCGTTCGGCCTCTTGTCCGTTTCGTTCTGCCGTCTGGGTCATCCGGCGGCCTCCAAGTTGGTGAATTTGTTCAGTCCGTTTTTCCGGTGGCACCAGGCCGCCGCGGTCTTCCAGTCGCCGCCAAACCGCAGCGAGACAAACATCTGATCGACGCTGTAGAACTTGCCGACTTGGCCGCCGTCATCGCATGAAAAATGGGGATCGCTGCCACTGAAAACGTTGATCCCGGGCCGGTCGTTCTTCGTCGCGATCATCAGTGATCGGGATCCGCTGGAACTTCCGGGTCGCAACCATTCATCACCGCCCAGGTCGACGTATCCGGCATCCGCCAGCAGCGTTTGCGGGGTGATGCTTGCCGCGTCGATGTAGTCCGAGACAGGCCGACCGGTGTTCTTCGCGGGGCCCAGAATGTCGACCAATCGCCGGCGTGCTGATTCGGCCGCTTCGTCACGGATTTCCTTCACCGACGGCTGAATCGTCAGGTCGGCCAGCGAGTACAAACGATCCGCGTGGTAGCTGTGCGTCGTGACCAGACGCCCGTTCTGCCGCGGCTGGCCGACCACGCGCAAAACGCGATCCAAGTTGGCGGTGGTGTCGAGGTGGCCGCCGGTCAATTCCTTCAGTCGGTTCTGCCATCGCTTTGCCGCGCCGGCGATCCGCACCCGATCATCCGCGTCGGTGATCCGGTGCGGATGCTCTAAAAGCCAATAGGCATGGAACCCGCCGTCGGCTCCGTCGCTGTTGACGATCAGCGTCGGCGGGTGCGGCATCGCATCGAGACAACGCAACGCTTCGTCCCTCGGCAAATACCGATCATCCTTTGTCGCGTCCACGTCCAGGTGGAACGAAACGACCGTTCGGACTTCATCCAGATTTCCCACGATCGCGTGCTTCTGGTCGCGTATGGCGCGGGCCTTCATCGCGTGGCCGTCCATCGGATTGATTTTGACGTACAGCCCCGGTGAATGGAGCGACAGCAAAGCCATCTGGCGTGCCGCATCGACCAGCCGTCGCGACGATCCGATCGGCATGACCGACTTGGCCGCCCACCAGGACCGCTGGTCGTTCTTGTGGCGACTGGCGATCACGATGTGGCCGTCGGCCTCATCGCACCGCCCATATAACGCGTCGAGCCACGCAGCCGTCTCGGCAAGTTGTTGGCGACTGGTCATCGATCACCCTCCGGTGCATCGCTTAGCCCGATACCGGCAAAGTCCAGCGACCTTTGGTAATTCGGGTCGCTTTCGGGAAGCCGGATCAGCCGGCGGGTGTCGATACCGATTTCCGTGTTGACGCCGTTTCGCAGTCGACGCTGACGAAACCCGCATCGCTCGGCGGCAATGATCATCGCCCCATTGCTGACGTACCGACCCGCCCACCGTTCGCAACAGTGCTTCACGACGTAGCTATTGTGTCGTGGCGTCTTGATCGGCTTGCAACGTCTGGTCAGCCACTCCACGGCCAGCCGGATTTCTTCTTCGTCGGCGGGAATGCCACCGGACGCACCAAAGCCCATCAGACCGTGGGCCTCCGCTCGCATCGGCATCGAACCGACAAGATGAATCACGGGGTATTCTTCGCGGATCATTCGACCGTCTCCCCGCAAAGAATGTAAAACGCTTTGTGCCTCAGATGGCTGCAAAGGCTCCAGGCTTCAACCGTGTCATCATCTTCCCACGGTAGGGGCAATGGCGCATTGGACGTCCAATTGTGCTCTGTCGCCCACTGATCGACCGCTGCGATCCACTCATCCACGGTCATCTTCTTGGGCGGGTTTTCAAGCAGTTCTTCGCACACCGTGACTGCGATCGCGGTGCCGGTGTCTTCTACCCCGTGGTGGATGACACGTATCAGCCTTTGCCCGCCGTCAGGCCGGCAAAAACGACGCACCGCTGACAGAAAACTCCGCCGCGTCTCGGGATCATAGAAGGGCGAGTGGGAATAAAGCTTCGGCCATTGCGTCGGCGATATCCATCTGACAGGACGTTTCCCGTCTGGCTTAGAATCAGGTACGTTATTCATTGCTCAGTAATTGCTTGGGTATCGCGTCGCTTGTTTTGACATGGCAAAGCAACGCGGGAAAACTTAAATCGCGACAACGGCCGGCCATTGCGTTGGCCGTTGTTCGTTATTCGCCGGGCAACGCGGCAATCACCGCGTCCGGGTCGAACAGCCGCCGCCGGCCGACTTGCTTCGACGGAACTTTGCCGTCGCGAACCAATCGGGCCAGGGTCGCTGGCGAGACGCCGATCAGTGCGGCCATCGATTCAGCCGGGACCAGCCGCGGGGTATCCGCCGACTCGATCAGCGGTCGCAGTTGCTCGACCACCGCCGCCGTCAGTTCCGCGACCAGTTCGTCGCGGTCGACAGACTCCAGAAAGACGCGACCGTTCACGACGCGGTGCCCTCCGCGTCAGCGGCGCCCACGAAAGAGTGATTTTTGATGTAGCCGACCAACTGCCGAAGGTGCTTGGCCTCGTAGAAGAATGACCCCGTTCGGGTGCGTTTCGGCCGGTCGACGTAACCGCGTTTGATCGCGTGCTCCAAGTTGCCGCGTAACACTTTCACGCCAGTTTTTTGCGATGCCTTTTCAAGAACTTCCGCACGTTTCATTTCATGCCTCTTGGCTTGATGTCTGAACGCCTGATCGACGCTCGATCAGAACGCCCGAAAAACTAGCCACCCAAAAATGCCCGTTCCGCGCTGCCACGGATTTTTTCAGAAACCCCGTAATTTCCGGGGTGAAATCGAAGGGCATTTTTCGCCGAAATAAAATCGGGTACTTTTTTTTGGAAGATCACACCGGCAATTTTTGGGGCTACCGATGTCTAAGCGTTCACCCAACCGTCCACCCTCCAACAGACAAGTTTGGATTCTAGGGGCTGGATTTTCTCAGCCTCTCGGCGGGCCGCTGTTCGAGCATGTATTCAGCAATGCTTACTTGCAATTGGCTGAATCAGTTGCCCGACGTGAATGCACATCGGACCAGCTTCGCAGCCTTAAAGTCAGCACTTGGAGGGCGGCGACGACGGTCTATGCGGAAGGTAGGAAAAGCGGCTTCTGGCAGAATGCCGAACAATTTTTGCAGGTAGCTAACGACGCTCTTGGAGATTTTGAAAACTCCCCGTACCGCGACGTTCTTGGCAAATGGTGCGATGCTGCCTTCCGCCGAAACAACCTCGCAAGCCTGGGAAGCAAGTTTTCAGACATCGACCGATCGATTCTATCTGGTGAAAATCTGGATACGCCGCGGATAGTGAAAGTAGTAATCGATCACCGATACATGCTTCAATACATTCTTTATGGCGCTCGAGAATTATTGGCAGTACAGGTGTCGATTTTCTTATTCCGAACGGAATCGCTGATCAGCAAGTCTGAACGATGGCGGCCTTTCAAACACTGGATGAGACAGATTCGCAATGGAGATGCCATCGTCTCCTTCAATTACGATGAAGCCGTTGAATACCTCGCGCGCCAGGTCGTAAGCCCCAATTTCCTGCATTGCCTTCTTCCAGACGAGAATCCCGAAACTGGCAGGCCCTTGTTGCTAAAGCTGCATGGTAGCGCGGGTTGGGAGACCACCCGCGGCAGCGGAGAGGCACAAGTCACGGCTTCCAATTCTCATCTGTCTTTCCTGCAATCGACTGAAAAACAGCCATTCATCCTCGCACCAGGGCCGGAGAAGTTTGAAAAGACTTTCAAGAGCATCATTCGGGACAGTTCAGAGGGCGTTATTAGGAATGCTGATGAGGTGCATGTGATCGGCTACCGCTTCCCGGAAACCGATATGTTCGCGCAGGAGTTGATACTTTCAAGTCTGCGATCTAACACGAAGAATCCACGAGTGACATTGGTGTTAGGCCCCGACAATTCGAACCCCGCACGTAAACGAGCAAAGGCATTATTGGAATCCGCAGCGCCCGGCCGCGTCAGGGTCGCCGAAGCTTACAGCCAGGATTACTTGCTGTCCTACGAAGCGAGACACCGAAGGGCCGTGTCTCGGACCGACTTCAACGAAGTGTTCCCGCGCAAATAACCAAAGCAGCTTCGGCCGCAGGCGAGTTTGCGAATCTTCGCATGACGACGTGACCGAATTGTTCGATCCCGACTGCGATTACTGGTCGTCGCTACCGCCCGACTGAAACCAGTCGATGAACGCATCACGGTGGATCCCGAAATGCCCCTGACCGATCGGCCGGCAAAGTTGGCGATGCTCTCGGCACCACTTTTTCATCGTCAATTCGGTGTAACCCATGAACCGCTGAACGTCGGTCGACAAAAGGATCGGCTGGGACCAATCGATTGCCTTGGGGTCCGGGTGCTGTTTGTCGTTCTTGCTTGCCATCGCTCGCTCAACTCCCGCCGGATTTCCGTTTCTTCGGCGGTTCATACCGAACCACCAACCGGCCACCGGTCGCGTGGGCGATAGCCGCAACGGCCCCCAGCGACGGCTTGACGTGACCGTTGACGGTGTTGGAAACCGAACCCGCCGGCATGTTCCCGGCCCGCTTCCCGATCTCCGCATACGTCCCGTTCAGGTGTGGGCGGATTTCTTCGAGGATCGCGGAAAGATCAATCCCGAAGTCCGACAGATCGATCCGACCAGACGTGTCACGGCGCGGCGGTGTTTTGGTTTTCTTTTTGGCCATCGTTGGGGCTCCCGTAGGCGAATGTGGGCCGCCTCGATCGCTCGTGACGGCCCCTTGCGTGGTGATTCGATCAGTTCGCCGTGACGGCTTCCCGGCGGCTCTCGTTGGCCGCTTCGACGGCTTGAACGTCGGCGATACCGAACCAGACGGCGGGACGCCCAGGCGACCAAATTTTGACGCTCACAGGCCCGCCAAAGTCCGCTTGCGTGAACTCAGCATCCACCGCCGTGCGAACCGTCACCGAATCAAAGCAAACCGCGTTTCCGATCATTCCAACCGGGCGACCAAACCCCAAAACGTTGCGGCCATTGGCCGGGTGATCGGTCAACTCTTGACCGTTGCGAAAGACATAAACGCGGGGGGCAGTGCGGTAGGCGGGGCGTGTCATCGTGTGGGCTCCTGGACGGGGTTGTCGTTGTCGATACCCCAATCCTATCGTCACATAGTCACTATGTCAAACATAGAAACTAGGTTCGATCCGATTTTGTCCCGAATGGATCAAAACGGCCCTTCGTCACCGCCGGCGTCGATCGCCAAAGCGTAGGCCGCACGCAGTCGATCGGCGGTTTGTTGAACGTCGCCGGCCGGCTTCACCAGACAGCCCCACGCGGTCGCTGTTGCGGTTTCGAGTGTGGCCGTTGCCACCACGTCGCCCCAACGGCCGGCGACGGCTTCGGCGATCGTGTGCGGTGCATCGTCGGACAGGTCGACCAATGCAACCAGACCGCAAGAATCCACAGCGACCACGTGCCAGGGGACGGACGCCGCGGCTTGCGAAAGCGTTTCAAGAATGATCCGCAACGTTGCTTGCTGGTTGGTCGTCATCAGCGTCACTTCGCGTCGATGTCCACAACCAGCATCTTGTGATCGCTGACCGGTTCGGCATCCGGCCCGATGGATCGGTGATCGATCGCCCAACCGCTGCGTACGTCCACGACGTCGCTCACGGCCGCCCAGTCCAGCCGACCGGGCCAGAACGACTCGGACGCCTTCATGCCGGCCCAGGTGACCGCCGAACCATCGATTGGTGACCGCAGCGTCACGGGTGCCATGTTCGCGGCTTCGATGATGTCCAAGGGGTCGCGGGATCCGACCAAGTTGTAGTCGCCCAACACGATGATCGGTGCGGACGACACCACGTCGCCGAAGTCGCCGTTCCTTATCTGGTCGATTGCGACCGCGACCGCCTTGGCTTCGTCGATCCGCTTCAAGTCTTCATCGGTTCCACTGGCCCCGCAACATTTGAAGTGAACGCCGATTGCCACAACCGCATCGCCGTTGTCCATCTGAACGAAGCCGGCCACACCGCGGTTCAATGCAACCGGCAGCGCCGTCAACTTGTGACGGGTCGCGATCCCGCAACCGTCTGACCATCGCGACCGAATCAGACCGCCGCCCATCACCTCCGCGATGTTTCGGTAGAACTCGCCACTGTTCCATTCTTCGTTGAACAGAACCACGTCGGCATTGACCATCGTGATCAGCTTAGTGATTGCCTTTGAACGATCGGGATCTTTCGTCCCCTGGTGCAGCGTGTTGATACTCGCAACGCGAATCACACCGTCCGGTCGGCTGGTGTCTTGCGGCGGTTCGTCTTTCAACGCTTCGCCAATCGTCAGCGTGACCGGCTTGTCCAGTTCGTCGGATCCTTCGATGTCGATGGTGACCGAATCGCCGGCAGACACTCCGAAGGATGACAGACCGATCCGCAGTTCAAAGTCGGTCGACGCATAGGTCGGCAACGCGGCGAAGTTGATCAGCGACCACGGGATCGATGACGCCGCCCCTTCGGTTTCCAGCATCGCGGAACGGTCCCGCAGGTCGATCACCAGACGACGGTTGCGCGGCAGATCAATCAATAATCGCAACGTCCCGTCGGAACTATCGCCGGCTGCCAGGTTCAACGGTTCCGCATTGTCGAACCGCAGGTAGACCGTAGCCCCTTCAACGCGGGCCGACACACTGGTGAAGTCGAAACGTTTTGTTGCGTCACCACTGGCGTCGGTTGCGATCACGTCGTCGGTGGTCCAGTCGGACAGGTCGCCGTCCAGTCGGATTCGATCGTCGGTGATTGCCGTCGTTGCGACGATGTAGGACAGAACCAAAACAGCAAAACGCATGGCAGATTCCTCGGGTGTGGGGCCGGTTCGTCGGCATGGTCCCACGCGAAGAATCGACGGACAATCCCGCGCCGGAACATCTTCACAATTTGTCCGCGCGGCGTCGCAACTCTGCCGTCAGCGTATCCTCGATCGACCGCAACGTCGCCAGTGCGGTCGCGATCCGCTTGGTTGCCTTCGCCAGCTTCGGGGCAATGTCCGTTTCGACCACCACGCTGGCCCGCCTGATTTCGTCGTTCGTCAACGTCTCCGGGTGACGGGTCGAAACGAAACACCGCAGGCGTTCGACCGATCGTTCGGCGGCTTCCAGTTCGCTGGTGGCAGGCCCGATCACGAAGTCGCCGCCGTGGTGGCCGGTTCGGTCCAGGTGGCCCCGCGTCGACGTGTCGTCGCTGCGATGTACTGGCGAACTTTGGCGATCGTCGTTTGTCGCTGGCCGCCGACGATGCAGCTTTCCAAGACCACGCCGTCGCGGTTCGGTTGCTGCATCCACCGCCAAAGCGTCGTTCGGTTCGGCGTTTGGCCGGTGACGTATCGGACGGCGGATTCGGGGCTGATCAGTTTGTTTTCGTCGATCACTTCGATGGTTCCTTCGGTTCGTGTCGGTTGGTGTTTTGGGCGTGCCGGCGGCCGACAGGCTTATCGGCTGGCTCCCTGACGCATCGTTGCCGCGGGATCGGGCCGGCGCGGCTTGGTGTTCTTGGCGGTCTGTTTGGTCGCTTCCAACAGTTCGCTCAACTTTTCAACGATACGGTCGGCCGCGTCGTTCGCTTGGGCGGCAGAGTCAACCCGCGCAACATTGCCAAACAGTGGAATGGATGTCGCAAGCGTTCGTTCAAACTGTCCTGACTGACCGGCAGCCGACAACAGTTCCCGCGTCAACAGTTTTTGTTGCTGGGGTGTCACGTCCCCGGATCCAACCAACTGACCGGTTGCCGTTCGGATGAAGTTTGCCGTTGCGTCACGACTCAACACCGCGTTCGGATCTTCGCCGCGTTGCTCACGCAACTGATTGACCGCCAGCAGCGTCGCGCTTACTTCGTTCGTTTGTCCACCGTATTGATCGAATGCGAAACCAAGATCGCGGCGAAAGTTCGCCAGCGGATCGGATGCAATGGTGGGGATGATCGACTGCGATAATTCCGACGCCCCGACACCTGCAAAGGCATCGCTGGCCAGCTCCGCAGCGGCGACCCCGAACCAAGACGCCCCGGCGCTTTCAGCGAATCGGAGTTGATCGTTCACGCCGGCTTGGCGGTTGCCTTCGCTCGCTCCCCGTAGTTCCTCCCGGACGACTTGAAGCTCGTTTTTTGATTGGGCTTCGCGAAGGACCGCGGCCAGTCGTTCGTCGCTACCGGTGATCGCCCGACCAAGCCCCGTCGGACTCTCTGCCGTGCCGGTTTTTTGAATCGCTTGTTGGACTTGTTTCTGAATCTGTTCAATGCGATCCACTTGCCGGGTCAGGACTCCGTAGACGACGTTCAGTTCGTCGGAGTTTCCGAGAAATTCACGGCGTTGATCTTCGGTGAATGATTGCAGTAGCCGGACGGCTTCAAGAATGCCGCGACCTTGCAAGCTTTCCCGGTCGTCGCCGCCTTGGTCCAGACTGACCTTGGTCGCGAATGCTTTGATACGGTCGGCGGCGGTGTCGCCCGATTTAAAACTTGATGCCAGGACCGCAAGCGTTGCGATCGTTTCGTCGGTACTGGCACCGGCCAACGCCGCCCCTTCGCTCGCGCCGGGTAGGCCGCGGGCGACTTCCTCAAACGCAAGCTTCGATTGACCGGCCCCGGCCAGCGTTGCGTTGATCGCTTGCTCTGGTGTCAGTTCACCGCCAAACAGCGTCGGGACTTGGCCCGCAACAACGGCTTGGGCTTCGACCGACAACTGTTGTTGATTCGCCCCGATGAAGTCGATCGACCCTTCAAAACCCTCCGAGCGCGCCGCAAAGACCAGATTGCGGGCTTCGTTTCGGTCGACTCCGTATTGGGTTGCCAGCCTATCCGCTGCCTCTCGCAAGCCTTGGAAGTCTTCGCGGCTTGTGGCGACTTGTAGCAACCGACGTTCACCGTCGGCGGAACCTTTCAGCCCGTCGAAAATCTCTTTGTTGGTTTCCAGGACCTTTCGCTGGACTTCCAAAACCTTTTGGATCGCACCTTCCACGCCTTGGCCGCCCAGCCACGCGCCGGCAATCGCCCGGATTTGATCGCGGGCCGTGTCGCTGAAACGACGGATCGACGCTTCGCCCCTCTCCGCCGACTGTTCAACACCTTGCCCCAGCGTTCTCGCTGCCTTCGCAGCCGCCGGGTCAATCTTCTCGATTTCGTCCAGGATTTCGCCGATCGACCGATAGCCCGCTTTGCCGGCTTCTTGGAAGTGCTTTTTCAGTGACCGCCCCATTTCCGGTGACGTTCGCTGCACTTCACGCAACAAACCTTTCAACTGGTCGTCGCTCGACTTGGCGAAGCGGTCGAACCCCTTTTTCATTTCGTCGCCAATGTCGCCGCCGGCCTCTGCGACCTTGGCCAGTTGGGTCGCGTGTTCGCGTTCCTTGGCGATGATCTTATCGAGGGACCTCAGTAGGGCCGCTTCGTCGCCGGTCAGTTCCACCACCGTTGTTGCCATCACATTGCCTTTTCGTTTGGGTCGAAAAGGTGCAACGTATTGCAACAGCTTGCATCGTTCCGGGCTGCTACTGTTCGCCGGCGTCGTCGTCCGGTCGCTGCGCCGCTTCGTTCGATCGTTGGCGGTTTTCGATGAACCATCGCGGCAGTCGGGCGCGTTCGGTTCGCTCCGGTGCATCCCGTTGCGTCGGTCGTTCCCACAGGTCAGCCAGCAGGCCGGCGAACACCTTGGCGTCGTCCCCTTGGTCTGGTGACGGGGCCAACATCAGACGGCCGGCTTGGATGTCGTGACAGGCCGCGCGGATCTCATCAGGCGACGGCAGATAGTCGGGACCGCCGACGGGTAGATCGTCGCCCAGGTACCGGGTGAACGATGCCGGAATGCCGACCACTTCGGCGGCGGCCTCAGGCGACCATCCACGCACCCGGATGAAAAACGCGGCCTCTCGGACTTGTTCGGCGAAGAACGGCCCATCGTCGGCCAGGATCGCCGACGGTGTTTTGGTGGGTGTGACGTCAGCGACCATCGTTTCGATTCCCTGAACGGTACGAGCAAAGCATTAACCAGCGGCTAATATGCGACACTTTTGTCGTGTTTTGAAAGTCGCTTGCGCAAAAAATCGCGTCGATAATCGAACGACGTTCCGCCGGCGTCCCCATGGCGAAGGACCCAAAGGCATCGACCGGCGGCGTCACGTCCCGCGTGAAGCCCTCTCCGACACGCTCACAGCCGTTTGCGGCCCAACCCGAACAGGACAGCGGGTTCGTCGCCGATCGCTTCAGCGAGCCCCACAGCGGCCCAGACGGCGGGCAGCCTCGATCAGTTCGCCGCGTTGCTGGTCGTCGAGCGTGTTCCAAAGCTCGATCAGTTCATCAAGCCCCGGGTCCGATTGGTCCACAGGCTGGTCCACAGCCGAACCCGGACCGGCGAATTGTGCGTTTTTCCCCGTATTTCCGGGGTCATTCGCGACGGGGTTCTGTTCCCTCATCGCCCATTGAAAGGAAGCCCGCAACAAGCGGGCTTTTTTCGTGCGCCGTCGGTTCTCTCGCTGAACAATCGCCGCAGTCTTCTCCCGTTTCCCGGTGCCAGGCACCACGATGGAAACCACCCTGCCGAAACGCGGGCGACTGACCAACGCCCCACACCAACGCATACCGGCTCGCGAGGCAGACAGTCGCCGACTTTTCCAAAGTCGGTCCCCTCCCCAACAGAGATTCGCAATGCAGATCCCCGCGTCGGAGACACGGGCGACTGACCAAAGCCCCACACCAACGCATGCCGGCTCGCGAGGCAGACAGTCGCCGACTTTTCCAAAGTCGGTCCCCTCCCTAAACTGAAATTTGCGAAGCAGATTCCCGCGTCGGAGACACGGGCGACTGACCACCGCCCCACACCAACGCATGCCGGCTCGCGAGACAGACAGTCGCCGACTTTTCCAAAGTCGGTCCCCTCCCCAACAGAGATTCGCAATGCAGATTCCCGCGTCGGAGACACGGGCGACTGACCACCGCCCCACACCTACGCATGCCGGCTCGCGAGGCAGACAGTCGCCGACTTTTCCAAAGTCGGTCCCCTCCCCAACAGAGATTCGCAATGCAGATTCCCGCGTCAGAGACGCGAGCGACAGATAACGAGAGTGAAGATTACACAAGTGACGGATGACCGATCCCGAGAGCTTCGATGAGATCGGCCACGTCCTTGACCGCGACGCGGACATTGAAATCTCAACGCATGCTCGGCCGCACTGGGCACAAACAGGCACGATCACCTTCATCACTCTTCGACTGATCGATTCCATTCCCAAAGAAGTCATCACGCGATGGGATCAGTTGCGGTGCGAGTTCATTGCCCGAATCTTGCCCGAACCCACCGATAATTGGCATGCCGACCGCGATCGCCTGCCCGACGCCGATCGCAAAGCTTTCGACAAACAGTTCAAACGTCTTCGCGAAGACACACTCGACTCCTGTCTTGGCCGATGTCCCTTGCGGGATCCCATCGCCGCTCAAATCGTGCTCGACGCCCTGAAATTCTTCGATGGAGATCGCTATCTGCTGGGCGACACCATCATCATGCCCAATCATGTGCACTTGCTGGTGGTGTTCCGTGATGCCAATACCATGCGCAAGCAATGCACGTCTTGGATGCGATACACCGCCCGGCGAATCAACGACCACCTCGGTCGGCAAGGTCATCTTTGGCAGAGCGAACCCTTTGATCATCTCGTCCGCAATGAGAAGCAGCTCGAGTACCTTCGTGACTACATCAAAGACAACCCGGTCAAAGCGAATCTCGCACAAGGCGAGTTCCTCTACCGCCGATCCGATCGAGCATTCTAAACCGTCGCCGACGTTTCCAACGTCGGTACCCTGGATCCCCGCGTCGGAGACGCGGTCGACGCTCCACACCGACCCAACCGTGGCAGCCCCCTTTGTCGCCTTGTCAATCCTCCATGTTCGTGACCAGCTTCGACAAATCGTGATCAACGGGCGCCTGAAGCTGGCTCGAAATCTGATACTAGTTGCAGCGGCTCGCCAATATTCAACGGAAGTGGTACGCAGAGAGTAGGTGGCACGATCCGATTTCCCCTCTTCACGCTTGCCCCTTCCACATCGGTCCGATTCCATGCCCTGCGCTACAGCTGCATCCTTGTGCCGGCGGCCCATTCCACGGCGAATCCCGCGTGGCCACGTTGAATGGCGAACCGGCGACGGTCACGGACTCGCGATGAACGCCTCTCGGGTGCGTGCATTTGTCCGAGGGGAAGTCGCCGAAGCCGAAAGCGAGCGTCCCAAAGACGCGCCCCCCCTTGGGCAAGCTCACGTCATGTTTTTCGAAGGACGCGTCACATGACGATTCTGACACAGAAGTTTCGAGATGCGACCGGAAATCGAAACTACGGCGTAGGATTTCGCGAAATAAGGAACTAGCGTCATCTTCTCCGATGACATGCTCGTGACGCTCGCATCAAAGTGTCGCGACCCCAAGATCGAGGAGCTATTGAAATTTGCGGAACCCCCACTTCTGCGATACCGCTTGTACGACGCGTGGAAACTCTTTCACGCCCCCAAACAACTTCGGACCCGCTTGGAAAAGTCAAAGCAGCGTTTGCAACGGCAAGTGGCGAGGATTTATCGAGCCCGCAATCTGTTAGTCCATGAAGGCCGCGAAGTCCCACACATCGTTCCGCTGCTTGACAACCTTCAGAACTTTCTGTCGATGTTGGTTCAGCGATTGATCCATGAGACGAAGCGAAACAAGACAAACGACTGGGGCGTGCGTCACTGCATCGAATACTGGAATGGCCGCATGAACCATACTCTTGACGGACTGAAAGAAGATCCGGCCAGTCTGACAACTCGCGATTTCCTCGAAAAAGGAAACCGCATTCACCTGTGGTCGGATAATTAAACGACAGTTTTTTGTCGACCTCGATTAACCATTACCGACCGGGAATCGCTAGCACCTTCTCGGAAGACCCAAAGCTATGAGCGGCCTGCACGTAGTTGCCCATCTTATGATCGAGGAATAAATCAGCCGGCCCAGCAGCATAAAAATTTTCGTCGCCTATGCCGCGAGTACCGTCAAACCGACCTTGCCGTTCCTCTTGCATAAGAAACGAATCGTATTCTTGTTGGCTCAGGGGCGGAAGTTCCGCAGCGGACTGATAAATGATTTCGTTTGCATCAATCTTCGCGGGTCGCCCACACTGTTCGCAGTAGGCTGTCGCGATCGCCGGCTCGGTTGTGGCAGATTCCGAGATAGTCAATTTGCTCTCACCGAACGCGTACAGATCGCCCGCGTGCCCATACGTCCAAATGAATGGGAGAGTCGGCGGTAGACTTGGCACCACGTCACTGCCGTTCACAAACCGGGCGTACCGACGCGACAAGGTTTCATCAATCAATCGAGACCCGCCCGAATCCGCGACGCGAGGTTGACCGAACGTGCAAAGCGTGGGACGTAAAGACGAGGACAAAGTCAGGTCGGTCGCACAAATCGTTGCTAATGCCCCTCCGAGGCTGTGGCCAGTAACCCAAACGTGCTTCGGCGAATACTCTCGAATCGCGGATGCGATCGTCGATCGCATTGCCCTGTAGTTGTCGAGGAACCCGCTGTGAAAGTAGTGACCACGGTATTCGACCTGACCGGTCTGACAGTTCACCCTCCAATCACTGAAACTCGTCAAATTGGTGCCGCGAAAGCAGATGACCATGACGTCGTCCTTGACTGCGATGTAGCCATACATCGTCTCGTAAGGCATTTCAATGAGTTCAGCGAATCCCATGCTGCTCAAGAAGTACCGCGTGATGATCGGTTGATCTTCGTAAACCTGATACGCGAATGCTGAAAGCGGCTTTGCGATGTCCCAACGAACACTCGTTCGCGTGTCCCAGTCTTCACGAAAAAGCTCTAGAACGTTGTTGAACGAGCCAACCCGAGTGCTATCGAGGTTATACCGCTGAACACCTACCAGTGGAGCATTGCCCTGAGCTACCGCCTTAACAGCTGTGCAAACGGTTGCAGCGGAGAGAACAACGAATAAAAGCGGTCTCATGGAAATCGGCCTTCGCCGTAGAGAAGGAGAGGGAGTTCGACACATTCGATGTGAAATCAGGATTTAAGTAACTTTTAAACGAAGCGAGTGACTTGGCGACCATCTTGCCGTGTTTTTCGACGCTTTGATTTACTTCGGCGGGGGTTCGGATATCGACCTTCACGACTGCGTTTGGGCTGACAAAGTTTGGATCAAAGGCGGCGGCTCCGATCACATCATCGTTAATCACCTCAAGCAGATCTGTGGCTGTCTCATCCGTCCCGCTGTTGGGTACCGTTCATGAAACAGATCCAGTTGCCGTCATCGTCTTGCATCTCACTGGTCATCTGCCAGCAATCCGCGTCAATGATTTTGATCGTGTCGCGATACGGACATGTGCCGGAGCCATCAAACTTGGGTCCCTCCGTTTGCAGAACCACCGCATTGCCCGCCTCGCTGCGGTCGCCTTGATACAGCCAAAGGTTGTCCATCATTGATGCGACGAAAGAACCGACGTAGGCCGACTTTGCGGTGTCATAGCCCAATGCCATGATCGATGACCATTGGTCGTCACCCGAACCGCCGCTGTACTCACACACCAGCCACAAATTTCCCAGCATCCGACAATCGACGCGGCCGTCGACTTGCATCTTGGATCCATCGGGATTGATGCATTCGTGATGGAACGTCCATTGCCCGACCAGTTGTTTCAGCCACTGATGCGGTTCGGATGTTTTCTGAGACATGGCGACGGGAATCCCTCTGACAATGGTTTGACGAATCGACCAACATTGGGGCCGTTCGGGACAATAACGATGCTGACTTGTTTTAACCAGTTCTTGCCACGGACGGTGAAATCAAAGCGCAATCGACCACGATTGCCGTTCACCCTGCGGAGACGATTGACGGACACCCCACCGCGTCATGGGTGCACACCGAGGTCTGGGACGCGAGTAAACTGATCGGTCGAGTGTTCTTAGTGGGCCATCCAATCGCACCGGCGCGACACCGGCCCCGTATCCCGCCTTCGCACCGCCGCCTTCCTTCAACGCCGCCGTCCAATCAAATGTCTTCGAATCAGTCCCACATCCCTGTCATACGACCGCGAATTCTAATCTTGGCCGGCTGGATCGCCGCCGTTTCGTCACTGGGCGTCATTGCCCAAGCCGCAAACCAAGACAAACAAGACGGCAACGAATCAGCCGCCAAGCCCAACTTTGTGATCATCTTTGCCGACGACCAAGGCTACGGTGACCTCAGCTGTTTCGGATCGCAGACCATTGCCACGCCGAACATTGATCGCTTGGCCACCGACGGTCGAAAGTTCACCAATTTCATGGTCGCTTCACCGGTGTGTACCCCCTCGCGTGCCGCTTTGCTGACGGGGTGTTATCCCAAGCGGGTGGGCATGCACCAGCACGTTTTGTTTCCCGCATCGACCAAGGGCTTGAACCCAGATGAACACACGATCGCAGATCATCTGAAGGGACAGGGTTACGCAACGGCATGCTTTGGCAAATGGCACCTGGGCCATCATCCGGAGGTGTTGCCGATTTCCAACGGCTTTGACACCTATTTTGGGATCCCGTACTCCAACGACATGAACCATCCCGACAACAAAGGCAAACCCAAGGGAGGTCCCGATGGGATGGACGTTTTGTGGAAGGATCCGGAATCAACATTGACCAAGTGGAACACGCCTTTGTTTGAGGACGACCAGATTGTCGAACTGCCGGTCGACCAGCGGACGGTCACCCGACGGTACACCCAAAAGGCGATCGACTTTATCACGGATCATCGTGACGGTCCGTTCTTCGTTTATCTGCCACATTCGATGCCGCACATTCCGCTGTATGTCCCCGATGACGTTCGAGACCCCAATCCGCTGAACGCTTACATCAATGTCATTGAACACATCGATACCGAAGTCGGCCGATTGCTGGACACACTGGACAAGTTAAACCTGACCGAAAACACCTATGTCATCTACACGACGGACAACGGGCCTTGGCTGACGTTCAAGCATCACGGTGGATCGGCGGGACCATTGCGTGATGGCAAAGGAACGACGTTCGAAGGCGGACAGCGTGTCCCCTGCTTGATGCGCGGCCCCGGCATTCCCGCCGGCACGGTCTGTGACGCGTTGACGGGAACGATCGACGTCCTGCCGACCATCGCGTCGATCACCGGCACACCTTTGCCGGATGACAAGAAGATCGACGGCATGGACATGTCGGAATTGTGGATGGGCACGATCGATCAATCGCCCCGTGATGAGTTTGTCTACTACACGTCGCGCGGTGACGTGGAAGGCATTCGGTTGGGCAAGTGGAAACTGCTGGTCAAAAAGCCGCGCCAGAACAAGAACGCCAAAAACCCCAAGCCGGCTCAGGTGATGCTGTTTGATTTAAGCAAGGACATCGGCGAACAAAACAACCTGGCCGATGCGAAGCCCGACGTAGTGCAGCGTCTGCGGAATCGCATGATGGAGGCGGACGAAGAAATCACCCGGAACGCTCGGGAACCGTGGCACAAGGAAAAATAGCCTTTGCCGAGCCCGATCGAATCATCAATACGACGCGCCACCAAACACGGGACGCGTCGGCACCGGATGAAACTTTGGCCACGGCACCTTAGGCTGTTCCACTGGGACATCGCCGTCGCCGTGCATGCCGATCGGTGCGCCGAAGCAATCGTCTTCGAAACTGCCGGGGCCGCCGACCGGATGACCGATGCCGCCACAATGACCGGCCGGGCCACATCCCGCTGCGGCGATCGATCCCTCGCTTGCGATGACCGCTGGATCGCCGGGGACCGGTGTATCGATCGGGACGCCCAAGCGTTTGGGTTGGTTCCATCCTCCAAAGACGCCGCCGTCATCATGCGGATCCAAGTGGCGCTCGCTGGGGATGTTCAATGCGACGCAACCGCTGCAGCTCAGCAGTCCGACACCGACCAACGCCATCAGCATACGACGAATCAAACCAGCCCAGTGGGCGGCTTTCGCATCGGCGTGATGGTCCGGCTTGGTCGTCATGGAAAGAAACGGTTCGCTGTGAAGGAGTGCCTGTGAATCAGCCGGCCGGCAGCGAATGCCGGCCGGCTGATCTGGCACAGTGTCCCCCCCAGGACCTGTTAAGCTGTATCGGTCGATCCGGTCGTGCGAATGAGCGAAGTCGGTTGGATCAGATCGTTTTTTTCAAAAATGCCCTTGCGGGCGACACGGTCGCTGCCAAGCATCGGTGTCCGCGGCCGAACAGGCAGTCGATCCGCCCACGAGCGCCGCGTGTTGACGACATGCCCCAAGGGTTTCACACCCGCCGGGGTTTCACAGACGTCCGGTTGGAACAAAGCATTCGCCGGCCTGATCAGTCGTCGTTCAACCCCGCGTTTTTGGCGTCGACCACACCATTTTCCGAACGCCCATCGATGCGACAATGAATTCGCCCACTGCCGTGTTTGCCCCATCCGCCGCGATTCCCGCGACGCGTTCGCCGGCGTCCATGCCGATGTCCGACCAAACAGCAACGGGGCAAGCAACGGCACGACGCACCATCAAGTTGGGCAACCGCCTGGGACGGCTTTGGCGTTGGCTGGGCCGAACAGTCGCCACCAGTTTCAACTTGGCATCGCTGATCGCGTTGCTGGCCGTTGCGGCCGCGGTTCCCGTGATTCAGCTGGTGACGTTGGGCTACACCGTTGGCGTGGCGGGACGCATCGCAAGCGGTCAATCTGTCTTGTCGTCCATGCCGGGATTACGCCAAGCGGGGCGTGTCGGCTTGGCCGCAATCGTCGTGTTCGTGTTTGCGTTGCCGACCAAGATGTTGGTCCATTGGGCTTCGGTCGCGGGCCTGTTGGGCAGCCCACCGACGACCGTTTTTCTGTTGCACCTGGCATCGTGGCTGGCCGCCGGTGTGACCCTGGTGTATCTGTGCTGGGCGTGGATTCGTGGCGGACGCCTGGTCGATTACCTGTGGCCGGCGCCAATACGTTTCGTCAAATCGGCTTGGCGTCCGTCGACCTGGTCAACCGCGGCGGACCGTTTGTGGCGGCTGACGGGAAGCTTTGACGCGATGGGGCATTTGTGGCTGGGAATCCAGACGTTCGTGGGGACATTGATCTGGTTGATCCCGGCGATGTTGATCATTGCCGCGAACCGCAACGGGAAAACGGGGCTGGCTGGTTTGATCGGTGTACTGTCGCTGTTGGCGCTCGGACTGGCGATGTTTTATTTGCCGATGCTGCAGGTCCAATTCGCCCGCGAGCGTCGTTTTGGCGCCTTGTTCGATGTCAAAGCGGTTCGTCTGGCGTTTCGCCGCAGCCCGTGGGCTTACACGGCGGCGATGCTGGTCAGCTTGGTCCTGGCACCGATCCCGTTGTATTTGCTGAAAATCGAAGCAACACCGCGTGAAGTCGTGTGGCTGCCGTGCGTGGTGTTCGTCACGTTCATGTTGCCGGCTCGGATTTGCGCGGGATTGGCGATGCGGCGTGCCGGTCGCTTTACCGAAGTCCGCCGTGGTTTCTGGCCCACGACCAGTCGTGTGCTGGCTCGCCTGTCGATGGTCCCGATCGTTGGCTTGTACCTGTTGTTCGTTTATCTTTCACAGTACACCAGCTGGGACGGTCTTCAGACGTGGATCCAGCAACACGCGATTCTGGTCCCCTATCCATTCTTGGGCGTATAGACGATGCCTCCACGGCACCTGAACTTCATACTTTTTTCGGCGATGGTGTCGCTGGCCTGTTACACGACCTATCAATTCATCCGCCCGGCGATCGTCGTCGGCGATGCGATCCAGTTGATCGATCGTTATTACGTCGAACCCATCGACACCGACAAATTGGTCGATGGCGCGATGGACGGTGTGACCGGCCAATTGGACGAAAACAGCAGCTTCATTGCTCAGTCGGACTATCAAGCCTTCCAAGACACGATCAACCAGGAATTCGCCGGCATCGGAATCCTGATCGAACAGCCGGACGAAGACCAGCCCGTCCGCGTCATCACGCCCATGGTCGGATCCCCGGCATTGGCAGCGGGGTTTCGCCCCGGCGACTTGATTGTCCGCGTCGAACAAACGGACACTTCGGCGATGACGATCAGCGATGTCAGTTCGCTGTTGCGAGGTCCGATCGGGACTCAGGTCGACGTGGGCGTCCGGCGCGGCGATGAAACGTTCGACCTGTCGGTGAAGCGAGAATCAATCCCTCTGGAATCGGTCGTCGGCGACCATCGCGACGCGGACGACCGGTGGGTCTATCGGCTGAAGGAAGATCCTCGGATCGCCTACATTCGCCTGACGACCTTTGGCGAAAAGACACCGGAGGAATTGGAAGCGGTTCTGAGGGATTTGGACAACGATTTCGAAGCGATGATTTTGGACGTCCGCGGCAACGGCGGCGGTTTGCTGACCACGGCGGTCAGCGTCTGTGACATGTTCCTTAGCGACGGCTTGATCGTCAGCACGAAAATTCGTGGTGGCGTTCCGGAAGACCGCTGGGAGGCATCGCCCGGCGTTTTGGTGAACCCCGAGATTCCGTTGGTCGTGATGGTCAACGGCGGCAGTGCCAGCGCCAGCGAAATCGTGGCCGCCTGCTTTCAGGACCGTGGCCGCGCCGCCGTCGCCGGTGTCCGCAGCTATGGCAAAGGCACCGTCCAGAACATCTTGCCGCTGCAATTCGGCCGCAGTGCGCTGCGTCTGACGGTCGCCACGTTCTATCGGCCAAGCGACCGAAGCATTCATCGCGGGCTCAATGCCACCGAAGAAGACGACTGGGGCGTGAAGCCGAATCCCGGCTTGGTGGTTCCGATCACCGAATCGCAGTCCGAAAAGATTGCCGACCGTTGGTTGCAGGCTTCCTATCCGTTGCTGGCCCAAGAAGCGCAATCGGAGGCCGACGACGATACGAGCGCGACGACGGATGAAGAATCGCCCCTGGACGATGACTCGTCAGCCAATTCCGCCGAGGATTCCTCGGATTCCTCCGGCGATACGCCGATGGATGATCCGTTGGTCGATGACGGTGACGTCGCCGATCCACCGCTCGGGCCGCCCATTACCGATGATCCTCCCCTGGACCAAGCGATCCATTATCTGCGTGACCTGATTCGCCAAGACGCACTTCCCGACGCGCCGCCGCAAGCCGTCGCGGCATGACAGCGACGGGCCGATTCAGTTCAGCGGACTTACCGCCGATGATTGCCGGGGACGTCCGGCATAGGTCATCCATCGCCAAACGAATTCCATGGGCCCGAAACGGAAACGCGAAACCCACCATCGCGACGCGATCAATTGAAACGTCCAGATGGCCATGACCACGACCGCTTGTTGCACCCGAGATACGGAACCGAACCAGCCCTCCATTGCCAGCCACCCCATCATGTGTCCATAGAACAGGGTGGTGCAGATCAGCGTTTGCATCAGGTAATTCGTCAGAGCTGTCTTGCCAACCGGTACCAACCAGTCCGCCAACGTCGGGCCAACTCGGGTCCGGCGGATCCATTCCAGCCCGCCGATGTAGCCGGCTGCGACGAACAGGCTGCCGACAAAATTGGGAATCTGGCCAAAGAAGAAGCTGTACCCGAGGTCCCACTGGTGCTGTTCATGTTGCCAGATGCCCCACGCGACCACGGGCAACCCGATCGCCAATCCGATGACAGTCATCGTTTGATAAAAGAAGATGCTGCGGCGACCGGACAAAACGCCCATTTTCATCAGGGCGACACCGATCAGCATCATCGACGCAATCCGCCAAGAAAGAATGACGGGGAACACAAACAACTGCATCGAAAGAGCTCCCGGAACACGGTACTGCGATTGATCCAACCAACCGCCACGGTATGCCGCCAATTCTCGCGACAGCATCTGGGCATCCGGACGCCATTCGGCAGCCACCTGCGCCGCTGCCGCTTCATCCCAGTACGACATCGACCAGCCGAACAACAAGTCGATCGCAATCCGAACCAGAAGCAAGCCAAGGGCAAGCGCCAACAAATATCGACATCGAAGCCCGATCAACGGATAGATCAGGCACCCGCAAATCGCATAGGGCACCAAGATATCGCCGATCCAGAACACATAGGCGTGCACCATGCCAATGACAAACAGGCCCGCCATGCGTCGATAGTGCAGGGCGGTTGCCGGTCGGCCGTCCCGTTTTGCCCGCTGGGCCATCAACGCGATTCCGGCACCAAACAGCGTTGAAAACAAACTCATGAACTTGGTGTCGGCCAACAACGCCCCCAAATACCAGACGACGTAATTCCAAGACGTCAAATCACCGTACGCCGTCGGGTTCAAATAGGCGGCCGACGGCATGGCGAACGACTGAACGTTCATCACCAAGATGCCCAGCAATGCGAATCCGCGGATCAAATCAAGCGTTTCAATACGCTCGGTCGATCTCGTCGCTCCGCTAATGGTCGCCATTCTGGTCGCTCTTGGATTGTTGGCGATTCTTTTGGTTGCGATCGCGAATCAGCAGATTCGTCAGGTCGCCACGACGCAGCGTCCCGATCAAAACATGAGGTGAATCATCGCTGACCACCGGCACACAGTCATCGGTCGTCTGTCGAAACAGTTCGACGGCGTCGCGCACCGGTTGGCTGGGACGCAACAGCACTTCGGGCGGTGTGGCCAAATCGCTGGCCAGCAACAAATGATCTTCGTGCGGATCGAAGCAAGCTTGGTTCAATAAATCAAATCGGATCAAACCCACCACCGCTCTCCGGTCATCCAACACGGGAAACGTATTGTCGTGCGAATTTTCGACGAAGTGCAAAACTTCATTGAAATCAGCACTTTCCGCGATTCCGTCGACACTGCGACGCATCACCTGTTCCACGTTCATTCGGTCCGTCTGGGGTTCACGCCCCGTCAGCCCCGCCGATCCCGACAATCGTGTCCAAACATTGCGAAGCGCTGACATCGGGGTGCCGAACGTATGGTGAATCGAATTGGCGATGGGCATTTCGCCACTTTGCAATACCGATCGTCGCGTCAACAACGGTCCGATGATTTCGAAGAAGATCACCGTTCCCAGAATGATTGCTTGAACGTCGCCGCCCATTTCCGGGTCGCGTGTTTTGGCCGTGGTCGCAAGCGAAATGGCCGCGCCCGCCTGAGCCAGCAATGCCGGCCCCAGCCACACTTGGACCTCACGTGACACCGATGCATAGGGAGCGGTGAAATACACGCCCAGGACTTTACCGACACATCGCAAGACCACATAAGCAACACCGACCGTTCCGACCTGCCAAAGCAATTGCAAGTTCATTTCCGATCCATGGACGGAAAAGAAGACGACCGTCAACAAACCGCCAATCGAATCAAACTGGCCGATGATTTTCTCCGCCGCGCCGGATGAATTGACCACCACCACGCCCAGCACGAGGAAGGTCAACATGTAGGGCAAGTCCAACGATTCGCTGATGCCCAGCAACAATCCGCTCACGCCGATCAACAAAACCAACCAGCGACCAGGGCTGAGCAATTCACATGAGTAACTGACCACCAATCCACCCAGGAAACCCAAAAACGCTGATCCGAACAGATCGATCCCCAGCGTTGCCAGCACCTGGACCGGCTGAACATCGGATTCGCCGCCGGCCAGCTGGATCCCCAGCCAAACCAATTCGAACAACACCACCGCGGCGATATTGTTCAACGTGACCAAAGTACCAGTCATCGTCGTCACCGGACCGGCCGCTCCCGTTTCGCGAAGCACCAACATCGTCGTCGCCGGGGCAGTCGCCACTGCCAACGTTCCCAAAAGCAAAGCTTTCGAACCACTGACGTCCAACAGGATCAATCCAGCGGTGACTAAGGCCACCGTCAAAAAAATCTCCCCCAGTGACAGCGGAATCGCCTTGGCCGCCAACCGCCGCATTTGCTCCATCGGGAATTGAGCCCCCAGATGAAACAGCACCAGCGCCATCGCCAGCTTCGTCAGCGGTTCCAAGAACTCGTGGTGATCGTGCGGAACCAAGTCGAAAACACTGGGCCCCAGCAACAATCCGGCAATCAAATATGCCGTTACCTTGGGCAGCCGCAACCATTCGCCCACCAAACCGGCCAGCAGACTGGCAGCCAGTAACATTCCAATCGTTGTGGCAATGTGCACGGTGCCGATTCCCGTTGTCCATAAATCGCGTCCACACCTCGGCGGTGGGATTTCGGCCATAGATTAGCCGAATCGGTCTAAATTTGGGGAGACGGATCACGCGGCGTCACCGACGGAGTCGCCAAATCGTGACGTACTGCAAACCTGTCTCACCATGCCCCCGGTCGATGGCCGCCAAACGCCCCCGCAGATCCATGTCCACCGTAGGCCCACGCATCGGACGCTTCGAAACGACCGCGTAATACCGTCCATCCCGGTCGTGATCCAGCAACGACTGATCCGCCGCGAGCCCGCTACACCTTTGCGCCCCCACGATCAACGGAGCATCCCGAACGACGTCTTTGGACACCGGATAGAATGCGCCTCGATCACTCGATCTGTCCCGAGGCAACGCCGTGACTTCACCCTTCGACCTTTCAGCAATCGTATCCATGCCTTCTGTATCCTTGATTGGATTTTCGCGCCGCATCCTGCCAGCCCTTTGCTTGGTGGCATCAATGATGACCGCATGGAATGGCGATTCATCGGCTGATCCGCCGTCGCCTGAAATCAGGTCATCGGATCCCACCGCATCATGGCAACGGCACACCATCGACAATTCATTGGTCGGCGCCGACGGAGTCCGCTTGGGCGACTTCAACCATGACGGCCGAACCGACATCGTGACGGGATGGGAAGAATCCGGGGTGGTTCGTCTGTACTTGCATCCGGGTTCCGGCCCCGCGACACAGCCATGGCCGGCATTGACGATCGGCCACGGCGATTCGGTCGAGGACGCATTTCCGATCGACGTCGATGGCGATCGGCAGTTGGAAGTGATCAGTTGTCACGAGGGCAAAACACGGAAAGTCATGCTTCATCGACCAAACGGAAACACGTCGGAAACCATCGATGTTCGGAATCCCAATCAAGACGCGACAAAACGGTGGCGAAGCCAAACGCTGTCTTCACTGGCGTCAGAACAATGGATGTTCGGTCATGGCATTCAGTTGCATGACGGTCGACAAGCGGTTGTCTTTGGATCCAAGGGACGCAACGCGTCAATCACGCTATTGCGTCCCACCGTCGGGACGCCTGAAACGATCGAACAATGGACGCCGCAGCGATTAAGAGACGCGGGATGGATCATGTCATTGCGATGTGTCGATATGGATCAGGACGGCGATGACGACATCGTCTACAGCGACCGCAAAGGACCACTACGCGGGGTCGGCTGGCTGGAACAACCCGACGATCTTTCAGGTGACTCACCTTGGAATGACCATATCTTGCACCAGAGCGATCACGAAGTGATGTTCCTGCAAGCCGATCCCAATCAATTGTTCGTTGCGACCCGAGACGGTGTTTGGTTGCGTATCGACCGAAACGACGATGGGACCTGGCACAGTCGGCCGTTTCCCAACCCGGCCGGCGTGCCACATGGAAAAGCAATCGCAAGGCTGAATGACGGACGCTTGGTCATGACGGCCAACACGCTGGACGATGCCGATCCGACGCCAGCCATCGGAATCTGGATCTCGGATCCCCAGCACACGTCTTGGTCCCGGCTGGGGACCGCACAAGGCGCGAAGTTTGATCGCATCGAATGCGTGGACATCGACGGTGACGGCGATCAAGACATACTTACGTGCGAAGAACGATTCGCCTTGGGAGTGGTGTGGTACGAAAATCCACAGCACGACGCGTCCCAGCAATCCAACCGCTAAACCAGGTGAAAGTGGCCGTATTGCTGGGCGATCGGTTCATGAAAGCAGGTTCCCGCATCCAAGCACCGCATCCAGATCGCCAATTTTGCACTCAATGACAGATCGGCGACACGCGTCGGCGCTTCCACGAAGATCGTTTGTGTGGCCGGATGCACATCCTTGGCGGCCCGCATCACCGCGACGGCAATCGCTGCCCCGGTCGAAAGTACGACATCTGGACGTTCACGATCGATCCAGCGTCTGGCACACGCGTAGTTTTTGCACAGTTTGACAAGACTGCGGTTGGTGGGCCCGACACCTCGATAAACCGTCGCCGCCGAATCGTCTCCGACATCGGTATCGTTCAACGTGACCCAACAGCGTGATTCGAATTCATCCCAGAACGGACGAATCGCTTTCATCGTGTCCATGTGTCCGCCGCCCGAAGTCACCAACATGACTTTCCCGCGGCGTCCCAGGGTCAATTCACGCAAACGGTCGCATGGGCGAGATTTGTCGATATAAAACGGCTGAAATCTCGGTTGCCGAGTGAAACCTTCCAGTTCGTCACACAACCAATCCACATCGGGTGAGACAGCCGTCGGCACTTGATTTTTTCCGGCCAGATCCGCCAGTTCCAATTGATGGTCGTCGACGTGTTCCGAAAGCTTGGCACGCCGTGGGACCAACAGATAAGGCTTTTCCAGTTGATTGGCCATTGCCAAACTGCCGTCGCCGGCATGGGTCATGATCACATCACTGTTGCGAACGACATCACGATATCGAGTTTCCGGCAACAGCGTGAATGCTTCGACGTTGGATCCAACAGGCACATACTGGCTGGATCCATACTGCACGACAAACTGGTTTTCGGCCTGACCCGCCGCCAACCGTTCGACGGCTTTCATCAATCGATCAAACTGGAACTGTTCGGTCCCGACGGTTACCAAGACTTTCATGGTGCGAATCCAGTGGCAAAAAGACAACGTCCATGAAGGCGAGGGCAGGAATCCATCAAGGGGCGATTCGACGTGGGCGTGGCGAAATCGAGGGCTTTCATGCCAGCCCCACAGTCGGGCCGGCGACCTTGCCTTCAACCACACTGCGGGCGGCACGGCGATCGACACCAGCGGATGCCCCTGCGGTTCCCACCGCTTGCACCTGATGACTTGTGACGGTCAATCCAACCAGAAACATCAAGTACGATGTCATCGTCGTGATGATCGAAAGGTCATGGAACATTCCATTGACGAAATAGGCTGCCAGCCAACCGACCATCAGCATGCCCACCGCATGCGTGGCAGTATCGTCCTTGCCAGTCGACTTCAGCCCCCACGCCAAACAGAAGATGCCGACGAGGACAAACAGGTGCAGAGACAGACCGACCAACCCCAGGTCGGTCAGGTAGGACAGAAACAGGTTGTGTTGCACATACGGCCGGACCTTTTCCAGCGGCATGTCGTAATTGCGAATGGTGTGATAGGGCTTGGCTTTTTGGCGGTACTGACCAAACCCGTGTCCGGTGATCGGACGGTCCTTGAACATTTCATAGGCGACCAACGCCAACAGCGGTCGCAATTCCACACTTTCCTTGGTTTGGGCCGCCGACAATGATTCGTCGCGTTTGAATGCCAACAGATGGTCTTTCAAGCCGGCAAACATGGCACCGATCAAAATGGCACCAGCGACGATCGTTACGATCCGCAACCGCATCGGCACGCGGGAAAAGCACAACAGCCCGCCGGCCAAAAATGCGCCCATCCAAACGCTGCGGGTCATCGTGCAAATGGCACCGGCCAGCGTGATCGCCGCCAATGTTCCATATCCGATCTTTCCGACACGTCCACTGGAAAAGAAACGAACGATGCATGCACATAGCCCCAGCGTGATCACCATGCCGTTGCCGATCGGGTTCAACAACGGTCCGCGACCACGGCCAAAGAACTCCCAATGCTCCGGATCATTGATGAATCGCGGAAACACCAGTGCACGCCAACCGCGCTGTTCGAAAACGCTGGTCAACGCCAGATAGACGCACAGCGTGATCAAAATCGTGATGGCCCACTGGACGCTGCGCTGGAAGTTGTCGCCACGACTTTCTGAATCGTTTCGCCTTACGTGACTGTCGCCGGCGGTCGGGCGAATGCGAACGCTGAAATAGATAACGACGGGCACCGCAACGGTGAACAACCACCTGGCGATCGCAGGTGGGTCACCTTTGGTCAAACCATAGACGGCACAGTTGGCCAGCGACCAAACGGCGAACAAGACCACGACGACGTCCAGCCGTGACAGCGATTCGATTCGATCGCCGAATCGCAACACACGGATCGCCATCAGCATGACCAGGCCGGCCAACAGGATTCGATCCAAACTCAGCTGAACGGGGCCATTGATGCTGAAAAAGTTGGGTCCGAAAACGGTCCCGATGGCCAAAATGATGGCGGCAAAGCGTACCGGTTCGGTACGCGGCGCGACCACCAACAGCCACGGCAAAGACGCGAGAACGAATAGAATGACCAGCCAGCTCATGCCGAAAGCTAGGTCGCACTCTCGCCCCGCGCGACACAGACTCGGCAATCGAGATCTTGTTGACGGCGCAGGATCGCGGCAATCTTTTCGTTGACGCGGGTTATGACGATTTCGCAGACTTGGCCAACCGGTTTGCCGTATCGGCTAGCCGTGTCGCCATTGAATTCTTCGGCTTCCGTCTGGCCCGTTGATGCCACGCCATTGCATCGTCATCGATGCGGGTGTTGGTCGGTCAACGGTGAACACGCTATAGTCCTGTCCACCGTTCACTATTCACTGGCAATTCTTACCGCCTAACGCACTGGGATTGAATCCATGAGCGACTATTTGAAAAACGTCAAAGAGTATGTCGAATCGCCCAACGAAGATGCAGTGGCCGCGTTGGTCAATCATCTCAGTATCGCATTGGACAACCGCGATTCGGCCATCGTCGCAGCGACCGACGATGGCGAACTGGAATCCATCAAGGACGGCTATTGCCGTAAGACGCTCGATTTGGACGACGCCGAAGCCGACAAGGCGATCCAGGCGGTTTGTGAGCGTATGAAAGGCGATCGAGCCAAATGTCGCGTCACTTTCTATTACCTGTTGGCCGAAGAAAGTGGCAAGATGAGCCGATTGGCCGGCTGATCCGAGTCATAAAAACGACGGATACAAACGCTGAAATCTGCGTTTAACCATCCGTCGATAAACGATCCAAGGCGTCGGGCGCCAAGCGGCCGACGTCGTTGTGATCGTGACGGTCATCGGGTTTCAAATACAAGTGTTCGCTTTGATCACGATCGCGAACATAGAACCATCCGCCGGTATTGACGCAGCGATCTGCGGTTTCTGTTTGCGTGACCAGCATTGGATCAAACGTGTCATCCGAATCGGCGGCCCACTGTTCGGCCGTAAATGGCAGACGATCCACCAAGTCTTCCGCAATAACCGTCGCGGCAACGTCCTGGGACCCGGTCAACTTGGGCCACCGCATCCCGACATCGTGATGAATCCCCTGTGGCGTTCGGACGATCAACGGCACCTGAATTTGGGCACTTCGCAATGGCCCGCAACCGTGCCCGATCCAACCGTTTTGCCCGAGATTGAATCCACTGGTCCCCATCAAAATCAAGGTCGCATCGATCTGATCGGCCAAATCGACACATCGATCTAGCAACTGATCGATCAATCGCACTTGGCACCCATAGGTACGCATCCAAGCCATGATCAGATCCACCGGGTCATTGGCAACAACTGGATGCACCGGAGGTTCCACGCCTTCGAAGATTGGCGGACAAGCACCTTCGCCATCCGTTTCCGACTGTGGCACCCCGCCGGACGCGGTTCCTGGTGGTTCGGTGTCCAGGAATTCTTGATCGTCATCGCCCCAGTCGTCCCAGCTTTCGTCGACGGGAAACAGATCCCGTGGCGCGTCCCAGTGCCGCGCCAAAAATCCACTGTGCAACCAGATACGCTCTGCCGGGCTGTCCGCATTCACGGCTTCGTCCAAGCTCTGGACCAACCGTGAAAAATGAGTGTCTTCCACGCGATTGGCCACCGATTTGTCGGCGGAATCGATTGGCATCGTTTGAACCGAATCGAAAGCCCGGCCCACCGACGGCATCGTGCCATCATCAATCAGCAATCCTCCGTGGCGACTGGAAACCAAGGTCGCCAGAACAACGTCCGGCCGATCGTCGTGACAGACCAACCTGTCCCACACAAATCCGTCCGACGCCATCGCATCGATCGTCGGCGTTTGATTGAATGCGGAACCATAGCAACCGATCGCATCGACGGAGAGTCCTTCCAAAGTGATGACGATCTGGCGTGTCACGTTAATCCTGCGAACGAAGGTTTCATAAGAAGGCCGCTGGTTGATCCGATGCCAACGAAGCCATAGGAAGCGACATCATGTTAGCGGTGTTCCGCCATGATTTCTTTGGCATCGCGATGACAAAAGGGTCACGCGGCTGCGGGCACGGGAGGATACGCTGCCGTCATGATCGCTATCAACGGGGCAATCGTCACACCAAGCCCGCGTCCCCTGACAACACAAGTGTTCATCATGGAAGCCGCACGGCGGAAGCGTCCTAAGTTTTGGTTGACCACCTTGACGTTTCATCCCGACCTGAAGCTTCGCCCGATGTCTGCACCGACGATTCTGCCCGGTTCACAGTCCGTGCCCGATGTCACCATCCTACCGCCCGCCACCGATGGGACGGAATCGGCACCCGGCCGCCCCGCTATTTCACAGAACACCGGTGCGTACGGTCCCGCAGTTCAGCAACCCGATTTGGAAACGATCCGGATGTCGGGCACGTCGATCGCCAAATTGACGATCGGTGAAACGCTGCATCGAATTGCGGTGATGGTCCATCAACGAGCGGGACAGACGGTGATTCCAGTCAAACTGGCCGATTTGCGACGCCGGCACGAGGACCCCCAGACGGCCAATGCACTGGATCGCGCCGCGTTCTGCGTCATCAGCAGCCGCATCGGCAACTGGCGCAGTCGCCTGGCCGGAACACCGATGCCCGAAAGAGTCTGCGACACCAAGCTTGCGGACGCGATCGCCCGTCACTCGACCGACTGCGGTTGGCGAATCTCGGTGCTGGGACGCGACGACGAATCCACTGAAAACATGATTCAGAAACTTCGCGAAACCGGCGCAAATGTAAACCGTATTCACCTGGAAGCGTCCGCGCCTTCGAACCGCTTGAGATCACGACTGCCTGGGGTGAACACTCGGCCACACTGTGAATCCAAAGGACGATCCGTTGAACAGCAACTTCAGCAGCACAGCCCCGACGTTCTGTTGGTGGCACTGCCGCGACCGGACGCGTTGCACTGGATCGCCGCACACCACAATGCTTTGAACGTTCCGGTATGCCTGCCCGTCGATCCACTTGCTTACATTCTATCCGGTGGGCCTTGGCTGGTTTCAGATCGTTGGCAGACCAACGTGATTGTCGGAGCGCAACGATCCGTTCGCATTGCCTGTGAATGGTTACGTCGGATTCCCAGCTTTGCCGCCGACAGCCTGTTCGTCGCGGAACGTCTGTGTCGCGAATGGTGTCGTATGGTGTCGCGATGGGGCATGTGGGAAAGCGAAGAACCGATGTCGCCCGGCGAAGATCGACGACGCAATCCACCAACATCATCAGGTCAATCTACCGCTCGGTGATGGGGCACCGTCGGTTGCCAAAACGGTTTCCAATCGCAACAGTGGTTTCGGATCGATCAAGCATTCGATCGACGCATCCCATGGCCACAGTTGTGGTGGCTGATCGCCGAAGCCTTTTTTGACGTGATACCGGAATTGCCCGCCCCCAAACCATCACCGGCCGTGTCCACCGTCGCCCGACGCCTGACCGGTCAGGGACGTTCGGCGGTCGCGGTGGTCCAGGTCCATGGTCCCGACGCCGTGTCGGCCATCGAGACCAATTTCAAGGCCGCTTCCAATACGGCTTGGCGAACCGGTCAAATTCGATTCGGCCAATGGCATGGTGGCCGCAGTGACAGCGGCGAAGACGTCGTGATCACCCCGATTTCGGATGACCAGTTCGAAGTCCATTGTCACGGTGGGATCGCGGCGGTGGGTCGAATCATGGACGACCTGTCCGAATCAGGAGTCCAATGCAGCGAGTCCCAGTCATCCGGCGAAACCGGTGCGAACTTGCTGATCCGTGAAGCCACCGATTGCCTGATTCACTGCACAACAAGACGGACTGCGGGATACGCCGCCACCCAAGTTCGCGCGGGACTGGCCCGATGGACGATCGATGCATTGGATCAACTGGAATCGGATTCTCAGGCGGCGGTCGTGTCTCTGGCACAGCAAGCGGACCAAATTCTGCGTCATGCCAGATGGTCGACTCGCCTGCGAGATCCATTTCGAGTGGTTCTCTGCGGACCGGCCAACGTCGGCAAAAGCAGCTTGGTCAATGCGATTGTCGGCTACCAACGAAGCATCACCTACGACCAGCCCGGCACGACTCGCGACGTCCTTTGGACATCGACCACGCTGGACGGTTTGCCGATTCGGCTGGCCGACACTGCCGGGCTTCGTCACTTGGTTGAAAACAAATCGAACGTCATCAGCACGGATGATCGGATCGAAATGTCGGGCATCCAGCATGCACAAAAGGTGCTGGCCGAAGCCGATTTGCTGATCGAAGTCACGGACCTTCCGAATTGGAAGTCGGCCAAGTCTGGTTCTGACTTTGGAGACGCTTGGAATGTCGACTCGTTTCTTCCGCCCCGGTCAACGACGTCGAACGAACCTTCGATCATTCGGCTCGTCAACAAGATCGATCTGAACAACGATGACCTAAACGATTTGATGACGTCAGACCACAAAGACTCGGTGCTGTGGGTTTCCGCGACCACCGGCCAGGGTTTGGATGAACTTTGTCTGCAGATCGTCGGCAAATTGGTCCCCGAGTTTCCTTCGATTGATCAGCCGCTGGCGATCAATTCGCGACAATCCCAATGGCTGGCCCGCCTGCGTCCCGATCAACGGCCGCAACAGTTTCGAGAAACGTTGAACGCGTTGCTGACCGGTCAAGGCTGATCGGGCTAGGCTGACAAACGGAACCGACGTTGGCACCATCACCTGCGTTCAATCAACGCAGCGGTTTTCGACCGTGGTGCTGGCGAATCTGGTTGACCAATTGCAACGCGGCAGGTTGGCCACGCAACAAACGGACGATTGCACTGGTCGACACGTTCCAATCATCGGCCACAAGGCTGGGCTGCCCGCCCGCATCCCAAAGATCATCCAACAAAACCGCAATTACCGCCGCCAGGTTCGCATTGGATGAAGCGATTCGCAGCGGTGACCCCGCGTACTGATCGCGCCAGCGTCGCGCAACCGAGTCCTGAGCCCGCGGACCGTCGACCGAGCGTGGGTCAGTACGGACCGCAATCGCCAATTTCATCCGCAATCTTTGAAACGCTTCGCGTTGATTGTCGACTTGGCTTCGTCGTTCCGTGGCTTCACCGATATGCCCGGTCGGACGATGCGTCCAGAAGATGCCAGTGCTGGTCTTGTTTCGATGTTGACCGCCCGGACCGCTGCGACGCTGTGCCCTTCGGTCGCACTGCCGCAGCAATTCATCTTCATCGATCGCGGCGGGATGCGGATGTGGAACGACGGTGGCCGGATATCGTTCGTCGGCGTTCGGTCGTTTCGCGCTGTGATCATCACCGTCGCGGTTGCCATGCCGGACATCTGTGGTGTTGGAATCGTCTGTATCGTCACGCGACATGCGTTTGGTCTCGGTGCACAAAGAGGGGAAGGTCTATGACGATTGGATCCATCGTAACCAAGCCTCTTTGAGATGCCCGAGCAGGCTACGCGATTTCAGATGAAAAACCGCGTGACATTCACCACCCATGTCGGCCAACACATGCAGCGGTTCTGCGTCGGCCGACTCAGCACTTAAAAGCGGACAGCTGACTTGATAGCTTGCCTGCTGCCAAGGCGACGGCTCAGCGGCTTCATCACTGACCGACACCGATTCGACAACGGAATGCCAGACATGGCCTGGACGCGTCGCGACGGTCAAACTGACATCAACACCGCGAAAGATCTCGTCTCGATCTTCGGCGTCAATTTGTAGAATTGCAACCATCGATCCGTCGCGCGCCACACGGCACCAGCCTGACTCCGGTGCAACTCGCTGTCCCACACCTTGGGACAACCCGATCGCTGACACACGAGTCCGATCGGCCGACCAAGACTGGGTACGGTCCCAACGTGCCAGCGGTGGCAAAACCAGTCCTGCATGGGGTGCGACTAATCGAGTACGCGATAATGATTCTTCCGCGGATTGACTTTTCGCGACGGCGGATTTGACCAATGATTGAGCACGAATCCAATGTTCATGCTGGCGTTGGTGATTGCCTGTCAAATTCCTGGCATCGGACAATTGCTGTTGGGCAATCGCGACTTCGGATGACGCACGAATCCATTCCAAACGCTGCTCACTCGAATCGACTTCGGCCAGCACCGTGTTTCCATCGACCACATCACCAAAGCCAACCGAAACGCTTTCCAGCACGCTGGAATCAGGAAGATAGACCGCCGTCGCGGATCCGGAATCCAGATATCCGGTGGCGTATCGATACCGAGGCAGCGGCATCAACAAGGCAATCAAAAGCAACCCCAGAATCGAAATCGCGAAGATCAATCGTCGCGGCGTTTCGACTTGCCCCCAATCCGATTGACCAGACGCAACGGTCCACCACCGTGTTGCCATCCGTGTCATCCAAACGATCAGTGCCAGCGTGATGACGAGCGTCCCTAATCCACCGGCGCCCGCCGCATCGAACAACCATGCGACGAAGCCTGCGATGCTGACCAAAACCGTGAATCGATACGCCGTGGAAGCGACATGGTAAACCAGCATCCCAAACCTGCGGCGCGAGGTCGCCGGCAAAGTCGCCGAGTGTCGTCCGGCCAACCGCACCAGGATCCATTGGCGGCTGCACTGCGCCGCTTCATAGCGAAGGTTCACACTGTGCACCCAATCGGCCAACACGTGGTATCCGTCGAATCGCATCAGCGGATTGCCGTTGAACATCAGCGTGCTGATGCCACACAAGACAATCAGATTCACACAAACCAATCGAACGGAGGGATCGTCAGCCACCGACCAGACGATGACCGACAACGTTGCGATGATCCATTCAACGTAAATTCCCGCCAACATCACAGCAGCGCGCTGCCATCGAGACGCCTGACGCCAAACATCCGTCACATCACAATAGGGACATGGCATTCCGCAAAAGAAAAAGACCCCAATTTTTCCCGGCGTCGCCCCCACGCGATGACACACAATTGCGTGCCCTAGTTCGTGGCCGATCTTGGTAACGCACAGCAACAAGAATGGCACCGCAACCGGCAACTGTCCCAAGCGTTCTGGCAGAACGGCCAGCTCCGATGCAAACACCTGGAACTGCAATAGCATCAAGACGCAAGCGACAACGGACAACACGACCCAACACTTGACCGCGGATGTTGCAAACAGCCAACCGGTCCAGCCCGAAAGCTTGGCGGCGATCGAGGAAGCGCCGAACAAAGGAACTTCGACCGCCAAGGGCGAAGGCAGACGGCGAGCAGTCCCGAGACGTTGCCGCGTCCACCCAACTCGCGCTGCTTGTTCCCAATGTTCCGGATCAGCGTTTCCCGATTGAAGCCGATCCCACAATCGTCGGGTCGTCTGGGCAAACGTCTTGCTAATGTCGCAATAGACGGTTCGGAACCGAGACTCGGTGCCCTTATGCAACACATGCAAGTCGGTTCGCAACCGCGGTGACGCCACCGAATCGCCGACCGAGCACGGAGACGAACTCATCGCAAAATCTCCGAGCGTCGCCGATTTCGGCTCAGGCGAATCTCCGCCTGCAAGCTGGCTCGCGAAGGCATCGTGCCGGGGCGAATCGCCGGTTGTCCCGTGAAGGGGATCGGTGCATTTGACATCGTTCGGTAGGGATCCCCCTTGGAACGATGGATCGTCGGTGACATGACCGCCACCGTCATGCGAATGTCTTGTCCCGGGTACAGTATCCAATCAGCGATGCCATCGTGCTCGTTGCCGACCAATTGATTGGCGACGTCGACGTGAATGCGGCGGTACCCACCGGGCAACCACTGGGGATCCACCGATTTAACGATGCCATCCAATCGCCGTGTCTGTGGATTCCCCTCGTCATTCGGTACGTCCCACCGAATCGATACAGGGCATCCCTGGCAATGTGCACGTCCGGCGACCTGCTGGGCAATCAGTGCATCGATGGTCAGATGTTCCGGACTGACAATCTTGGCAATCGCTTGGCCGCGTTCGACCCATTCGCCGCTGTCCCGATAGACATCGACCAAGATCCCGTCGATGGGCGATCTTAACTGCAAGGCCTGACAGTCCGTTTCGATCGCCGCCAATTCACTTTCGCGAACGCGACACCGTTGCTCCGCCTCGGCGTGTTCGGCCAAGGCCTGGTCGTACTGGCGCTGGGCCTGGGACACGGCTAGCGTCAACGCTCGGAAGGTGGGATTGCCAAGCGAATCCGGTTCGCCGAACCGACTTCGATAACGTCGCAGTTCCTCGTTCGCATCCGCCAACGCGGCTTCCGCATGATCGAGCGTCGTCGTGTCTTCGGCTTGCGTCCTAGCCAAACGTAATCGCTCGATCGCAGTCTGCCGCCGGCGGTTCAGTCGGTCATTGGTGAGATTAACGATGACTTGGTTCTTGACCACCACCTGATTGCGTCCGACTGCCCATTGAGTCACCACGCCGTCGGACAAAGCGGGTAGATCAACTTCGGCGCCGTAGCGGACAACACACTGGCTGGCTTGGACTTCGATACGATTGACGCGACCACCTTTCCCTTGGTCGGCGACAACGACTGAAGCAAACAGCATCCAGAAGCAAGCCGAAGTGATCGGAAGCGAAGCGGGACGAACATTCACTGCGAGGCGAATCATGTCGATGCCTCCGTCTTCGTGGGTTTGCCAAAGTGAAGCCCCCAGAACGATCGCACCGAATCAATGGCGTCACGGAACAACACGTATGCCAGCGGTGAAGTCCCACAGTGGAAACGAACTCGCACCGGCATCCCCTCGTGAGGAATCGTAGCGACGGGATTCTCGCTTGCCATCGCATTGCCAACCGCGTCCGTACGTGCCGGCGACGCAACCGAAGCCAAGGCCCCCTGCGAAGCCGCCGCGGTGGCGTCCTCCGTTATCGATAGGTGGTCGGGCAAAGCCAATTGCACCAAGGTCGCCGAACCGGATTCTGATTCGACGGCCGGTCCGATCGATTTCACGGTGGCATCCCAGCGGACATCGGGTTGAGCGACGGGGGAAACGGCCACGGACAACTCACCCGCGTCACCCGAGCACATCAGATCGCCCATGCGACGCTGATCGACTTCCGCTTCGGCATTCCAAGCAGTGTCCAACCGCACCACTTTCAACAACGGTTCGCCGAATCGCACTGGTCGATCAATTAAACGTTGCCGCAACCGCCAAGCATCAACGATTCCGGACTGTTTTGCGGTCACGTGAAGTGAAGCTTCAACGCTTCGCAGGTGCTCCAACTGGGCGTCGATCCCATCGATTCGCAACTCGGTGACACGACGACGCGAATTGGCTTGTGAACGCGCCGCAGACCGGTCGGCGGACGGGTGAATCAGATTCTCCGTCTCCACGGCCAATTCGGCCTCCAGCCGCAAACGTTCCGAACGCAGCTGTTTGATCTGCTGTTCCAACGTTTCATCTTTCAGCGTCAGCAATGGATCACCGACTTCGACGCGATCGTTGTGCCGCACATAGATTGCGTCCACCACCGCGTTTCGGGGCGAACAGACGCTTTGCCACTGCTGTGGTCGCAACACCGCCGGTGACGTCACGATATTTGGGACAGGCATCGCTGCCACAACGATTGCGGTCAATATCCCCATCCCGGTCATCCACTGGCGTCGGTAACGCTGATACCAGGAACCGTTCATTGCACCGGAGGGCGCAAGCCAACGCCCCAGCAACGAACGTTTTGTCGCCTTTGTTTTGATGTCGATGGCGATGCCCGCCATTCGGCAAAGCCGGATCAGATGGTCACGATGTTCTTCGGCACAACCGGAGTGGTTGTCTTTTCTCAGCCCGATCAGAGCCAGATCACTGGCCGTCCCCACACGAACCAGACAATCCAACACCAAGCTTTCATCTTCGCCGTCACCATCACCGACGTCGCGATCAAGATCGAAATAGCATCCGTTGTCGTCGACCGGTGTCTGAAGCGATTGCTGCAAAATCCAACGGACCGCTTCGCTGTGTCGATCGACTTGGTCGACGTGACTGACGGCGATCACTTCGCGTGGCCTTTCACGTCGCACCACGGCGACACGATCAAGATCGAAACCTTCGGCGACCGAATCGGCCAACGATTCGATGACGCTGCGTGGGTCCGACAATCGGCTCCATCGATCGAATTGTTGGTCGATCCAATCGGACAACTTAGCATCGTCGCGAAGTCGCCGGATCAGTTGGCGACGCATGAATTCACCGGCCAAGTCGGCCATCTGGGCTACGAACCGCAGATAGCCTCGTTGCGTGACGGTGCCCCCGCCGGATTCCAAATGGACTTCGATCAGGTAGGTGGGATCGGAGCCTGAAGATTCGCCCATGTCGGTGTCGATCGCGACCACGGCGACAGAGTGGGGCGACGGATTGGCGGGCTGTTCGGGGTCAGTCGCACCGGGCGTGGACGGCACCACCGCGGGACCGGCACCGGCAGCAATTTCGTGCAACATGCACTGATGCGATTGCCGGGACGCATTGGACCAGTCTTGAAAATCAACATTGCCCAACCGGTGACAAACATCAAACTCCGTCGCCGATGCTTTTCGCCAAACGGTGACTCCCTCGGCCGCCATCGCCCTCAGGATGCGGTCGGCCAGAAAAGCCCAATACCTTGATTCAGGCATCTGGGCGGTCGCCGCCGCAGCCACCTCGCGGACGATATCCGAGATCTCGCGTTGGGCATCGCGGACCAAGCCTTCCCCGGATTCAACCGACCGCCCTGATCGACGCGCAGCATCCGGCGAGGCCGTCGCTGTTGCGCCGGCGGCACGATAGACAAATGGCTGCTGGGGTGCGGCGTGTTTCACGCGATCGCGTCGATGTCCAGGGATGCGGCCGTACCGATGACATTTTGAGATGCCAAGCATCGGGGACTAGCAAAACCCGGCCTTCATCAGCAACGGCAATCCACCCGGCGCCCCAGCACCAGCATGCCTGCCACGCAGCCGAATGCCTCTTTCAGAAAACGCTTTCCCGCAGGCCGCTGGTCAACGACTCGGCTTCAACCGCCTTTCCGATCGCTGTCTCGCATGATGGCGATCAACCGGTGACGAAAACCCCAATGACTGGAGGTCCAATCCCCAAGTCGGATCCGCACGACAAAACTGAAAGCCGTGGTCACGTGGATCTTCGCCCTGGCGTCTGATCTCGAACGCCCAAGCCACATCACTGACTAGCGTCTGGCAAGGCTTCGATACGTCGGCAAATTGGTAGCCCTGGTGAACGGGACGATGATCGGAAGCCGCAATACCTTTGACCCAATCCCAAGACGATTGATCCTGATCCGAAGCCCTCGCAAGGATCGCAACCGCCGCCGCACGAGTGATCGGCGATGAAATCGGATCTTTCAGCCGGCAATGTGCGATCTGTCGAGTCCACGATGGATCACAGTAGGCCGCCATGGCGCGCAAATGCCGATCGTCGACTTCCGATGTCGGCAAGCTGCGCAACCAATGGTCGGCCACGGTGACAAAGATCGTATCCGAATCCTCGGCGACTTCGACACCATGATGCCAAGGCGATGTGGCACAGCGTGAAAGACGATCAATCATCGCCGATGTCGCGATGCGTCTTGCCGCGATGGGCTGAACCGCCGTTATTGATCCCGGCGTCTGGCTTTGGGCCACGCGGTTGTGGTTTTGCACATACAAATCGAGAACCAATACACTGAGTGTTCGGCATCGCTGGTGAACTGGATCCACATTCCCATCATTCGTCGTGAACGAGAGTTCGCGGAGCACGCTTGACCAAGGATCATCCATCTGCACCGGAGCACAAACGCCGCGATCGTCGAATGCGCGAAACAGCGAACGACAATGGCGGACCATTTTGGCGAATCGATCGCGTGTCTGGCACGTGTCACCCACCAGCCGGACATAGACCGGCCATCCAGGAAGACGAATCGGCACGGCTGAAGCGTGTGGCGACCGATCCAAAGCACCGATACGTTGTTGCCATTGTCGATCTTGGTACCGCATCAAAACTCGAGCGGCAGAAAATCGCAATTGCAGATCGCGACTGGTGGTGGCACGGCGGACCTGACGCAGTAGTTGCATCTGATGCGACGATCCATCCGGCAATTGCCGCAAAACGTCCAACAGATCCGTCGACGCCCGATTTCGACTCAGGTACGAATCCGATGCCAGCGCGATCAATCTTGGATCACTGGGAATCGATTCGGCGCGATTCAACTCCATCCGCTGATGCGAACCGGCATCGGCGAACAACGGCATCGAATTGGCCGACGCCAGAATTGCAAAGAACGAAAGAACTCGCCAATCCAAACGCACGCGGTCGCCCCACACGGTGTGTCAGCCAAAAAACCGACCCTTTCGTCTCGCCCGCACGGCGACAAAACGGCCAAAACCATCGGTCGCAGACTAATTACGGCCGTGGCCCCCCGTACCGGCAAACCGACCAACGCGACCGATCGACGAAAATGGTCCATGGTTTAAACTGCGCAGCCCCGATAATCCCACTATCAGCGACCTTTTCTTCCGCACGACTGATTCATGCAAATCATCTGTTTCGAAGACCGACACGTGGACCGCTTGGCCCCGATCACTCACGCTCGGCCCGCCTACGCGGTCACGTGTGCCAGCCACCGGTTGATCGATTGGCTGAAACGTTTGGTCGACGAGGGGCATGCCCAAAGTGTTCAGGCGATGGTGCGTGATTACTTGTTGACGTTGCAGCAATTGGATCACCAAATCGAAGCACCATCCCAAGTGGGCCAGGGCGGTCAAAGTGTGATGCTGGTCAACGCACGATTGGCTCCCACCGTTGCGGCGCTGGACGCACTGCGGAAATTGGCCAAACGGCAATCCGACGGCGTGATCGTGGACGAACGTGATCAAGCGGTGTTGGCGGCGGTGATCGGACCGAAGGAATTACAGGCGATCGAAAAGCGGGCTCCGACGACGCCATTGGTCGACGCGCTTCTGCAGACGGCTGGACAGTTACCCGCAATCACCGAGACCACGGTGACCGACGCCATCGCCGCGTTCTACTGGCCGCACGATGTGATCGAAACCCACATGGCGGAAATGCCGTCGGCGATGCAATTTCGCATCGACACGGGCGACTATGAACAACGTCAAGACGGTGTCTTCGTACGTCCCGGCGTAAAGATCGGCGATTATGAATCGATCCACGTCGACGACGGTCCCATTGTGTTGGAAGAGGGAGTCCAGATTGGCCCGTTCTGTTTTTTGGAAGGCCCAGTGTATGTGGGTGCCAACACTCGAATGCTGGAACACTCCGCCATCAAGGACGGTGTGTCTCTGGGGCACACGGTTAAAATCGGCGGCGAGGTCGAAGCATCGATCATCGAACCTTACACCAACAAACAGCATCATGGTTTCCTGGGACACAGTTACCTGGGCAGCTGGATCAACCTTGGCGCCGGCACTTGCAACAGCGACCTGAAAAATACTTACGGAAAGATCAACATCGAGTATGGCGATACCAAAGTCGCCACCGGAATGCAGTTCCTGGGATGCGTCATGGGTGACTATTCCAAAACGGCGATCAACACCGGCATCTTTACCGGCAAAGTTATCGGTGTGTGCAGCATGATGTACGGCTTCATCACCGCGAACGTCCCCAGCTATGTGAACTACGCTCGACTGTTCGGGCAGACGTCGCTCTTGCCGGCGGACGTGATGATCAGCACCCAACAACGAATGTTCGCCCGACGAAAAGTCCAGCAACGTGACTGTGACAAACAGTTGATCATTGATATGTATGAACGCACCGAGAGCGAACGAGAGTCCGAACAGATCGGGTTTTGATCTCCTCGGCTTTGCCGCAGCAACAATTTGACCGAAAGCAAATTCATGAACGTACGTGTCGGAATCGTCGGCGTGACCGGATACACCGCGGCGGAATTGGTCCGCTTGCTGGACCGTCATCCCAGCGCGAATTTGACCGCCGCAACCAGCCGTGGGGATGCGGGCAAGCCGATCCACGCGGTGCACCCATCGACCGCTGGTCGCAGCGACGTGATGATCGAAACGTTCGACCCGGACAAAATGAAGGCGTCCTGTGATGTCGTGATGTGCTGTCTGCCGCACGGTGCAAGTGCCGAAACGGTTCGCCAGTTGATCGATGTGGGATTGCGAGTCGTCGACTTCAGCGCCGACTTTCGGCTCTCCAGCGTCGAGGTCTATCAAAAATGGTACGACGTGCAGCACCCGTGGCCCGAGCGGATCGGCGTGACGGCATATGGCATGCCTGAGTTCTTTGCCGATGACATTCGGTCAGCCGATGTGGTCGCAAACCCTGGTTGCTATCCGACGTCGGCTATTTTGCCTTTGGTGCCGTTGATCAAGGCCGGCCTTGTGGATCCGTCAGATGTCATCGTCGATAGCAAGTCAGGGGTCAGCGGCGCCGGTCGGTCGCCCAAACTTGCGACGCTGTATTGCGAAACCAACGAATCGATTGCGGCATACGCGGTAGGTTCCCACCGGCATCAGCCTGAAATCAAGGATTTGGTTCATCGAATCAGCGGGAAAGACATCGAAGTCACATTCACGCCACACCTGACACCGATGGACCGTGGCATTTTGTCGACGATCTACTTGCGTCCCACCGGCGGATCCATCGACGACGGTATGCAGGCCTGGAAACAGCAATACGATTCGTCACCGTTCGTTCACGTGGTCGACCATTTGCCGGCCACCAAGCACGTCAGCGGAACAAATCATGTCCAAATGACGTTGCGACAAGCCGGCGACCGCTGGATTGCCGTTTGCGCCATCGACAACTTGACCAAAGGTGCCAGTGGTGCGGCGATCCAAAACATGAACGTGATGTTTGGGCTGAACGAAACCGACGGTCTGCTGTAGCAATCTGATTCGGCACCCGATTCCAACAGGCATCATGCCGGCTTTTTTTCGGTCGCTGGGCGTCACGAGGAATTGTGACGCCGGTTCGCCGGATGCCTACACTAAGCTGCAACCACGGGCGTTAAGCTGCAACCGCCGGATCACCATGATGGGTTCGCAATCTCGTGGTCGTTCAGATTTCTTGTCTACCTGACGGCATTTCTGCATGGACAGTCACCAGTCGCCATCTTCACCGACACCCTTCGCCCCGCCATCGCCGTCTCCATCGGACAACGTTTCCGGTACCGACGTGGTGAATCCTACGGCAAGTGAATCATCGTCGATCGCCCCACGTCCCCGACGAATCTGGCCCGTATTTTTGGTGATCGCCGCTTCGCTTGGCACTTACATGGTTGCCAGCGCGGCGGCGTTTCTGCTGGCGATTTTTTTGGTGACCGGCCAATTGTCGCTGGATCAATTACGAGATCCTGACACCGCCATCAGCGTTACGGAATCTCGGCTGGGATTTCCCATCGTCGTTGTGCTTCCACAATTTGCGCTGATCGCTCCCTGCATCATCGCGGCATGGTTATCGCCGGTCGGCTTTGCAAACAGACTGGGGCTGCGGCGTGGCAATTGGCCCTATTGGGCTTGGGTGTCGGCGATGCTGGCGACTCCGTTGGTGGGCATGACATCTGGATTGGTCGGCGGGCTATTTTTCGAAGAAAGCGATCATCTGAAAGAACTGACGCGCATCTTTCGCCAGCACGGTACCGATGGTTTCCTGATTCCGCTGGCGTTGATGATCGGTGCGACGCCGGCCATTTGCGAAGAACTTTTGTTTCGTGGCTACGTGCAAACGCGTTTGACAGATTCACTGGGACGCTGGTTTGGCCGACGCATTACCTTTCCCGTCGGCCGGGCGATCGGCGCTCTGCTGGGCCTGATCATTGCGTCGTTGGTGTTTGCCGCCTTTCACATGGATCCGGTGCACGTCGTCACGGTGTTTCCCATCGGCCTGTTTTTGGGTTGGGTGGCCTACCAAAGCGGGTCGATCTATCCGGCGATGCTGGGGCATTTCGCTAACAACACACTAAGCGTCGTGATCACCGTGCTGGCACCGGAAGAAATGCCCGACACGCTGGCGCTGCCATCGGTGATGTTCGCCTTTGCGATCTTTTCGGCGGGGATGCTGGGATTGGCCGGGTCCGTTTTGGCGTCGCTGTTGTTCAGCCAGCGACCGGATCACGAATTAATTTAGTTTGCAATTCGGCGCAGCCCATCAAGACGTCGTCAAAGGATCGCCGGAACGGGCACGATCGTTCGGGCTGAACCATACCGATGAAACGAGCGGTTGCGTCGGCAGCGTTTCCGATTGGCGCGATTGTGTGGCGTCTGCAGCTGGTAGCAGTGAACGCAGCCCATGCAGCGGCAAATTGCAATTCAAACGTCGCCCCCGGCCGGCAGCAACGAGCAACCTTGCGTCTATGAGATAGCGTTCGGGTGAGTGGACCAGCGTCGACGTGGGGCAAACCTGTCGACGACTCGGCGATCACTCATCGGCTTCCGGTCGATCAATCGTCTGCAGGGGCAAGCAGCCGAATCACGTTGTGGGGATGTGATTCCATTGGTCGACCGGAAGCCTGTTTTCTCTCCCAGTTCTGCGGCCCGAATTTCAGTACGTCGTCGGACACGGCTCACACGAGCCCCAATCCGCCGGATTCTCTTCCGGCCCGCACGATTCTTTATCGGATGCCACTGCAGGACTCAGTCTTACCTTCGTTCAGACGCAAACGGCCTGCCTGCGCCCCAGCGACACCACGAACAGCCCGATCGCCGGAATCCGTTCGTCGATCGGGAGATACCATCCCCTTTCGCTACGGGGTGCGGGCGATGGCCATATGAAATGGTGCAGTGCTTCGACCTAGGAAACTCGTCGCCTGCGACGAACCATGCCAGCTAAGCCACATAAGGTCAGAGCGGTCAAGCTGGCGGGTTCAGGAACCGCGACGACTCCGGTTATCTGTGGATCGGTGAATGTTCCAGAGTCGAAGTGGCTGATGATTCTCCATGTACTATCCTCGTCCATGTCTTCTTCTCCTGGTATCGATGGACTAGCCGGTGTGACTCCTCCAACGTTAAGGAATCGCAGACGAAAGTCTCCGGTGACGGTACCGATGGATGCCAGGCTGATGATGCTGTTGCTAAAGTTGCTGTCCTCATCGATTGTCGCAATGGCCGTTGTAAATCCGTCAGTTGACGCGAAAACCCCAATCTGGCTTGGACCGCTTGTCGACGACCTGGTTCCAATAATCAATTCATCTAGGGTCGCAGAATATCCCGGATCGAGCGCAAAGCCGATCTCAACGTAACCGTTGGGATTTAGCACCGTCGGGTCACCATCCAAATTGGTGGCCCAATTGTCAGAATTGAAAGCGTTATTCGTTGGTGTGTACTGAAGCCCCCCGCCACGAGTCATGTCGATGCCTGTGACTCCGGTAAGAGTGGTAGCACCAGCGACACTATCGCGGACACCGCTGTCAGCATCGCTGTAGGGAAATACCCCGTATGAAACAATGATGTCGGCGTAAACAGGAAGGCTGGTTGCAACCGAAAGCAGAGCAATGCCAAGGCTGAAGATGCTAAGTGATCTCATGTTGTTTTTTTGAGGTTTGCATTTGCGTTAGTTAGTTGCCCCGGGGCCTCAAAATAACGAAAAAGCCCCTGGTTTACCAAAGGGCACGACCCAGTTTCCCCAAATTAACGATAGAACCGTCGCCATCATCATCACCAAAATAAGATCGTTGGATGGAAATCCCTTGATTGCAAATGGCACCTCTTAGCCTGAAACCAAATCTATTGAGCAAGGACACAGTTAACTGGGATGCGGTCCATTTGAAATCGTTGAAGCACTCTGGGGAACCCTCGAACGCACTGTTTGACTACAAGGCAAGAATCAACGCCTCCAAATTGGCCATCGACGTGAGGCAGCCCCCCCCCCCTGCCTAGAGGCCACACACCACCATAATGGAGCGACCGATCGCCAATATGTTTCCTCTGCCCACATGGTTAGCAAGTTCTTTTTGACTGCTGGAAAATCTGGTGCCTTTGGAAATTTTGCTTTCTACCCTCGCACAAAACCACTCTTCCGGCCACCAAAACGACATCCACGTAAGGGGCCCTGGTGTAATGCAAGTGGTTGCGATCAGGCGTACCATAGGGTTGCCCGAAGTGGCTGGATCTAGATCCGAAGCACGAAGTGACGCCTCATTGATGCGGCCAACGCCGTCTGGGGCGAAATCGCGACCACCGGAGAAGAACGATAGAAACGCCGTTTGCCGTTCCGTTGCTGGCTTTGTTGCCAAGTCTGCGTTTGGGTTTTGACCACCCGGGCTACCTTTGGCTGTTGGCGGCTTTGCCCGTGCTGTGGTGGATCGGTTCGGGCCCATTACAAGTCTTGGGGCCTTGGCGACGTCGTTTCGCGTTGCTGTTTCGCACCATCGTTTGGGTCGGCGTGGTCCTGGCCATTGCGGGTGTCCAGTTGGTTTGGGTCAGCGACCGCGTCACCGTGATGTATGTGCTGGATCAATCCGAGAGCATCCCGCTGGCCAAACGCCAGGTGATGCTGGATTACGTGACCCGCAGCGTCGCGACCCACCGGAATCATACGCGTGAAGACCGAGTCGGCATCATCGTCTTCGGCCGTGACGCGATCATCGAAATGCCTCCGTTCGATGAAGACATCGCGGTCCGGCGTCTGGAATCCAATCTGGATCGAACCGACGCGACGGACATTGAATCGGCATTGAACCTTGCGCAAGCATCAATGCCCGAAGACACCGCTCGCCGCATCGTGATCGTCACCGATGGGAACGAAAACCTGGGCCGCGCGACGCAAATGGCATCACGACTGGGCGACGCCGGCATCGGTATCGATGTGGTGCCCGTCGAACTTGATTTTGCAAACGAAGTCTTGGTGGAAAAGGTCGACCTGCCGACCGAGATTCGTACCGGGCAACCGTTCGAAGCACGCATTGTCGTGACCAACTACAGCGATGACGGCGGTTCGGCAACCCAAAACGCGGGCGGCGATGCTTCCGACGGCGATGATTCCGACGGCGATGCGTCTGGTCCGGTCAAAGGTTTGTTGCGAGTCAAACAATCGGTGTCCGGTGAAGAATCACTGTTGCTGGAGCAGGAGATCGAACTGGATCCGGGCAAGAACGTCTTTCCACTGCAACACACGATTGATCAACCGGCGCCGTACACCTACGAAGCGGAATTCATCCCCCAGAACGATGACCAAGACGGGCTTCGCAAAAACAATCGCGCGACCGGGTTTACTTACGTCCGTGGCAAAGGACGCGTGCTGCTAATCGAAGACCGATCACGTCAGGGTGATTTCGATCTGTACGTTCAAACGCTGCGTGACGCGGACATCGAAGTCACCAAACAAAACACCGATCAGCTGTTCGGATCACTGGCAGAATTGCAAACGTTTGACGCCGTGATTCTGGCGGGTGTTCCCCGTGTCGGCGGCGGCGAAGGCAGTGGGCTGGTGTCGTTCACCGACGAACAAATCCAGATGTTGGTGCGGAACACACAACAATTGGGGGCCGGCCTGCTGATGATCGGCGGGCCCGAATCGTTGGGTGCCGGTGGCTGGACGGGGACCGAGCTTGAAAAGGCAATGCCGGTCGACTTTAAAATTCGCAATACCAAGATCCAAGCGGTCGGTGCGTTGGCGTTGATCATGCACGCCAGCGAAATGGCCGAAGGCAACCACTGGCAAAAGGTCATCGCGCGTGCGGCGGTCAAACAGTTGGGACCGGCCGACTATGCGGGGCTGTTGCACTGGACCATGGGCGGTGACGCTTGGCTGTGGGGCGGTCGTCAGGGACTGTTACCGGTCGGTCCAAACCGTCAAGCCATGATGGCCGCGATCGGACGCATGACCCCCGGGGACATGCCCCAGTTCGACCCCGCGATGCGGATGGCGGCTGCTGCGTTGACTCGCACTCCGGCGTCGATGAAACACTGTGTCATCATCAGTGATGGCGACCCGAGCGATCCGACGCCTGGAACAATCGCCGCATTCAAGAACAACAACATCACGATCAGCACGGTTGCGGTTGCCTCACACGGGCTGACCGAAAGTCAACGGCTGCGGCGGATCGCCCAGGCCACCGGCGGAAAATATCACCAAGTCAAAGACGGCCGGGCATTGCCGGAAATCTTTCAGCGGGAAGCCCGACGTGTTGCACGGCCGTTGGTCTTCGAACCGTCCGGCGGCACCGTCCCGGAAGTCATCTTTCCGCACCCGATGCTGGACGGTGTGGATCGTGTCATGCCACGGATCGGCGGATTCGTACTGACGCAAACCAAGAACAGCCCGCTGGCCCAGGTGCTGATCCAGTCCCCCAAACCCGATTCGCCGGAAAACGCGACCATCCTGGCGGCATGGACCTATGGGCTGGGCCGAACCGCCGTACTGACCACCGACGCGGGTGCACGCTGGGCGTCGTCGTGGACGCCGTGGAACGATTACGAAAAATTCCACAGCCAATTGGTCCGCTGGCTGATGCGACCGACCGGCGATACCGGAAAGTTCACACTGGCGACGCAAGTCCGCGACGGCGAAGTCGAAGTCATCGTCAATGCGTTGGACAAGGACGACGAATTTTTAAACTTCCTGGAAATGAACGCGACGGCGTTGGATCCCGAATTGAAACCGATCGCTTTAAGCATGCGGCAAGTCGCACCGGGGCGATATGTCGGTCGCTTTCCGGTGGATCAAGCCGGCAGTTACTTCGTCAACGTGATTCCCGACGAAGGCACCGCTCCGTTGACAACAGGCGTCAGCGTTCCGTTCAGCGAAGAATACCGAGTCCGCCGAACCAACCTAGCTTTGATCAATGCTTTGGCGGAAACCAAGGTCAACGGCGGCGAAGCGGGAATCGTGATGCCGGCGATCGATCAACGGGCCGCCGACGAATTGGTCCAAGTCGACACGTTCCGTGGGGGATTGCCGCCGGCGCGCAGCATCAAGGACGCTTGGCCGTGGTTTCTGTTGGCCGCATGTGTGCTGTTCTTGTTCGACGTGGCCGTCCGCCGCATCGCGATCAGTTTCGCATGGCTGGGGCGATGGGTCCGCAAACGTTTCGGCAAAGCCAAAGCGACCGACACGCCCACGACACGCCGCTTGGACGAATTGCGTCAAAGCAAAGACGCGGTTTCGCAATCCATTGATGCTCGACGACGCAGCGTTCGGTTTGATCCTCAGTCCGTGCCGACCGAATCGACGGGTCAAACAAGTGCACCGGAGTCATCGTTTGATTCGCCCGCGAGCTCCGGAAAGCCGCCGAAAGAATCGGCCAAAGACGGTAGCCGCCAAAGCGACGGGTCGACCTCGGACGCCCCGGTCAGCTATACCGAACGTCTGCTGGAAGCCAAACGGCGTGCTCGCAAGAATCGCGATTGAACCGATCTGCAGACCGCACCCGCATTGACGTTTCCGCGAGCAAGCCCCAAGCATCCACTGGCTTTTTTGCCGCCCGCTTTGTTTCAAACCGCCTTTCTCTGACGACGCAAAACGATCGCCATGTCTTCCGTCCCGTGGTGGCGTCGCTTTTATGCGACCGCCGTCTTTTACCCCACGCTTGCCTGGAACTACTTACTGGGCCGTGTGCTGAAGACGCGTCGATGGTGGGACTTCGTCGACACCAATGTCATCGTCGGTGCCCGGCCGTTTCCTCGCGATGTCAGCAATCTGAACGAGGCGGGGGTCCGAGCGGTGGTCAACACGTGCGAGGAATACGCCGGCCCGATCGTCGAATACGATCAATTCGGCATCGATCAACTGCACATCCCGACGACCGACTTTACCCACCCACGACTGGAAGACGTACGCATCGCGGTGGACTTCATTCAGTCCTATGTCAGCGAGAACAAGACGGTCTATGTGCATTGCAAAGCGGGACGTGCACGCAGTGCGACCGTGGTGATGTGCTGGCTGATTCAGTACCGCGGCATGACCGCCGAACAGGCCCAGCAAGCTCTGCTAAAGGCACGGCCCCACGTCAATCCCCATCTGTATCGCCGGCCGGTCGTCACCCAGTTCGTTCAATCGCTGGGTGACGACGCTTCGGACCATTCACCGGCGGCGTCGACCGCCGTTACAGGGGAGCCTCACCGCTGACCGAAATCGGTTGCGGCATCCGTTGGATCGGTTGATCCATGGGAACGCCACCGGTGTAATCGTTCTGCACCGGCACCGGTTCGCCGACCGGGACGTCGCTGATGATCACCTCGTTGGGAACCACACCCGATTCCAACATCGCACCGTAGGCATAGCCGTAATTCGGTCCCAACGGTTGACGTCGGATCGGAATACAGCATTCGTCTTCACAGCAACCGCACAGGTTGGGATTCTTGGTTCCCGGCAGGGTCAACAAGTATTCCGCATCCAATTCGCCCGGATCCATCCACAATCCGTCCGGCGTCAGGTCCATCACACCCAAGTCGAAGTACAGGCCGCGACGGACGACTTCGTAGTTGACATAGATGTTCAGCAGCTGGTTTTGCGATGCCAGCAGAGCATCCAACGCACGAATCGTATCCTGGGCGGCGGTGGGTCCGCTGTTCAATCCTCGGGCGTCACGCAACAGTCGAATGTCTTCATTCAATTCGATCTGTGCCGCGGCGATTCGCACGGCTTGTCGACCGAGTTCGAAATTCAATCGGTTCTGTTGCAACTGGCGAACGGTGCTTCGCATCAGACTCCAGATGCCGTCTTCGTATTGATAGTAGCTTCGTTTGGCTCGATCAAACTCGATCAACGACTGACGATACGTGTTGCGTTCTTGCAGTCGAGTGATGGGTGCATCCCACTGCAAACCGACTCGCAATCGTCCGGTGTCGCCACGCAGTGCGAACGGATTGTTGCCGACGTTTTGGACATCACCGCTGAAGACCACGTCCAGGCTGCTTTCCAAGTCATCCGCGTTGAATTCGATCAGACGCCACGAATCGACCAGCGATGCACGAGCATTGGCCCAGTCGCGACGGTTGACGCGGGCGATCTGGAACGCTTCGGCCGGATCGATTTCGATCTCGGGCAACAGCACGCTTTCGACGCGGGCACGAGCCTGGATCAGCTGGACCGCCAAAACGTCGTCGCCCAGTTCGGCCAACAGGTCTTGTGATTCCAAAATGATCTCATCACGCAATCGGACGGCCAGATCGGATTCGTCGCCGGCCCCTTGATTGGCCAGCAAGTCCTCGATGCTTTCGTCCAGGGCCTGGATCCTTTCGCCGTACGATTCCAAGCGTTCTTGCAACGCCGTGAAACGATCGGCCAGTTCGTCGGACAGTTCATCCAGTTCTTCGATTTCAAAGATCGACTCGTCGATTTCCTTGATGTTCAGCAGCGTACAAATCTGTGCCTTTTCCTGTTCGTAAAGGTCGTACAGCGATTCGTTTTGGCTGCGGCGATCGGGCAACGTCTCGATAAACTGTGCCAAGTCCTCTTTGACTCGTGGCAAGTCGTCTTCCAGCAAGGTTTCTCGGAAATCGGCCAGCGGGTCGATTTGTTGCTTCAAATCACGCAGGAAGTCCGCAACCTCGGGCGTCCATTCGATCGTCGATTCGGGCAGCCCGGTTTCCTCGTTGATCACCGGCTTGGCGGTTTCCAATAATGACACGTTCAATGCACCGACGTTGGTCCGCACGTCGACCAATTGTTCGCGTCGTCCACGCAGTTCGCGATCGATCAGTTCGAATCGCTTCAAGATCGGATCGTCGATTCGCACACAGATGTACGGCGGCAAACCAAGTTGGACCAGGAACCGATCCAGCGACGTTTGGTATCCGACCTTTTGTTGAACGAGCTGGCTTTGCGAGCTGAGCAGGGCCGAACGGGCCTGTGCGACTTGCAACCGTTGACGCACGATCGCTTCGGCGTCGTCTGGAATCGTGGTCAACAGTTCGACCAAGGTGTTTTCCAGCACCAGCAGGTTTTCGCTAAGCCGGGCAATGTTTTCTTCCAAGTTTTGGATCTGCAATTGATCCTGCAACAAGCCCAGCAGACCGCCGGCTTGGGGCACGCCACCGAAACCGGCGCCACCGCCACCGCCACCAGTCAGACCGGCGAATCCGCCCCCCAATCCGGTGAAGCCGCTGAGTCCGACGCCGAAGACCCCACCACTACGTTGCACGGTGCTTTCGGTCGATCGCCCCACGGTGATGTTCAGATAGAAGCTGCGACGATAACGCTCGAACGCACGCACATTGGATAGCAGACGACGTTCCGACAACGTCAGTCGTTCCAGCACGCGGTCGCGGCCGGCGTTTCGCAGCAACGGTTGAATCAGTGAAAAATCCAATACCGTCGATGCACTTTGTGCGTTCGGGCCGCTCAGTTCCCAGACAATGCTGTTGGCCACGCCGGCAACCAATTCACCACCGGTCGCGAAGGACCGTTGTAGCGCCAGGTTTCGTCGTCCAGTGCTGTACGGACCAACCTCCAGACGGGTGCTGCTGTCGCTGCCACCATTACGACGCCGGCCGTCGGCGGTCAGGAATGTCCGAGCCCCGCCGAAAAACTGGGTATCAAAGCGGAATCGTTCACTGCTGACGTCCAGTGCGGACAGGTACAGTTGTTCCAGCTGCTGTTGATAGTCGGGCGAATGCAGCAAAGCCAACTGGACCGCCGTGTCGGCATTCAGCACCAGCACGCCGTTTTCGTCCAGGGGCAGGAATTGCCACCAGTCGGGACTTTCGGTGATGTTCGTTTGGCCCGCTGCATCCCACATCGGATATCCGCGTCGGCCGTCCACGCACTGCATGTACTTGTTGGACGCCGGGTCATCCAAAGGTGCCGGCTGAAAATCCGGATCAAACGGATTGAACATCCGGCTGCGGCGATCCGGCAGAATGCCCAAACGGGTTTCCGGGGGGCGGGCGACCGTGCAAGCCTTCTCGCGAATCAGTTCGCTGACTTCTTGGTCTGCTTGCTTGCGGTAGAACTGGCGGTGGCAGCCGGCCGTTGGAACGATCGTTTGGATCAGGGCCAACCCCAATATCAGACCGGAACGCAGTTTTGGTTTTTTCACGGCAATCGGCGGGGGCAGAAGGAGTGATAGAACGTCGTCGACCGACACAGACGGCACGACCGCCTCGTTCGCTTCTTCTGTTCGGTCCGGTCGTGCGGGCCGCTTGATCGCTGAATGTGGTCTGACCGGCCGAACCCCACCCAAGTGGTTCCGGTGGTTCGGGCTGTACCGGTTGTGCGACACTCCGCCGGGAGAATGCTGCACATTCGCACCCTGGCGTTTTAGCGCCATCGGGGACTCTTTGGGCGACCGATTGGCCCGTCCCGGCGGGCAATCGAATGCGGCCTGCTGTCGGTTCGGCGCAGAACCCCGTACAGTTGGCACAACCGGTCCAACGAATGGCGGGCATGAAAGATGGCGGCGAAACGCCCGCAGAGGCGGAGAAAAGCTTGACGCTACAAATACCCCAATTTACTATCCGGACTGGCCTTTTCTCCGCGTTTTGGCGGCCTTCCTGATCCTCTGGTGCCCGACGCGGTGCATCGCTTGTCCAACCCGCTCGGCGGGCCCCCCACGCCACGGTCGTTTCATGCAGTACGTCATCCTCGCCGTCCTGGTCATTCTGGTCATCGCATTCTTTGTGATGGTCTGGAAGGCTTCCCCGTACTGGCGGTGGTACGCCCTGACGACCGCGTCGTTGACGATGATTTTGGCGGTCGTTTTCATCTTTCCGACGGCCATCGTGCTGAAAAGCCGATCCGCCTGGCACAAGATCAAGGAAGATCTGGAAACACGGTACGACGGGGCGGTGGCCCAGCAAAAGGTGCTGAATTTCGGCGATCCCACCGACCCGACCGCCGGCCCCGGCGCGGTCGATCTGAACCAGCAACTGGCCCAACTGGGCACCGAAGCCGGTCGACACTGGCGGGGACTTCGCGTTAGCAACATTCAGGACCGCGCGATCACCCTGGTGCAGCCGCCGCGTCCCGAGGATGATCCGGCCGCCGGTGGTGACGATAACGCACCAGCCCCCGCCGACGGTGCCCAGCAGACACTGGTCCCCGGCGAACTGGTCGTCCATGCCTTCGCCGACCAACCGCGTCCGGGTTTCGAATTTCCGGTTCCCAATTTTTACTTGGGCGAATTTCGCGTCACCGCCAGCGATGCGAACACCGTGACGATCGAACCCACCACACCGCTTCAACCGCAACAAGAACAGGTCATCGGCAATCGCCAAGCGGTCGGCTGGTCACTGTACGAATTGCTGCCGCTGGACGGTCACCAGGTCTTCATCGCTGCCGGCAGCGAACCAGACGACGAAAACCTGTTCGGCCGCCCAGACGAAGAATTGATCCGCAGTTTGCTGGGCGACAGCGTCAGCGAAGAAATCTTGCAGTCCTATATGCGAGACGGTTCGCGTGCGACGCCTGAAGATCCGATCGAAACGGTTTGGAACAAGATTGAGTTCTTGAAGCCATACACGTTGGATGTCGACAGCCCTACGCAATCCGGTGTCCTGCAAGGCGGGTTCTTTGACGGCAGCGGACGTGCCCTGGACAGCCGCCTTCAGCATGGCGGTGAAAAAGGCGTTCAGTTCAAACAGGGTGACCAGTTGGTCGTCAAGCAGGAAGCCGCGGAGAAACTGTTCGACGAAGACGTCGCCAAATTGATCGACAAGTACTACGTCCGGCCGCTGAATGATTACCGATTCGGGATCCGCAATATCCGGTTGCGATTAAAAGAATTGGCGATGCGAAAGGCGGAATTGGAATTCGAAAACAATGTGTTGCAAGAAGCCACACGGTCCAGCCAAAACCTGTTGGTCGAATACCAGGACGAAGCGTTGAAGTTGGAACAAGACCTGGCTCAAACGCGAATCGAAACCGAGGCGATCACTGAATACATCCAGACACTGGAAAGTCGTGTCAAAGAAACACGCGAAACCCTGGTCCGGTTGTATCGCAGCAACCAAGAAATCGAAAACGAGATTCAACGGGTCTACGCATCGCTGAATTGAGGCGGTTTGATCGGCAAGATTTGTCGAAGCCTCTGGACTGGACCCGCAACCAAACGAAAACGCGGGACGCGCCCAACTGGCGCGTCCCGCGTTTTTTGTTTCGTAATGGTCACTGTTTCGCGGGGCGCATTTTCCCGCGACTCGCGCTGAATCAGACCGGTCGCTCGGTCGATTCCATCAAGGCGCTCAGGTACAAGCCCGTGACGGCGGGTTCACGCTGGACCTGTTTCATGTGTTCGTAAAACGCTCCCATGATGTCACGACGGGATATCTGTCCCAACAGACGTCCGTAGTCATCCAGAACGGGCAGACGTCGGCATGCGGCATCTAAGAACGTTTGGGCAATCGTCAGCAGATCCGTCTCCGCACCGATGACCGGTGGGCTGGCATCCACGAACGACATCAAATTTGACGATGGCAGTCCGTCATAGGTCGCGTCGACGACAAATCGCATGCACGATTTTTCGGAAAAGATCCCTAGGAATTGACGATCCTCGTCCACAACCGGCGCGCCGGAAATTCTGCGTTTCAACAACACGTTCAACGCGTCGATAACTTCCATGTCTGGCGAAAGAGTGACCAGATTGGAAACCATCAAGTCACGGGCGGTGATCGTATGCATCATGGGCTCGGGGCTCCGGTGAAAAGGCTTGTAACGGAAGACCGAATCTCGCGTCGCAGGACGCAATTCTTGGGTCAACGAACATTTCCAAAGATCAACGTCAGTGCATCGCAGCGATTGATGGGTCGCCGCATCGCACTAAACGCAATGTTGCGGCGAATGCCGAATCGCGGTCAAGAAAATTTTGGCGTTCATTCTTCCACCCCGCTCGCCGCGGCATCGATGCGAATCCCGTCGCGGTGGCAATGAATTGGACGGTGATCAAACGCCGGCGGGCCGCCGACACGCACACGGATCCGCTTCCGCAAACCATGACGGCATAAATACTTACGTCACTGTCGGCGCAACGCGACCGGCAGCGGGGCGGACAACCAAGCGGTGGATCGGCTATGCTGCCCCCGGGGGTGAAACGCCCAGTTGTGAAAGTTATCACAAAGCGAAGGAATTGACCGTTATGTTTGGCCGTTGGGTGCAAATCGAGTTCGAATGTCTGCCCCTGCGCAGCGTGTCACGGTTCGACGTTCCGGTGGACGCATCGCCGAAGTACGAGGCCTTTGTCCAACGGGTTAAAAACGCGATCGACAAACACGGTTCGCACAACACTTACTACCTGCATCAGGGTCTGTGTGTTTATCACCTGACCAACGATCCGGCCCACGGCGAAGTCAGTTTCGACTTCGAAGGCGTGGCGATGACGGACAAGACCGATCGAAAGACTCGGTCGGTTGACTTGATCACTCAATTGCGTGGTGAAACCTGCACGTGGCTGAACGAACCGATCGTCGAATTCTTGGCCGAAAGCGTCAAACACAGCGTGCTGGTGGAATTTGATCGCTATATCGAAGCCGGTGATTTGGAAAAGACGCGTCAAAGGATCGCGGAGATCGAAAAACAGGCCGAAGAAAGTGGCGGATTCGTTGGGATGTACCTTTAAGACGCTGGCGCTGTATCGAACACCTTCGATGCGTCATCAAATCAAAGTGTCACCGGTTTCACCGACCACCCCGCGTCTGTTGCCAAGCACCCGTGCCATTTTGCGCCAATCACTGATGATTCGGCCGTAGGCAAACAACGCGGCGCACAGTCCCGCAATACTGGCCAAAACCGCGACCAGCATCACCCCGCGGGCGATGACGTCGCGGGACAGCAACAACATCAATCCGATCAACGGAATCACAGCTGCGGCCAACAAGAAAACGACGCCTTGGGTGGCCACGCGTTTGCCGCGAGCTTCGAATTTCGGATCGGTCAAGCGATCGCGTTGGAACCGCGGGTAATAGACCTTGGTGACCAGCCACAGCATCCCGAAATACGGATACACCGCCGCGACGCCGCCGCAGATCAGCAGCGACATGAAAAAGTGCATCGCTTCGGTGCGGTCGAACGACGGGAACCACCATCGCAGCATCGTCGGATAAATGGCCCCGGCAATGATCCAAAGCGAACCACCAATGATGGCCGCCTGACGTCCCAAACGAAGCGACGCATCGACCTCGTTTTCGGGAACCGGCTGTCGCTTGGCCACCCGCCGGGCCGCCATCACCACGGGCTTGGTGAAGTAAACCAACAAAGCCGCACCGGTCGGAAATGCGATCGTGTTGACACTGAACGCCAGCATTTCAAAGGCTCCCTGAAACGAAGGTTCAAGGGACGAATAACGCTGAATGATCTGTTGCTGGTTGTAGAAGTAGTTAAAGACACCGGCGGCGATGTTGGGCGTCAAAATCACCGCCGCGGCCAACCACCGTGGCGACCAAGGCATCAAACGGCGGCGGTAGCTGGACGGTGGCGGATCAAAGATTCCCGCGACTTCCGGATGCAGTGCCAATTTCAAGTGGGCTTCCAAGCGGGCACCGGCCGCGATGCGAATTTCCGAATCACGATGCAATGCGTCGCGTAATGCCGATTCCAGCACTCGTTCGCTGGGATCATCGCATCGCACGGGCTCGGCAAGCGGTTGGTCTCGCGATTCGCATTGCTGTTGCAGCATTTCGGTCCAGGACGACGCTTGCCGTGGCACCTGGAACGGTCGCTGCCCCTGCCATAATTCCCAAAGCATCACCGCCAGGGAATAAAAATCAGCTTCGGTTCCCACACGCTTTTGATCATCGGGGTCACAGGTTCGCACCGCGTGTAGGTGTTCCGGTGCCATGTAGGCGATGGATCCACCAAAGTTCGCGGCTGCTCCCGCACGTCCCGCGGCACCGGCAAAGCTGACGTTGAAATCCGCCAGCTTTGGAACCCCTTCCGCGGTCAACAACACGTTGGCGGGTTTGACGTCGCGGTGCAGCACGCCTCTTTGGTGGGCGGCCCGCAGTGCCGCCGACAATTGGATCCCGATCCAAGCAACGACGGCCGCCCAACGCGTTTCGGACAACCACTGACGCAGGCTGGAACGTTCGGGTACTTGTTGCGTCGCCTGCAATAATTGCTGGTCGATGCACCGGAGCAACCATTGGCCCGTCGGTGTTTCCCCTGGTGCTGCCGCGGATCCGTCCCGGACGACTTTGACCACATCCGCAAGCGTCCCCCCGGGCACGTACTGCATGTACAACAAATGGACTTCGCCGTCGTCGTTGCATTCCGGACAGACCGTCATGCGTTGATCATAGACACGGACGATGTTGGGATGATCCAACTGAGCCAGCGTCTGGGATTCAGCGCCGGTCCCGCGTGACACCTTCAACGCCACCAATCGCTGCATCGAATTTTGCCGGGCCAAGTAGACTTGGGCAAACGCGCCCTTACCCAGTTCGCGAATGATCGAAAAATCGTCCACCGTCGTACCGACCGGCATCGACTGTGGTGCTCGTGTTTTCACCGCCGCTGATGTCGCCTCCACCTCGCTGCCCAGCGGCAAATCCAGATTCGCAAGGTGCGGAAACCGCTGTTCCAAAGGCTGCGGCGGGCGTTTACCGAGCGATTGCAATAACTGGCGTTCCTCCATCACCAGATCCAGCGACACCGATTCGCGTGACAGCGGTGGTGACAAACCATCGATGTAATCTTCGATGCTGCGAATCGAACCGGATTCGGCATCAATGGCCATGTCCATCTTGATCATTTCCGTCAGCAACAGCGGATGATGCTGGACGGGGACCTGCGACGGAATGAGTTTCAGCATTTCCGCAGGCCGTTGCACCGGAGCCCGCTGGGCGACCGATTCCAAACAGCCTTCCAGGTACTGATCCAAAACCTGCAGGGAGTGTTCCGCAGGCGGCGCCGAGGGCGTGGTGGTTTCCGATCCTTGGCCCGATCCCAGCGACATGACGGCGAACGTTCCTGAATTGGTCGGAAGACGAAAAATAGGGCAGACTTGCTATCTCGGTCGGTTTCGCCGCACACCCGTGGTGGACGACCGACCTCCGATACAGGTTAGACTGTAGGCGGAAATGATTTTTTGTCCGATGGGCCTGGGGATCAAGCAAGGAACGTCCGAATGAGCGAATCGGAAGCGTTCGAACCGATCGACGGTGATGATACAGATCTGACCGAGCGAATTTGCCGCCATGACAGCGAGGCGTTGGCCGAACTGATGCGGCGGCGGGAAAATTTGCTGAAAGGTTTTGTTCGATCCCTGTGCAGCGACCGGTTGTTGTCGGTTGTCGAAGTCGACGATCTGTATCAGGAAATCAGCGCCGCGGCGATCAGCAGTTTGGCGACTGCACCGTTGGATCAGTACACGCCGATGCAGTGGTTACAGCAAATCGCACGGCGTCGCGTGGTCGATGCCCACCGGTTCCATTTCGAAGCCCAGCGACGCGACGCCGGTCGCCAAAGTTCGTTGCAGGCCGGTGCCGACGACGAAAAAGGCGGCCTGGAGGCATTGTTGGCTGCCAGTTTTACGACGGCCAGCGCGGCGTTTTCCCGGGATATCCGCATGATCCGTCTGCAGGAGGCGATTGACGAATTGGGCGACGAGGCCCGCCAAGCGGTGATGATGCGATACAGTCGCGGGTTGCCTTCCAAGGACATCGCCGAACAGCTGGGAAAGACCGATGCGGCGGTCCGTGTCTTGCTGTCACGCAGCCTTCGTCAGCTGGAAAAAAAGCTGTCCGATGTCCGACCGACCCGCTAGCGGCCCCTCCGATTCGGCTGCTGCCGGAACTTGCCGACAGCCGCGGGAATAGGGCGGGACGCCCCGATATTCAATTCCGTTATTCTCCGCGAAACCGGACCGGCGTCGCAGGGGTTATTATTCTGGACGTGATCGGCACATCCGCCGTGACGTTCTTCTGCATCTTTGCCTTCCCCATCCCTCCCTGTCATTTCTGACAAAAGGTAACTCGAAAGATGAATAAAGCTTTCATCGCCGTCTTGGCCTGCGCTCTTGGTTGTTGTCTGTCCCTGACATCGGCAACGGCTGACGACTCGGCTGCCGCCAAAGGCAACAAGAAAAAGGCTGGCCAGCGTGGCGCCGTTCAAATGGTCATGAACAAGATCAAGGCCGCGGAACTGACCGCCGAACAACAAGCCAAGTACGACCAACTGGCCGAAGGTTTGAAGAAGGAACTGGCCACGATCCGCGCAGCCGGTTTGACCAATGAAATCAACAAGCAACGCAACCAGCTGACCGCCAAACTGCGGAAAGAAAACGCAAGCCGCAAGGAAATCCTTGCCGCGGTATCGGAGACCTTCAGCGAAGACGTCGTGGCATTGATCAATAAAGCCACCAAGGCCAATGCCGATTTCCGCAAGGCTGCCTATGGTTTGTTGACCGATGAACAATTGGCCAAGCTTCCCGAAGAGACTCAGAAGCAAATCAGTACCGCGCTGAAGCCGAAGAATCAGGGCAAAGGCAAGAACAAGGGCAACGGCCAAAAGAAACGTAAAGGCAACAAGAAAGCAGAAGCAGCGAACTGATCGCTTCCGCATCGATCACTCGGTCCGGCTTGTCCGCACCGAAAGCAAACAACGCATGCCGGCACATCGTCGGCATGCGTTTTTGTTTGCAACGAAATTCAACCAAGTTGCAACTTCATTGACATCGCGGGGTTAAGTAGGCGAAATCGGCAACGCCAAGACCGGCCCGTTCAACTGTGCGAATGGATGTCCGATGAATCAAACGCATCGGGCAACAATTGCGACAGCTTGCGCACCTGCCGCTGGTTGTCGATCACATCGATCGTGATGACGGTGATATCCATGCCGAATTCGGCCAGAAACTGGCGACAAGCCCCACAGGGCATTGCACCACCAATACTGGCAATCGCGACGGCACGCCAAGTCCGGTACCCCTGGGACACCGCCGCCGATGCGGCGACGCGTTCGGCACAGATGGTCAACGAATAGCTGGCGTTTTCGACGTTGCATCCGCCGACAATTTTACCGTCGCCCATCAGTAACGCTGCGCCGACATAAAAATGACTGTGCGGCGCGTACGCTTGATCGCGTGCTTCAATCGCAGCCAAGACGAGGCGATCGATTTCGGCCTGCTTCAATTCATTCATCTGGGGCACACTGCCGGGGTCAAGCGATGCTTATTCGAAAGGATATCGGCGAATCAACAGAGGGCGTTTCTCCACTTGCTGCTGACGGATCACGATGGCGTCGTGGACCCTTTGAATATACCGCACGTCTGGTTCGCCGTCTTGATACAGCGTAGCGATCGGCTGGCCCGTTTCGACACGATTTCCGACCCGCTCATGCACATCCAATCCAACCCTTGCATCGATCACGTCGTCGACCTTTTGTCGCCCCCCACCCATCACTGCGACAACTCGTGCGAGTTCGATCGCATCGATCTGGGCGATCGTCCCTGATTCCGGGGCCGTGATCACGTGCGCGTCGGCAAGCGTCAGACGTTCGGGCAAACGCCCGCCTTGGGCCTGGACCATTTGTTGAAATTTTTCCATCGCCGAACCGTCATCCAGCAAACGCGTCAAAATGTTGCGCGCTTGATCGACGTCAGTGGCAAGTCCACCTTGGACCAACAAAATTTCGGCGGAGGCAAGCGTAAGTTCACGAACTTCATCGGGACCGCCGCCGTCCAGAACGTCCAATGATTCATTGACTTCGTTCGCGTTGCCAATCGAACGCCCCAGCGGCTGGCTCATGTCGGAAAGAATGGCCGCGGTGGGCAAGCCCGAATCTGTCCCAACGCGGATCAATGATCCGGCCAGCGATTCGGCCTGTTCCACCGATGTCATGAAAGCGCCCCGCCCCACCTTCACGTCAATCAGCAAGGCATCCAGTGTCGCAGCCAACTTTTTCGACAGGATACTGGCCGTAATCAATGGAATTGAATCGATCGTCGCGGTGACGTCACGCAAGGCATACAGACGGCGATCGGCAGGTGCGATTGATGCGTCGGCGCCGACAATACAGGCCCCAACTTGCTTCAGAACCTCATTGCGACGTGCCGCCGACAGGTCGATTTGGAATCCGGGGATCGCTTCCAGCTTGTCCAGCGTGCCACCAGTGTGCCCCAGTCCGCGGCCGCTGATCATCGGGACTTCCGCCCCGGCGGCGGCCAGCAACGGTGCCAAAATCAGCGAAATCTTGTCGCCCACGCCGCCGGTGCTGTGCTTGTCCAGCCGGGGGCGATCGGTCAGCCGATCAAAACGATCACCGCTGTCGACCATCGCTGCGGTCAGTGCGGATGTTTCCGCATCGCTCATTCCGTTGATGCGAACGGCCATGGAAAAGGCCGACATCTGATAATCGGCAACCTCATCGCGAACGAATCCTTCGATCAGCGATCGAATTTGTTCGCCCGACAGTTCGGCGGCATCCCGTTTAGTGGCCAGCAGATCAGTTATCATAGGACGCGAGCGTTACCGGCCAGGCGGCTTGTCGGACGCATCGGACCATCCGTCCGGAGGCGACCGATGGCCGCCGTTGCAAATGTTCGCATCAACCGTTTTTTCATCAAATGAGTTTTGTGCCGGTGTCGAGGTGATTGCGGACCAGCGGCATCGACTGGTCGCCGGATCCCTTTGGGTCACCCAGAATAAAACACAGCTGACCGAATTTCCTACCTTTGAAACGGAATTTCCCCGCCATGAAGAATTTCAATCACTCCATTTCGCGTCGTTCGTTTCTAGCCGCCGCATCGTCTGCCACCGTCACCCTTGCCACTTCCAGTGCGGCGATGGCGGCGGGCAGCGAAGTCCGACTGGCGATTCTCGGGGCCGGATGGCGTGGCGGACAGCTGGCCGGTTCCTTTTCCAAAGCCAATGGTTGCCGAATCGTTGCCGTGGCCGATCCCGATATCCGACTGGCCAAAGAATTGGCGGAGAAGCACGGTGCAACGGCGCACCAGGATCTACGCCATGTGATGGACGACGAAAACGTCGACGCGGTCGTCGTAGCGACGTGCAATCATTGGCACTGCCTGGCGTCGATCTGGGCGATCAACGCCGGCAAGGACGTCTATGTCGAAAAACCGCTGTCGCACAGCCAGTGGGAAGGCTCAAAGGTTGTCGAAGCCGCCAAACGGTCCGGCCAGATCGTGCAGATCGGAACGCAGCAACGCAGTGATCCCATGCAGGCGGAAGCCAAAGCATTCCTGCATCAAGAAAAAGCCCTTGGCGACGTCCAATACGTGATCGCCGCACGCATGGGCCAACGTGCACCGATCGGAATCCGCGACACACCGCTGACGATTGACAAGGAAGTGGATTACGACCTGTGGTGCGGACCGGCTTCGAAAGAAAAGATCTATCGCGACAAGCTGCACTACGACTGGCACTGGGACTGGAACACCGGCAGCGGCGAAATGGGCAACTGGGGCGTCCACATCTTGGACGACGTCCGTAACGTCGCCTATCAAGACCAGGTCAGCACCCCGACGGCCGTCACCGCCGCGGGCGGTCGCGTCGCCTGGGACGACGCCGGTAACACACCCAACTTGCACGTGGCGGTTTTGGAAACGGAGATGTTCCCGACGTATATCGCACTCAGCAATCTTGCGGCGACCCCGGGCGGTAAAGGCGGTTGGAAACTGCGTGCCGGCTTGCCCGCCAATTTGCCGGGCAGCGGATACGCGGTCGTTTGTGACGGCGGCACCTATTTTGGCCAACGCGGCCGCGGTCGAGCGATGGACGGAAGCGGCAAAGTGATCAAAGAATTTGGCGTCAAGGGCGACAATGTTCTGCGTCACGTCCAAGCTTTCATCGACGCCGTGCAATCGCGTGACGAATCAAAGCTGAACGCACCGATCGAAAACGGTCACTACAGCACCGGGTGGTGCAACTTGGCCAATGTCGCCATTCGCGCCGCGGGTTCCTTCGACGAAGCACGTTTGCATCAAGCCACCGATCAAGCCGCTTGGGAACGGATCTTGAATGAAATGCGAGATCAACTGATGCCGTTCGACGTTTCGCCCAGCGACTTGGTCCTTAGCGCCCGAATGGAACACGATCCCAAGACCGAGCGGTTCGTCGGTGAAAACGCGGATGCCGGAAACCCGTTCCTGAAACGACAATACCGCCAAGGCTATGAAATCGACGGCTAGTCAACTCTGACGCCGGGTCCGATTTCAGGTCATTCGCGTCGTGGCGCGGCATTGCCGGATAACTTGACTAAAAAAAGGCCGACACAGCGCAATCTGTGTCGGCCTTTTGCTTTTTCGGTTGGGTCTTCGTTCGAAGATCCGAATCAGAGTGTTATCGAATCACGCGGCCATTGCCGAGCAACTTTCTTGACATGCTCGACAGGCATCGACGCACTGTTCCATGCCGCCGATCTGTTCGCAACTGTCGGCACAAACGCGACAAATGTCTGCACACGCAGCGCAGTACCGGTCATGAAACTCGCTGTGGCGGCTCATGAAATCGACGCACGCCTGACACGCGGCGACACAGTCCAGCATGGCTTTGACGTGGTCCTGCTGGACATGCCGCCCACCTTCGGCCAGACAAGTTTCGGTCAACATTTGGCTGCACGTTGTTTGACAATGTTGGCAGTTTTCAATGCACTGTTGCATCGATGCGGTTGCTTGGCTCATATGGTTTCTCCCTTCAGAAACGCGATGGTTGGCTAAAACGTTCGATTGAATTGCCAGTCCAACGGTAGCAAAGGCCATGCCATCCAACACCAAGCAGATCCCAAGAATCCCGTGCGGGCGTTCGATCCGTTCAACCACCGACCGGTGAACAGATCTCGATCAAAAAGCCGTTGGCATCTTTGACGTAGCTGATCGTTTGGCCCCAGGGTTTGTCCGCCGGCGGTCGGACCGCCACAGCACCGCCTTGGATGGCCCTTTCATACGCCGCTTCGACGTCGTTAGTTACCAACGCGATTTCGATCGCCGGTGGCGAACGATCCGGTCGAACTTTGGCATAGTCGAACTCGTGCGAATCGGCCAACGTCTCCGATGCAAAAGCCAGTACGGTTTGACCGGTTTCCATTTCCGCATAGTCGTTGCCTTCGGCGCTGTGTCGAAATCGACATTCCATACCGAATGCGGTTTCATAAAAGCCAATGGTCGATTCGACGTCCCGGACGTACAGAATCACGTAACCCAGTTTCATTGCGTTTACCATTCAAGTATTTGCACCGGAGTCATCCGCATCAGACGGCATTAAAAAGCTTAGGTGGTGGGCCGCATGGATCCACATGAAGTCTTTCCACCGGTCGACCGGCGGATCTTCCAACAGCGGATAGTCTTTCATGGGGCCCGCAAAGCCCTGGGCCCGCCGCACTGCTGCGATACAGGCGTTGATGACCGCTTCGTCTTCATCCGCGTCTCCCGCGGCATCCACGTCGGCCGGACGCAACATCTTCAGTGTGGGCGTGCCGGCCGGTAGGCTACGTTTCTTCAGCGCGCGATCAAAAGCCCACTGGATCACCGTCTTGCGCAGAATCCATGGAAACCGGAATCCGAATCCGTCCATCCCCCCGGTCATCGTCTTTTCCAAGTGCTCGCAAATCTGGGTCAGATTCCAGTTGCCCGCACGCCGGTAACCGTGATGGTGCAAATGCTGGATGTCATCGATGACCGCATCCCCATCGCTGAAGTCTAGCTTTCGACGTTCGACTTTCATGAAGCACCTAGTTTTCGGGACGACTTTGGTCGCAACAACTGCATCGGCATTGCAAAGAATCCGACCGGCCAGCGAATAGTAAGGCGTTGATCCAACACCAATTGATTTCGACCGGATTCGACGCAGCACGCTCGATCTTGGTCGACCGATGCTGGCAACGGACCATCTTTGTAACCTTCTGGGTGGTGATAAACCGACAATGAACAAGGCAGCCGAGATGAATGAGCTAAGAAAATTACAGTTCGATGACCTGGAGGACGCCACCAACGAAGCAACGCGACTGCTGCAAACCGGTTATCGGGCGAAAGGTCGATGGACACTGGGCCAGATTTGTCGCCACCTGCGACTGGTCCAAGATCCCAGCATTGACGGCTATCCACGGTGGATGTCGGCGTTCGCTTTTCTGCGTCCGGTGATGCGACGTACCCTGTTGCCGAAGATTTTGACCACCGATTCACCACGCGGGATTCCGACGTCGCCGCCATTTCAACCCGGCGCTGACCTGGACGATGCATCGGAGGTGGAACGATTTGCCGCCAGCGTTGTTCGTTTGAAAAACCACAACGGACCTTTCGCACCCCACCCCGCTTTCGGCAAACTGGAACGCGAGCGTCTGTTACAAGTCCACACCGCTCACGCGGCTCACCATTTGCGATTCCTGGATCCCGATGAACCCAACGCCCACTGATGGATCAATGCCCGTGGATCGGCCATCGGTGGTCCGGCAAGTACGCGACATCGTCATTGACCGCATGTCAGGCCAGGGTGCCGGACACGATGCCGACCACGTGCTGCGGGTCTGGCGAACGGCACGTTGGATCCAACGTCAAACCGGCGGAGAAGCCTTTGTGGTGGAATTGGCCGCGTTGTTGCACGACATCGGCGACGCAAAATTTCACCAGGGAATCGAACGCAGCGGCGTGCTGTCAAAGCACATTTTGGCGACCTTTTCAGTGCCCGAGGACGTCGTCGAGCAGGTGGTTCACATTGTCGACAATATTTCGTTTCGCAAAGCCGCCGATCCGAACACCCTGTCGATCGAAGCGAAAATCGTGCAAGACGCCGATCGATTGGACGCGCTGGGTGCGATCGGAATCGTGCGGACGATCGAATATGGCGCGGTCAAAGGCCAACCGTTTCATCGCCCGGGATGCGACGATCATTCCAAATCGGGTATCGGCCATTTTCACGAAAAGCTGTTCAAGCTGCGTGGCCTGTTGAATACCGAAGCCGCCAAACAGATCGCCGAAGAACGCGAAACGTTCATGCGAGACTTCTTGGCGCAGTTCCTTGCCGAATGCGACACCGCCGGCGATGATGGTGAAACCGGCGTCACCGATCCGACGGACGCCTAACGCAGGTTTTGCTTGACCAAGTTGGTGATCGTCGAACCGCTGCTAATTTCGCCGACCACGGTCGTCCGCGGAAAGACAAGCTTTGGCAAGGTTCCGGCGCCCGATTCTTTGTACAAAAACACCGTCTTGGCGATGTAATCCGACGGGGTCTTGCTGGCCATACGTTGATTGAATTGTTCGGCGCCGATCAATTCAATCGCTTTCGCGCGGGCCTCGCCGGCGGACCGCTGTTGCGACATCAGAAAGTCGTGGAACTGTTGAAACTTTTCGCGATCGGCCAACCAGACCGCGACAGCCATCTTGGCGACGTCACAGCGGTGGGCTCCGGCGGGATCGTTGCTGGTCGCCGCATCGTTGCACGACCGGTGCAACGGGGTGGGCAGGGCCACGACCGCTAGATCCAAGCCATCTTTCTCCACGGCTTCGCGGATTGCTTTGCAGGTCGACCGACAATGGGTGCATGTGTAGTCGAACATGGCGACGACAACGTACTTCGCATCCAGATCACCGTACAACGGCCACTGGGCGATGTTCAACTGGCGGCGGCCGGACGAAACCGGAACCAGTCGGGGTTCTTCCTTTTCCTCTTCATCACCATCCGCGGCGACCACACCCATCAGCGAAAACCAGGGTGATGCGGCGGCCCAAGCGAATCGCCCGCTGTCGGCGGGATGATCAGCAGGCGTTGATGCGGAATCTTGAACCGGAGCGTTGAAGACCGGCGGACCGTTCGCGGGCGCTTCGAAGACGGGCAGTTCGTCGGCGGGCGACTGGGCGGGTTCTGCGTCGTCGACCGCCGGGGCATCAAATACACCGGGTGCCGATTCGGCCGGAGCATCAAAGACGCCGGGTGCCGAAAAGACATCGTCACCCCCTGCAGATCCAGGCGCGTCAAAGGTCGCCGGTGCACCGAAGACATCGTCGGACGTCTGTCCCGGTTCGGTCAGCAAGGGCGGCAATTCGTCATGGGTTTCAATGCGGAACGTCTGCGGCGGCTCCGATTGCCACTGGATCAGTGTCAACGTTCCAACCGCGGCGACCCCCATGGCGGTCACCATCAACAGCCGTTTCCAGGGCAGCCGCAATCCCGGAACCACCACCAAAGTGGTCAGCGCGCTGCACGCATGAGTGGTGCAGCAGTAGAAGCAAAATTTTTGCATGTAGAACTGCAAAGCCACGAACCAGATGGCCGATACCGTTGCCGTCATCAGCAAGAAGGCCAGGGCACTGCGCTGCAGCAGCGACGCCCGCGGCGACAACGTGCCGGCGGCCAACAGTCCCAAGACGGCGATGTAGACCCCCGCGGCGAACAGGCCGACGGGCAACCCGAAGACTTTCGACCAACGGCTGGTCAGCACGTGATTGCAATCAAACGTGCTGCCGTCACAGCCGGCGACGGTCGAACCGGTCAATCCCGACCAAGCCAAATACAAACTGAGAACCAGACCGCTGAATGCCAATAAACAGGCGACTGCGACCACGGCGATGTGAAACCGCTTGGCCCACATCGGTGCTGACAGGGCGGACGGGGAAAATTCCGGGGCAGGGCTTGGCCTTCCTGGCATCATGGTGTCTTTCTCTTGGGAAAGGGAGCCAAGGTTGCGGTGGGACGACATGGTGTAACTCGCGCAGTGAAACGGGAGTCTCGCAGACCGCTATCGGCGAGATCAAGTGGAACACAACAGAAAATCGGCGGCCGGCCCCGATGTCGGCCCACCGATGTTTCCTTTGCGTCATCGGCCGTTAGGCGCTTCCCAGTTCAACGTCGATCCGTTCTTCGTCGGCGGCTTCACGCAGTTTCACCAACGCTCGGGCTTCCAGTTGGCGAATTCTTTCCTTCGTCACACCCATCTTTTCGCCGACTTCTTTCAGGGTCAGCGGTTCGCTGCCGCGTCCCAGGCCGAAGCGGGCGGAAATGATCTGCTGTTCCCTTTCGTCCAAGCGATTCAGGATCTTCGACAGTTCGCGTTTGCGTCGCAGGTGCGCCGATTCTTCCACGTACGGGTCCATGCGGTCGTCCTGACGCAGCAAGAACAGTTCTTCGGTGGTCGTTCGAAAACGGTCCCGATGCTTGAACTCGCTGGGAATCGTGCGGGCGAAGTTTTTCATGATCGCCCACGACGCATAGGTGCTGAACTTGTTTCCACGCGAGTAGTCAAACTTTTCCACCGCGCGGATCAGTGACATGTTGCCGTCGCTGATCAACGTGAACAGGTCATCGACCTTGGCCACGTGTCGTTTGGCGATCGAAACCACCAAACGAAGGTTGCTTTGCACAATCAGGTTTTTCACCTTCACGGCTTCTTCATACAGTTTATTGATGCGATCGATTCGCTCGGTCTTGGACATCGAATCGTCGCTGCTCCAGCGGTTGTCGGACAATTGTTCCCGCAACCGGCTGGCCTTGTGCTTCAGATAATTCATCTTGCGGAACAGGTGGTATTCCTGTTCGCGGGTCAGCAGTGGCACGTCGTAAAGAGCGGCCAGATAGCTGGGCAGATCGGCGGGCGGACGCACTTTGCGCGCGGCCTTGGCCGGTTCAGGCGTTTCGCCCAAGAATTCCGCTTCGCGGCCGGGTTGGTCAAAGTCTTCGTTGTAAATGTAGTCCAGCGGCAGTTCGAAAACGCACTGCACGCGAACATCCAACAGCAACCGGTTGATGCTGGCGCGGGACCGGTTGAACCGCTTGCAAAGCTGGCTGACGGTCATGCCTTGGCTGTGCAATCGGAACAGCGTCCGCTTGTCGTCGTCGGTCAGCGTGTCGCGGTGGCTGGGGAAAATCGCCAGCGACTTGTGATCGGCGTCGAAGTTCTTCAGCGTGTAGCGGATCGTTTCCGGACTGCGTCCCATCTGTTCGGCGATTTGCCGGGTCACTTCGGCCGGCGTTGCACCGCCTTCGACCAATTGACGTGCCCGTTCGACGATCTCGCTTTTCTCTTCATCACTCAGCTGGCTGAAACGTTCACCGCGGCGAACCTTTTCTCGGTTCTGTTGGCTGAAGTGTTCGATGCTGGTGTGCAGGAAACCGACGCGTTTGCGTCCGTCGACGACATATTTCCGGCTGACCAGGCCGGCGTTTCGCCAGCGGCTAATTGTCTTGGTGGATACACGGAACATCCGTGCCAGGTCCTTCAGCGTGTGGACCGGCTGGGCGACTTGTTCGACCGGGATCTCGGCTGCTTCGGTCAAGTCTTCGATCATTTGCCGCAAGTCATGTCGCAGGTCGACGCCGGCGATGTTGTGACGGCTGGGATTTTCCGGCCGAAACTTGGTCAAACGAAAGTAGACAAAGTCGTACGCGTACTGACGGTCTTCGGTGACGTCATTGTGCAGCGACTCCGCGGCATCCGCCAATTCCGACTTATTCGCCTTGGGCGAAAAGCGGATCAGTTGGTCACGAAGTTCCTTGACTTTTGCGTCGCGATAAGTCGTATGCATCGCGGTATCCTCCCAGTGCTGCGATCGGTAACGAAAGCGAATTTCCATGCGACCCCGGCGGGCCGCTCGTTCCAACCACAAATGTTTCCCGGGGACCATCCGAATCCGGTGGACGGTACGGGGGTGGGCGACTCCTTGTCGCCCGCCTCATTAAAACCTACGCGTCAAGCGTCGGGTGTGGCCTGTTTTCCAGTATCTGACACGGCTGTGACACGTCTGGTCACACTCTTTGCACCACTAATGGGGGTGTAAGCCCGACATGGCTGCCAATCGGACTGAAAAACTGTCCGGTGAGATGAGTAGAAAATTTGGGGCCAAAACCAAAAAATATTTTCCCTTTGCCCTCACCATCCGACGCGTCGCTCGCGTTTTCATGCCGCTTTGGACAGAAAACTCGACCGACGGGTTCATCGGTGGGGCCCGGTTTACCGCCCAGATGTCTTGAAACTTTTCCAAGTCGTTGCAACTTTTTCCAGTCTCATTCCGAGACATCCTGTTCAAATTTCGCACAGTGTGAAGCAGGCGATTGAGCGACCACAGCGGTCTCCCCACGATCAGGGGAAGCAAGACCAAGCAGGCAAAATCGATTCAACCCGATCAACCGGTCTGGACGATTGAACTGGGGTAACCGCAGGACCGCCGCGCCCCATCACGCGGGCGGCGCGTCCAGACCTGTCGCCCTGAAAACGTGGATTGCCGAACATGTCGTCACGTCCGTCACTGCCCCCAACGTCCACGCCCCGCGCTTCCACCGATGGTCGAGCCGTCACTGATCAGGCCGTCACTGGTGGGGCCGCGGATCGTCCGGTCGCCGCATCGATCGACCGCCGACGATTCGCCATTGCGACCGCTGCGATGGCGGCGGCTTGCATCGGTCGGACGTCCGATGCGGCACCGGCGTCCAAAACGGGGCGGGTTTCGCTGGTCGAAAACCCCGACTTGGATTTGTTCCGCGTCCGCTTGGCGATCAACGTTCAGGGGAACGTGAATTTGCCGTCCGACCCGCTGGTGTCCAAACGCAGCATGACGAAGCTGCCGATCCAAAGCGACGCGGTCTTTGATTACGAAGAGCGTTACCGGTGGCCGACCGATGCGAAACCAGGTTCGCCGGTGATGGGGCTGGAACGGTATTACCACGAAGCGGTCAGTTCCGGCACGCTGAGCAAGAATGATATCTCCTTCGGCTTGCGACCGACGGTCCGCCAAACCCTGGTCCGACGCGACATGCTGCCGGAAACCATTTACTGCGGCGACGATTACTTGACCCACGAGGAACTGGGACTGATCCGGACGCCTGTTTCAGCGGTCCAGTTGGGCGACCTGTTGCCGCTGACCGCGGTGGCCAAAGGCGATCAGTACGAAGTCAATCGCGGCACGATCGGCAACCTGTTGAACCTTTCGTCGGTGGATGACGGGAAGGTCGAAAACAAGATCGAAGACATCGACGACGCGATCGCCAAGATCACGATGAGCGGGAAGATCGATGGATCCATCGACGGCGTCCCGACATTGGTGCGGCTGGTCGGCAAGATGACGTTTGACCGAAAACAGAACGTCTGCAACTGGTTGGCGTTGGCACTGCACGAGACGCGGGACATCGGCAAAGCCGAGCCTGGATTCGACGTGCAGGCGAAGATCCGAATGATCCGCCAACCGATGCCGCGGCCGGCCGGGCTGCCCGCCAAACCCGTGGCGATGGACCTGACACGCCCCGTGCCCGGAAACCAAACCCTGGTGTTGTTGCACAGCGACGCCTTGTCGGTGACGGCGTTGATGGACCGCCGCTGGCGGATGATCAGCGACCGCCCCGGCGCGGCAATGATGCGGATGATCGACCAGGAATCCAGCATGGGTCAGTGCAACTTGAAGCCGCTGGTCCGATTGCCCGAAGGCAAGACGTGGACCTTGGCCCAGTTGCAACAAGACGTGCGACGATCTCTGGGCGACCGGATGACACGTTTCTTGCGAGACGACCGGATGACCAGCCCCGGTGGCATCGAAACCATGCAGCTGATCGCCGCGGGAACCGTCGAAGGGGTCGAAGTCCGCTGGATCGTCCAACACCATGCCGCGCCCAGCGGACGTCGCCTGCTGGCCACGTTCACGACCGATGCGGACAGTTTCGACGCCATGGCGGGCAGCGAAGTCCAGCTGGCCAGTACGTTGGAATTCGTCGCTCCGGTTCCCACCGGGGATGCCGAAGACGACGCAAAAGCCGACCAATCCGGCGATGTCACCCTGGCGGCACCGGAACCTGCGACGAAAGTGGCCGATGCGGGGGCCGCAGATTCGTTATCGTCGGCAAGCGATTTGCGATGATCCCAGGGGGCCGCTCGGGCCGAGGTGTGGAAACCGAATCGGGGTCGATTAGACTGCGGAGTGAAATCTGGATCCGAAAGTCCCGTCGATCGGGGCCGACGGGTCAACTGTCGCCCGCTGTGGGGTCGAATCGATCGCCCCGTTCGTCGTGCCCGCTGCGTCGCGTCCACTTCTCGCTGCCCCTTCTATGGCCCATTTCATTGGGACGTCCCGCATGATTGCATTGCCGTCGACCGCTGCCGCCCGGCCTGGACACCGCGGGCATGTCACGAATCGGTCCGCCGGTTGGTGGTTGTCCGGTCTGTTGGTCCTTTGCGGTCCGGCCGCATCGGTGATCGCCCAGAACGGTGCCGACGTCAAAGACCCGTCGCAGCAGGTCCAGACGCCGTTTGCCGCGGGAGTGTTGATCGAAATTCCGCCGGCGCCGAAGCCCGAAGAAACCAATTCGGGCCCGTTCCCGATGAGCGAACTGGAACAAATGCACCCGGAAATCGCCTGGCAGGGCGAAGCCTATCCCGAAGGCAAACCGCATTTCCAAGCGGCCAGCCGGACGTTGGCCCGGCGAGCACAAAGCGTCACGCTGCGTCGCGAGATCTATTGTTTGGAGTTTTCCTTCAAGCCGCTGCGTCAGATCTTTGCCGACGTCCCCGCACCCGGCGGCCAGACCCAGCGAAAGTTGGTCACGTATATGGTTTTCCGTCTGCGTTACCGGGGCAACGATCTGCGTCCGGCCACCGAACGCGTCGGCGATGCGGATCTGTACGAACGGATCGAAGCGGTCAGTTATCCGTCGAAGCGTGGTTTTCCGATCCTGGAATTGGTCAATCGCGAAACCGGCCGGCGGGTGATCGACCGTTTGCTGCCGTCGGTCAAAGAACAAATCACCCGGCGGGAACAAATCGTGGTTCCGCTGTACAACACCGTGGAAATCAGCCGGCAAAAGATTCCGTTGTCTCGTGACCCCGAAGCCCCCGGCGTTTGGGGGCTGGCCACGTGGACCGACGTCGACCCGGACATCGATTTCTTGTCGGTCGACGTCTTCGGGCTGACCAACGCCTTCGAAATCGATGATTTGGGCAGCGACAGCCAGTATCGCCGCAAGGCACTGTCGCTGAACTTCTTCCGCCCCGGCGACGCGGTCAATCCGACCGAAGACAAGATCCGCTTCGGCGTTCCGCCGTACAGCAACCCGATCGACCAACAGGTGATTCTGGACAAGTATGGCTTGGAAGAACGCCTTGATTATCGGTGGATCTTTCGCTAGCTTTCTCGATTCGAAATTCGCCGTCCGTCCGGCCTGAAATTTGCCTCGCCGCATATTCGCACCGTGGTGCCAGATTTCCGCGGCTTGGTGCCGACGAACGGATATGAACCAGTCGATCCCGATTTTCCCGATCCAGCTTCTTCCGATCCGGCAGCCCTTCACCGGCCGATTCGTGAAGGGTTTCCCCGGTCTGGTGGCACAGGCCATCGAAGATTGGGTCGCCCCCTGGTTCGAAACAGTTTTGCAATACGCACTTTGGCAATCCGAATAAAGAAGACCCATCGATGGCACACAAAAAGGGACAAGGTAGTAGCCGAAACGGCCGTGACAGCAACGCGCAACGTCGTGGCGTCAAGCGTTTCGGTGGCCAAGCGGTGACCGCCGGCAGCATCCTGGTTCGTCAGGTCGGCACCAAATTCAAGCCCGGTCGCAATGTCGGCATCGGCAACGATTACACGCTGTTTTCGTTGGTCGACGGCACCGTCCGTTTCGACCAGGAAGGCCGCCGGGTCAACGTCGACTTGGCCGAAGCCTAAGCGCATCGATTTGACCGACGCCCGGGAATCGCCCGCGATCCGTCTCGGCTGTTGACATTCATCGCCAGGCCAACCGTCAGTCCCATGGGCACGCGACGGTTGTTGGGTTTGCCGTGGTGAATTTCCGCCAGTCGATGCCGATGTGCGTCATCCCGGGCCATTGATAGACCAGCCGCAGCCATGTTCGTTGACCGTGTCCAAATTGAATTGCAGGCCGGTCGCGGTGGCGATGGTTGCATGAGCTTTCGTCGTGAAAAGTACGTCCCCCGCGGTGGTCCGGACGGCGGCGACGGTGGCAACGGCGGCAGTCTGATCTTGGAGGCCAAGCTGGGCGTTAACAGCTTGGCCGCCTTTGCCAATCGGCATTTCTATCGCGCCCCCAAGGGCCAACCCGGCCAAGGTTCGATGCGGCACGGGCGCAACGGCAAGGATGAAACGCTGTACGTCCCGCCGGGCACCACCGTGATCGATGCCCAGCACGGCTTTGTGATCAAAGACCTAACCCAGCCCGGCGAACGATTCGTGATCGCCCACGGCGGCAAGGGCGGTCACGGCAACGCACGTTTTAAGTCCAGCACCAATCAGGCACCGCGGCATCGCACGTTGGGCGAGGAACCGGAAAGCCGGGCGGTGATTCTGGAGCTTCGATCGATCGCCGACGTTGGCTTGGTCGGAAAGCCGAATGCCGGTAAAAGCACGCTGCTATCGCGAATCAGCAGTGCAAGGCCCGAGATCGCCGATTATCCGTTCACGACGAAACATCCCAACTTGGGAATCGTCGACGTGGACATGGAACGGTCATTCGTTCTGGCGGACATCCCCGGTCTGATCGAAGGGGCCAGCGAAGGCGTCGGTTTGGGACACGAATTTCTGAAGCACGTCGAACGCGCCGGCTTGCTGGTCCACTTGGTCGAACCGGCGCCGATCGACGGCACCGAACCGCTGCAGAACTACCAAGCCATTCGCGAAGAAATCTGTGAATACGATGCTTCGCTGGGCGAACGCGACGAATTGCTGGTCGTCACCAAAGCCGAATTGGACGGCGCCGACGACGTGGCCCGGGAACTGTCCGAACAAACGGGCCGACAGGTTCATCTGATCAGCGCGATGACCGGCGAAGGGCTGGACACGCTGACCGACGCGATCATGCAACGGGTCCAGCAACGTCGCCAAGCACTGATCGACGCGGGCGAAGACGTCGTGATGCTGCGGCCCGAAGACGCGAAGCCCACCAAAGGCGAAAAAGTCGCCAAGCGTCGGCGTCGGGTTCCGCCTCATTTGGCCGGACCCACCGCGCAGCTGAGCAACGATTTGCAGGCCAAGGATTTCCAGGACGGGGACGAATCGACTTCGGACGGCTCGGATCCAAAGGAGTCGTCTTGAGCGTCCAGGCATATCATCCGTCGGCCGCATCGTGGCAGCCGCCCGGAGGGATTGTGGCGGTCGACTTGGGCAACACGGCCGCCAAGGTATTGATCTCCGACGCATTGGCGGGCATTCGCCCTTTTGGTTCCGATCACGTTTCACCACTGTCCCGGTCATTTGCCATCGACGCCGGACCGTGGACCGACCAGGCAATCGATTGGGTGCGGCAGCACGCGCCGGCGGTGCATCAGTGGCGTCTTGCCAGCGTCAACCGCGGGGCCGCGTCACGACTGCAGTCGGATATTTTGAAACGATTCCCCGGCGCCGATGTGGTGCGGGTGGTTCACGACCGTGTGCCGGTCACCAGCGACCTGGCGGCCCCCCAGCGGATCGGAATTGATCGTCTGTTGTGCGCCTTTGCGGCCGGTCTGGCCGACCCCGGCCCCCCGCAACGTGCCACGACCTTGGTCGATGCAGGTTCAGCGGTCACGGTCGATTTTCTGGACGACCAGGGAATCTTTCGGGGCGGAGCCATTTTGCCGGGGTTGAATCTGCAGGCACGTTCTTTGGCGACCGGGACGGATCTGTTGCCCCAAATCGACTGGATCAGCGAAACGTCATTGCAGTCGCCCGGCAAGGACACCGTCGCGGCGATCCGGCTGGGCATCTTGTCGGGCGTTGCCGGAGCGATCGACCGGCTGGCGACCCGATACGGCACCGATCGGGTGCTGATCACCGGCGGCGATGCCACCGCGATCGCGCCGCACCTGAGTGTCCGCCATCGTGTCTGTCACGACATGGTGGGCGTGGGCATCCTGGCGTGCCGCTGTTGGTCGCCATCGGAATCAGCGTCCGGCCCCACCGATCCACCGCCCGATCCGGCCGACGCCACGCCGAGCCAGCGACACTGTTGACCGTTCCACTGCACTGGTATCCTGCCTTGCTGCAGCGATCACAGCCATGATTTACGTTCTGAACCAACCCACCATCGTTGACCTTTGTGGCGCCGACGCGGACCAGATTTTGCACAATCTGACCACGGCGGACGTGCGTGCGCTTGCCGTCGGCCAGGGCTGTGAATCGTTCATCACCGACGTCCGCGGAAAGACGCTGCATCATGTCATGGTGTATCGAACGGACCAGGGATTTCGTTTGGTCGGCCCCGGTGGCGAATCGGCCAAGGATCCCCAAACATCGTTTTGCCAACGCTTGGTGGACCACTGCGACCGTTACATCATCCGCGAAGACGCCACCCCGACGATCGTCGAGGGCGATTGGCGACTGTGGGTCGCCGACCCGGAATCTGCCGCCGGTTTGAACGATTCCTGGCATGATTGTTCGTGGCTGGGACCGGGCAGTCGGATGTGCTGGTCCACTGACGACGCGTCCGTTTCACTGGATGGGCCTGTCGGTGACCAAGCCGCGTTTCATTGGCACCGCGTCATCGCCGGATTTCCCTGGTACGGCATCGACTTGGACGATTCGAATCTGCCTCAGGAGGCCGACCGCGATTCCCAGACGATCAGCTTCACCAAGGGCTGTTATCTGGGGCAAGAAACCGTGGCCCGCCTGGACGCGTTGGGCCAAGTCCAACGAAAACTGGTGCACTGGGCGATCGGGCCGGCGGATGATTCACAGACGATGACCTCCGGCGATCCAGAACCAGTGGCGGTCACCGTGCCGACCGGCACCACGCTGCTGGCCGGTGCAAAGAAGGTCGCACGGTTGACCAGCTTGGCAACGCTGCGGCCGCCGAACGGCGTCGCCGAATCGGCGGTCGAAAAATTTCGATCCATGACGCAATCCATCTCGTTTCCCGTCGCCGCCGTGGCGATGGGTTTCGCCCGGCGAAGCCACTTCGACCCCGGCGCACGTGCCGAAGGATCCGATGCCGCCGGTCAACCGATCCAGGGTGAAGTATTGGCCGTGCCCCATGAATGATCCGCAAACGGAATCGTCCGAAGAATTTTTGGCTCAACTGGAACGGGTCCGCCAAGGCGATGATGAAGCGACGGCACAACTGTGGCATCGCTATTTTGCTCCTCTGGTGCGTTTGGCCGCCGGCCGGCTGCCGACCAGCTTGCGTCGAACCGGCGACGAAGAAGACATCGCTTTGTCGGCCTTCAACAGTTTCATCGCCGGAATCCGCCGCGATCAATTCCCCGATCTCAGCGGCCCGGACAACTTGTGGGGCCTGCTGATCACCCTGACCAGCCGCAAGGTGCACGCCCATTTGCGGCACCACACACGGCAAAAGCGGGGCGGCGGCAGCGTCCGGGGGGAATCGGTTTTCATCGATCCGGCCGGCGAAAAACGTAATAATGGAATCGGCGGAGTGTCCGATGACTTGGGCCCCCCCGATTTACAGGTCGAATTGGCCGAAGCCTGCGACACGCTGCTGGAACAGCTGGATGATGACCAGCTGCGCCAAATCGCGGTGATGCGGATGGACGGGTTTCTGGTTGACGAGATTGCCCAACGTTTGCAACTAAGCAAGCGGGCCGTTGAACGAAGATTGCAGTTGATTCGTCGTATCTGGAGCGAACAAGCTGAATCAGCGACGACGGACGACGCTCAGGATTAACGATTGTCCAGTGGGTGCGGCGACGTCACGGTACCAATCTAGGTAGGAATGCGACCTTCACGGACAACGGATCCACGGGATGACCAAACAACTGAGCGACCTGACGGCAAGCGAATTGGCCCGCCTGGACGCGATCTGCCTGGAATTCGAAGACATGCTTCGCAAGGGCGTCAACAACGTTGACGACCTGATCGCATCCTTCCTGGACCGTTTCGACGGATCCTCCAGCGAAATGTCCCCCGACCCGATCCTGCTGAAACAGGAATTGGAGTTGGTCGCCCGTGAATATGCCGGCGACGATTCTCCCCGACCGGTGATGGATGCGTCTCGAGGCGCATTCGGTCTGCCTCCGGTTGACGATACCCCCGGCGCTTCGACAGGATCCGCCGGCACCGCGACCTCACCCCCTGCCAACGGGCCGCCGCAAAGCGGGTCGGCCGGCATTTCCCCCACCGGCCACAAGCACCAGGCGGTCGTTGACGACGGATTGCCCCACATCGGTGACACGATCGGCCCGTACATCATCGACGGCGAACTGGGACGCGGCGGGATGGGGATCGTGTTCCGCGCGACCGACACACGATTGGATCGCGTCGTGGCGATCAAAATGCTGTCGGTCGGCGGAAAACATCACGCGGAATTGGTCGAACGTTTCCAACGCGAAGCCAAGGCGGTCGCCAAGATCGTGCACCCCAACATCGTCGAATTGTTCGATGTGGGCCAACACAACGGTCTGCCCTATGCCGTGATGGAGTTCCTGCACGGTGAAACGCTGGTCGATCGATTCAAACAGGCACGATTGTCGACCGACCAAGTCCGCCAAATCGGCGTTCAAATCGCCAGCGCGCTGGCCACATGCCACGCTTCCGGTGTGATCCACCGCGACTTGAAGCCCCACAACGTCATGCTGATGCACCGCAGCGGTGGCGTCGATTCGCGCATGAAATCGATCAGCGCCTCTAGCGTCGCCGATGAAGCCACGCTGGTCATCCAACCCGATGACTCACCGACGTCCGGTTCGGGCGTATCGGTTTCCTCTCGCAGCAATCTGACCGTCAAACTGTTCGACTTTGGCCTGTCGCGGGTTCCCCGTGGCGGGCTGGAGGTCAACGATGCATTGCCCGCCGACGCGGATTCACCGGTTGCCCACGATGCCAGCACCCAGGGCGGATTGGATGACCAAACTCGGGCAGGTCTGATCCTGGGAACACCGGGTTACATGTCGCCCGAACAAGCCCGCGGCGAAGCGGTCACACCGGCGGCCGACTTGTTCGGCCTGGGTTGCGTCTTGTACGAAGCGTTCTATGGGCGTCGTGCGTTCGAAGGCGAAACCTCCGCGGATCGATTCGCGGCATCGCTGCACAAGGAACCGCTGTACGACCCGATGCGACGCCGTGATGATCCGGAATTGGCCGAAATCATCGAACGCTGTTTGGCCAAGTCCGTTGATGACCGTCCCAGCTCGGCCGCCGAGGTCGCCGAAGCGTTGCGAATCGAACCGGTTGCCGACCCGTCGGGTTCGTCGATCAGCGGATTCGGTCCACCACCGGTCTCCGATGCGACCTTCGGCCGTCGACGATTTGTTGAATCGTTGATGGGAGGTGCGGCCGGCCTGATCATCGGCGGGCTTTGGCACCAACAGCTGACCGCAGCGATGTACGACATCCGATCACTCGGGGTGTTGACGTTCGTCGAACGTGGCAAGACGCAAGAGACGCAATCACTGCGCCGCGAAGATCTGGGCGAACGAATCGCCAGCGAAGGCGAACAGTTGTCACAAGCGTTGGTCAACGAACTGAGCAAAGTGAAAGACCTGACCGTCGCGAAGTTCTTTCCGCTTTACGCCCAAAACCCAAAACAGTATCAAGCCGCCGCACGAGAGCTGGACGTTGACGCGTTGGTTGACGGCCAGTTTCGACGCATCAGCGATGACACGGGTCAGTCCAAAGCACTGGAGATCAATCTACAGATCATTTCCGGCGACGACGGCAAACAACTGTGGGGCGATACCGTCTTGGTCGCCGGCGGCGACAATTTATTGGAACGCAAGACGATGGCGTCGGCTTTGGTCAAAGCGATCGGCCGCGGCTTGTCATCCACACGTCAATCCATCGACGGTCTCCGGCGTCCGAAAGATCCCGAGGTGCTTTGTTGCCTGAACAAGGGCGAAGTCAGCAACGATCCGGACAACGTCGGCGCGATGCGAAAATCGCTGGCTTGTTTCCAGCACGCATTGGAAGGCGATCCGGAATACGCCGAAAGCCACGCCGGGGTGGCGTTGATGTCGGTTTCGTTGGCGGGTCGTGTTGACGGAGACGAATGCGTTTCGTTGGTCAACAAAGCTCGCGATCACATCCGCCTGGCTTTGACGTTTGACCCCGACAACATGAAAGCAAAACTGGCCCGGGCGATGATCGATTGGCAAATCGATTTCAACTATGAACCGGCCTACAAAGCCCTGGAAGAATTGGCCCCCCAGTATCCCAACGCTTGGCAGGTGTATCACCAATGGGGGCTGTTGTCGCTGACGATGTCACAAAACGCGATCGCGTTGCAACAGCTGCGAATGGCCGTTCGTTTGGCACCGCGCCTGCAATCCGCCAAAGCCGATGTGGCTCGTGCCCAGTGGTTGCGTGGTCAACGCAGCCGAGCCAGCAAGGACGCACAACTGGAATTGGAAGAACGGCCCACTGACGTCTATGCCCGAGGCCTGTTGATCGATCTGCATGAACAAATCGAAGACTTCGCCGCCGCGGCTGCCGTCGACCCGGAGTTTGGTTCCCCCACCGGCGCCGTATGGAATCGATCGTCCTACCAAAAGCGACGCGCACAACGGCTGTCGGCCATTCCGTACGGACCGTTCGGCAAAGTCAGCAACCAGATATTGTTCTGGCAACGATTCGGCAACACGGAACTTTCCAGTTACGAACAGTTCCACTTGTGGTCCAAAGCACAGTCGCCGTCGTTGCCGTTCCTGTTGGCCCGGCACCCGGCGTTGCTGTCGATGCGGACAGCCGATTACGGACGCGAGGTATTGCCGCGTGGCTTTTTCTAGAACGACTAAGCCTGCTCGGAATCGCTAAGCACGGCCATGAAGGCTTTCTGGCTGATCTCGACGTTGCCGATGGCCTTCATGCGTTTCTTGCCTTCCTTTTGCTTTTGCAGCAGTTTCCGCTTCCGCGTGATATCGCCACCGTAACACTTGGCCGTCACGTTCTTTCGCATCGCCGGCACGGTTTCTCGCGCGATCACACGGCTGCCGATTGCCGCTTGGACCGCAACCTCGAACATGTGACGTTCGATTTCCTTCTTCAAACGCTTCGCCACCGCACGGCCACGGCGGTCGGCATCGGCGCGGTTGCATACGACGCTGAGCGCGTCGACGCGTTTGCCGTTGACCAAGATATCCATCCGCACCAGATCCGCCGGTTCATAGCCGACCATTTCATAGTCCAGCGTGCCGTAACCGCGGGTGCAGCTTTTGATTTTGTCGTGCAAGTCGTAAACGACCTCGGCCAGCGGGATGTCATAAGTCAACATCGTGCGTCCGGCGGCCAAGTATTCCTGGCTTTTCTGGATGCCACGTCGTTCCTGACACAGCTTCATCACCGGACCAATGAAATCATCCGGAACGATGACATTGCATCGCACGATCGGCTGGCGAAATTCTTCGATGTCGCCGGGATCGGGCACGTCTTGCGGCTTGTGGATCTCTTGGACCTCGCCACGTTTGTCGGTGATCTCGTAAGTGACGTTGGGCGCCGTTTGCACCAAGTCGATGTCGGCTTCGTTTTCCAACCGTTGCTGGATGATTTCCATGTGCAACAGCCCCAGAAAACCGCACCGAAATCCGAAGCCCAAGGCGTCACTGGTTTCCGGTTCAAATTCAAAGCTGGGGTCGTTGATCGACAATCGCTCCAACGCGTCACGTAGTTCGCTGAAGTCTTGGCCGTCGCTGGGGAACAAGCCGCAATAGACCATTCGCTTGGGCCGGTCATACCCCGGCAAAGGCTCGGCCGGTTTGTCGCCGGGAATGCTGACGGTATCGCCGATGTGAACATCGGACAGACTTTTGATGTTGCAAATCAAATAGCCGACTTGGCCGGCCGACAGCGAATCACGAGACTGGCGTTGGGGCGTGAATTGGCCCAATTCGACCACTTCGTGCTCGGTTCCGGCACGCAGAAAACGAATTTTCTGGCCTTTGCGCACCGTGCCCTGCCGTATCCGCACGTAGGTGATCGCGCCACGAAAATCATCGTAGTTTGAATCGAACACCATCGCCTGCAGCGTGGCTTTCGGATCACCGCCGGGATCGGGAACGTGTTCGATGATCGTGTCGATCAGCCCATCGACGCCTTGCCCGGTCTTGGCACTGACGCGAACGCATTCGTCCGGGTCGGTTCCCAGACTGTTCATCATTTCTTCGGCAACTTCATCGGGCCGCGCGTGGGTCAGATCGATCTTATTGATCACCGGGATGATGGTCAGATCGTGTTCCATGGCGGCGAACGCGTTGGCCACCGTTTGAGCCTCGACACCTTGAAACGCATCGACCAGCAATAGCGCGCCTTCGCAACACGCCAACGACCGTGACACTTCGTATTGAAAGTCGACGTGCCCGGGCGTGTCGATCAAGTTCAGTTCATAGTCTTGACCGTTTCGATTGAAACGCATCGTCACGCTGCGTGCTTTGATCGTGATCCCGCGTTGGCGTTCCAGTTCCAAGTCATCCAACAGCTGCGATTTCATTTCGCGTGTGCTGACGGTCCCGGTGACTTCCAACAGGCGATCGGCCAGCGTGCTTTTGCCGTGGTCGATGTGCGCGATGATGCAGAAGTTGCGTATTATTGTGGACATAAAGATCGCTATGCGAATCCGCCCTTGGGTCAAGGACGGTGTGAATGGTTCAACCGATCAATCGATTCAGTCGTGACGCGGATGTTCGTGTCGGGCGTATCCGGCGGCGCCCAGGTAACCAGCGTCGCCGCCAAGGGAAGCGAACTGGATCGACGTGCCTTCGAAAACATTGTCGAACGTGCGAGCCTGAAACTCATCGGCCACGCCCTTCAGGAATCGTCGGCCGACATCACAATCGGCACCGCCGAAGTTCATCGCGCCGCCCAGAACGACGCTGCCGGGATCGGTGATGTGGACAATCGTGGTGACGCCGATGCCCAACCATTTTGCCGTTTCGTCGACGATTTCCAATGCCAACTGGTCACCTTCGATCGCGGCTTCCCAAACCCGCTTGGCGGTCAGTTCGGTATCGCTGCCACCCATCGAACCGCTCAAACAGCTGTCCTGACCACGGGTCAATTGCTGCAAAGTTCGCTGGACCACGGCACTGGCCGACGCGTAAGCCTCCAGTTGCCCACGGCCGCCCCCCCAGACACACAGCCGTGCGGTGGGCGATGGATCGACGATCAGATGCCCACATTCGCTGCCAAAACTGTTCACCCCGTTGACCAATTCGCCGTCGACGATCAGCCCGCCGCCGACGCCGGTGCCCAGCGTCAGCAACACCATCGAACGGTCCGCACGCCCGCTGCCCAGCCAAAATTCGCCGTAGGCGGCCGCGTTGGCATCGTTCAAAAACGTGACCGGCCTTCCGAATCGCTGGGCGATCGCGTCGACCAGATGATAGCCCCACCAGCTTGGCAATTGTGGCGGCTGAACGAGCGTCCCGGCCTGCAGATCCATCGGCCCGGGAGCCCCGACGCCGACCGCGGCCACCCGTGTTTGAATGCCCAACTGACGGTCGATCTCTGCGGCCACCTCGGCGACGCGACCGACCGCCGCATCGGGACCTTCACTTTCACGCGTCGGGATCCGACGATACGCGACCGTCCCACCGCCGCTGTCGACCAGGCCGATTTTGATGCCCGTGCCGCCGATATCCACGCCCCAGTAAAATGGCGGTTTGGCGTCACCGATGTCGATCAATGCAGGGGTGCTGGTCATACGTTGGACAGGATCGTCGGTGGGCCGCGGCACGACGGTGGGGTGGTTCGCGTGCAATGCTGAAATGTCAAAGACGTGGAAGTATAGGAACGCCCCGACATCGTCACAACGCGGCCCCTTTTTCACATTCCACCGCTGTCAGTTCCTATCCGCCCGATTCCGTCGCCCGATCACCCCAAGTCGGCGCCCGGGTCGGATCCCCCGCATCGGCGTCCGGTCCAACCTGTTCGTCCCCACGTGCACCGAGAAGTATCCCCCCAGCCGATGAAGCTTGTCTATTTGACCGCCGGAGCCGCCGGGATGTTCTGCGGCAGTTGCATGCATGACAACGCTCTGGCCAGGGCCCTGGCAGGCAAAGGTGTCGATTGCGTCCTGCAACCGCTGTACACACCGATTCGCACTGACGAAATCAGCGTCGCGCGATCTCAGGTTTTCTTCGGCGGCATCGAAATTTATCTGCTACAGCGGATGCCCTGGCTGCGATTCGTCCCCGCCACACTACGTTGTTGGCTGAACCATCCGGCGATCCTGCGATGGGCGACCCGCCGCGCCGGATCGACCGATCCGGCCGTCCTTGGCGACCTGGCCCTTTCGATGCTGCGGGGCGAACACGGCCGCCAAGCCGATGAAGTCCGGCGTCTGGTCGATTGGTTGGAATCCGACATGCGCCCCGATGCCGTCGTGCTGACCAATTTGCTGATCGGTGGCATGCTGCCCACACTCAGGCGACGGCTGCCGGAAACCAAGATCATCGTCTTGCTACAGGGCGACGACATTTTTCTGGACCACTTGCCCGAGCAACAACGTGGCGAAGCGATCCGGCTGTGCAGCGACTTGGCCGAATCGGTGGATCATTTCATCGTCAACAGCTGCTTCTATGGCGAAAAGATGTCGGCTCTGTTAGGCATCCCCGATGATCGATGGTCGGTGCATCCGTTGTCGATCGACGTCGCCGAAATGCAGGCAACCCCAGACATCGACGGCCCCGTCTCATCCGACAACTCGAGCGGTTTTAGGCTGGGCTACCTGGCACGGATCGCACCCGAAAAGGGTCTGCACCATCTGGTCGATGCTTTTATCGAATTGTGTCGACGCAACGAAACGCCCGGCATCGAATTGCACGTCGCCGGCTGGCTGGGCGACCAAAACCGACCGTACTTTGATCAGCTGGTCCGTCGAATCGAAGAAGCGGGTCTGAGCAACCAGTTCTTCCATCACGGCAGCCCCGACCTGAACGGCAAGATCCGGTTCCTGCGGTCGCTGGACCTTCTTAGCGTGCCGACCGATTACGAAGACCCCAAGGGGCTGTTCGTTCTGGAAGCGTTGGCCAATGGCGTGCCGGTTGTCCAACCCGACCACGGCGCGTTCGGCGAATTGGTACAGTCCACCGGTGGCGGTTTGACATATCCCTGCGACCATCCTGACGGACTGGCGGACACGATCGCTCGGCTGCGCAGCGATGACGACTTGCGAATCGAATTGGGACGCAAAGGCCAAAGCATCGTCGGCGAAAGGCACACCATCGATGGTGCCGCCCAGAATTTGATCGACCTGATAAGGTCACTTCAAAAGCACGAGCACGACGATCTTCCTTTGTCGCCTGAATCTGGCAAGCCCGCGGCAGAGAACGTCTGATGGCCTGGACGTGCCAGGTCCGCTTGATTCAAGTCGAACCGGCATGGCTGGTCGCCGAAACCGGCGAGGCATCGGCTGGCGATTCGACCACCGGCAACGTGCCCAATCTCCGGTGCATTTCCTGGACACTGCGTGGATACGCCGCGTGGTTTTCGGCAAAGTCGATCGAAACGTCCAACGCGTCCAGCATCTTTTCGGTCTGGCCGTGAAAATGCAGATACGATCCCATCAAGGTGTGAGCGTATTCGAACTTGGTCGGCCCCATCAGCGCGGCACGGAAAAAGTTCCGCAGGTACAACCAGCGCGTTGATCGGTCGGACAACAACCGCCAAGCGATCGTGCGAAACCCGCGAAACATCCGCCGAAATTCCCAGCCATTGGGAACGTGTTTGTTGACAATCTTGATACGCCGGGTCGTGTCCAAAACACGATCCATGAACGCTTTGGGGCTGTAAACGGTCGCGATGATCGTCCGCAATTCTTGATAGATTTCCAGCCGATCACGCTGAGTCACAAAATTCAAACCGCTAATCGTTTGGTCCTTGGACTCGTTGCTGCGAAGTTCATAATCCGCTGATCCATCGGAAAGCCACTGATGATTGGAATCGATCAGCCGTCGTTCCCGCGCTAAACGACGCGTCAACTGTGTGTTTGGCAGAGCACTTAACAGCCCGACCATCGACAACGCGATGCCACTTTCCTGGATGAAGCGAATCATCGGACCATCAGTTCCCGGTTTATCCGTGTCGAACCCGATGATCAGCCCGGCAGCGATCGAAATGCCGTGATCATAAATCGTGCGCACCCGCTGAATGATGGGCTGGACGGTGTTGATCCGTTTTTGGGTATGGATCAACGTTTCTTCGTCAGGCGATTCGATGCCCAAGAAGACATACCGGAACTGAACCTCGCGCATCAGCTTCATCAGATCCGTATCGTCCGCCAGGTTGATGCTGGCTTCGGTGGAAAACACAAAGGGGTAATTGTGTTCTTCGTTCCAGGTCTTGATGGCTTCCAGCAATGGACGAATCAGTTTCCGATTTCCGATGAAGTTGTCATCAGTGAAATCCACCCATCCGCGATAGCCCAAGTCGTACAGCGTTTGCAGTTCCGCGACGAATTGCTGTGGCGTTTTCACACGCGGAACGCGACCAAACAATTCGATGATGTCACAAAATTCACAGTTGTACGGACAACCACGCGATGACTGGACGCCGACGTGCAAATAGTCGTCAAATGAAATCAGATCAAATCGTGGCGTCGGGGTCTTCGTTACGTCCGGTTTGCGTTCGGATTGGAACAATCCTCTCGGATTGCCGTCACGCCAACTGTCCAGCCAAATCGGAATGGTTGCCTCGCCTTCGCCGGTGACCACCGCGTCGGCATGTTCATAGATGTGGGGTTGGCTGGTCGGATCGGGACCGCCCACGGCAATGAACTTTCCGTCGGCCTTGGCCTTTTCGATCAGCTTCAAGACGCCGGGCTGTTGCGGCAGCATACCGCCGGTACAGATGACGTCGGCGTTCCGCCAAGCTTCTTCGTCTAGCGGCCGGACATTCAAATCGCACAGTTCGAACTGCCACGTTTCGGGCAAAAGGGCGGCGACGGTCATCAGCCCCAAGGGCGGCGCGGTGGCCTTGGCCCCGATCGCCCGAGCACTTTCGACGAAATTCCAGTAATTGGTCGATTCGAAGCACGGCTGAACCAACAGACAACGGATCGGACCGTCGGGGCTTTCCGGCAAATGCCCCAGGCCGGCCAATGCGGCATCGTGCAGTGCTTCGGAATCGGACATCGGCGGTCTCCGTCGTTTCGGTTGCTGTTGGCCGGCCCATTCACCGGATTTCGGTTTCGCTTCGACCCGGTGGCCGGACCTTCAAATGCCCCCCCGCCTGTGCCCCCCTTTCCGCTGTCGTCGGTCACCGCTCCGAAGAACGGTTTCTGGGCTCCAGCGTCTACCACGATCCTCCGAACGACGCGACCAATCAAGCTCGCAAGGATAATGCGGCTTATCACGCCATTTACCGCCTATAAGGCAGGTTAACGCCTGACCATCAAAGGAAAGCCTGGGAGTTTCCCCCGCTCATACTAGACTGCGTGCTTGTCGCACCCCTCGCGAGCCTGCACTTTTCTGCCGCCGATTTGTCATGCCAGCCCCGTCGTCGAAGCCGAATTCCGTCCTGCTGACCGGTGCCACCGGGATGGTCGGATGCCACTTGCTGGATCGGTTGATCGACCGCAGACGAAACGTCGTCTGTCTGGTACGCGGGCAAAACGATGATCAAGCCCGCCATCGTGTTGATGAAGTTCTGAAGCGATTCGGGCGACGATTGGATGATCACGCCGACCAGATCGAGGTCGTGGCCGGTGACCTTTCGGCCGAAGCGGTCGGATTGTCTCCGATCCATCGTGAACATCTGGCGGCCCGCGTCGACACCGTGCTGCACTGCGCCGCGTCGCTCAGTTTTCGCCCCGCCAGCGAATCGGTACAGGGCGAACCGTACCGCACTAACGTCGACGGGACCCGTCACTTGGTCCAACTGGCACGCCAAATCGGTGTGAAGGACTTTCACTACGTGTCGACGGCCTACGTCTGTGGCGCCCGCCGCGGACGCGTGTTGGAAGCCGATCTGGATCACGGCCAATCGTTCGCCAACGATTACGAACGCAGCAAGTTGTTGGCCGAACAGATGCTGCGGAACACGCCCGGCATCCGAGTCAGCTTTTATCGTCCGTCGATCGTGATCGATTCGACCGGGCGATCCCCCGTCACCGCAGACCGAACGGTCTACGGCGCCTTTCAAACGTATCGTGCTTTGGCAAGCCGTTTCGGTCTGCCCCGTGAAGGCGGATGGTTTTCGACTTTGGGCTTCACCGGTGACGAACGCAAAAACCTGGTCGAAGCCGACTGGGTCGCCGATTCAATCGTCGCTCTGATGCACAGTCCGCCGCACCATCAATCCACGTACCACTTGACGGCACCGTCGGGAACTCCGATTCAACAATTGGAAACGGCATTCCGCGAAGCATGTCGGCGCGAGGGCGTAGCCGAACAAAATGGGAATGAATCGGCCGAAGCGTCCGCGGTCTTTCAAACGATGGCTGCCCCGTACGTCCGAACCTTCCTGCCCTATTTCAACAACGACCCAGAATTTGACCGATCTGCAACCTCCGGTGCTTTGACCGGCTTGGGACGTCCGGTCGCCGGTGACGTCACCACCGGCGATTTGATCGCGTTGCTTTCGACCGACAAAACGGTTTCACCGGCCAAGATCAAGGCCGAACCGCCCGTCGCACCTCTTGTGCGCGAAGATTCGGACGACCAAAGCGATGACGGCGATCCGCTGGTGATTGCGGGCTTCGACGTTTGCCTGCCGGGCGGCGCGGTCGGCCGCCAAGCTTTCGCCGACTTGTTGTTTGCCAACCGATCAGCGATCGACGAAGTGCCCCACGACCGCTTTGACCGATCACTGTACTTTGATCCGCGCCGCGGCCAAATCGGAAAGTCCTACACCACGTTGGGCGGTTGCGTGGGTGAATCAGCGATCGGACCGGATGTGGTCGATCGAGCGGCAAGGATCGGGCAATTTGATCCCTGTCACCTGCAATTCGCGACCGTGGCGTTGTCAGCCTGGCAACATGCCGGCGCCGAAGCCAACGAAGACTTGGCGGCCCGTTGTGGCATCTACGTCGGACACAGTGGCGGAACCAAACTGGGTGGCCCGCTTGCCATGTCGACCTTGGCCGAAGTGGTGTCCGAACAGATTCGCGAAGTCGCAGATTTCCCGCGCAGCAATGATTCCTTGCGTGGCGAAGTCACCGCAACCTTGGCCCGGCGACTTCGCGAAACACGACCGCATCGAAAACTGGACGCTGAAACGCATTTCAATGCCTATTCCGCGGCCTCATTGTCGGCACAACTGTTGAACCTGGGCGGCCCTCGTGAAGTCGTCGATGCCGCGTGTGCATCGTCCCTGGTCGCATTGCAACATGCGGCCACTGCGATCCAAGCAGGCCGAATTGACACGGCGATCGTCGGCGGCGCCACGTACAACAGCGTCGACAATTTGATCCTGTTTTCGCAGTCACAAGCCTGCAGCGACGAACACAGTTGTCCCTTCGACGAAAACGCCAGTGGGCTGATCAGCAGCGAAGGATACGTCGCGGTCGTCCTAACGCGTCGCAGCACGGCACGGCATCATGGCTTGAACGAACTGGCTGAACTGGTCGGCGTCGGTTTGGCATCGGACGGTCGCGGAAAAAGTCTGTGGGCCCCGCGGACCGAAGGCCAGCAATTGGCGATTCGCCGTGCCTATGATCGTTCGCCCGCGTTGTCCATCGACTACATGGAATGTCACGCGACCAGCACCCAAGTCGGCGACGCCACGGAATTGACCTCGCTTTCGACCTTGCTGGAAACCGATAGCAACCGCGGCCCCGGTCGCCCCTTGGCGATCGGCAGTGCCAAAAGCAATTTCGGACACACCTTAGAAGCCGCCGGGCTGGTTGGTCTGACGAAGGTCCTCGTTGCAATGCAGCACGAAACGCTGCCAGCATCCCTGAACTTCAAATCACCGACGCCACACTTTGATTGGACGCAAGGCCGCTTAAGCGTGGTGGACCATAACCAAGCTTGGCCGGTCAATACAAACCGCCAAGGCAAATCCGCCGCGGTCAACGCATTCGGCATCGGCGGATTGAACGCTCACGCGGTGATCCGCCAAGCGGGGCCGACCAAGCCCAAAGTACCGAATCACGGTTCAAACCAGTCCGCCGTCCGCGTTCGTCCGGCCGATCGGTCGTCGCGACCGACGCCGGGCCAACCGATCGCAATCGTCGGACGCGGCGTGGTTCTGCCGGGTGCGAACAACGTGGCGGCCATGTCCGCGATGTTGGCAAACGGCCGGTCGATGATCGCGTCGCCTCCCCAAGACCGATGGACGGGCGAAAACGTGTTCGCCGTCGACCGTCAGCCTTTCCGAACACCGCATTGTCTGGGCGGTTATATCCGCGACTATCAGTTCAACGGTCAACCGTATCGAATCCCGCCCAAGCAAGTCACCTATGCCAACCCGATCCAGATGATGCTGATCGATGCGGTACGGCAGACACTGGATGAATTGGGCGAGCCCGCGGATTTCCATGTGCCCGCCGACCGCGCGGTGATCGATCGCCGCCGAACCTCCGTGGTGGTGGGAACGATTTTCGGTGGCGAGTTTTCCAATCAGCTACAGGTCGGCATGCGAGTGCCGGAAATCTGCCGACACGTCCGCCAATGCCTTTCTGGTCAAGTCGACGTCGGAACATCCATCGACCGTTGGATGGATCAGTTCGCCCAGCACCTGATCCATCGCCATCCCGCGATTTTGGACGAAACCGGCAGCTTCACCGCCAGCACTTTGGCTTCGCGTATTGCCAAGACATTCGATTTGATGGGCGGTGCGTGTGCCGTCGACGCCGACGACGCATCCGGAATGTTGGCCCTGATGACGGCGGTCGACCAACTGCGGTTTGGTCAAGCGGACACGGTGATTTGCGGCGTCGCACAGCGCTCACTGGACTTGGTTGCTTTCGAACAATTGAGCCTGAGAGATCAACTGGTCCGCAGCGGCCGGCCCATCGATGTTCCGGACGATTGCCGCCAGATTTTGCCAGGCGAAGGCGTCGCGGTTCTTTTGCTACAGCGTCGCGAAGACGCCTTGAGATCCGGACACAAGATCCACGGGCTGATCGACCACGTCGGGTGTGAACGCATTGCCGCCCAGCATCGCGAAGACATTCGCTGTGATGCCATGGCCGGTGACAAACTGAATGCGGGATTGGTTCGTCAGTTCGGCTATCTTTCGGGCGCGCACCCGATTGTCCGAACGGTCGCCCAGTCGATCCGTTGGGCTCAGCCGACCGCCGCCGACGAACCGTGTGAATTGTTCGCCGTTGCGGAAGACGGATTCGGTGTCCGCGCATCACTCACCTCAGGTCGATCGGAAAACGACGCCGCTGTCTCCAGTGCAACGGCCCGTCATACCGAATCGGCGTCACCGATATCCACGACTTCCGCCGTCCGAGTTTCCGATGAACTGGGTACATCCGCCATGTCGCCACAAGCCACACTAGACGAATCGATTCGCCCAGTGGTCTGCCGCACCGATTCGGCCTGTGCCAGTTCGCCACGATGGCTGGTTGCCACCGAAAACGACCAAGAAGCGATCCGCCGGCATCTAACAAGCTGGGCGGAAGACCCCGATGGCGCGTTTGCATCGTCCACCGCTACATTCTCCGGTTCAACGAGTCGGTTCACAGCAGGCTTGGTCGTCACCGATCACCAGCGACTTGCCGAACAAGCTTCACGCTTGCTGAAATTGTGGAACCAGGGCACGCGTGTCACGGTGGATGAACGTGCTTGTGGGCTTCTGTGGAAGAACCAACCACAGCAGGACCGAGTCGCTTGGCTGTTTCCCGGCCAGGGATCGCAATACCCTCGCCGTCCCGAAATCATAGACCATCAAGCGGAATCCCAACGTTCGTTGGACGATTTCGACAGGGAACTTCAGACGCTGGGCATTGCGCCCATTGCGAACCGATTGCATGATCCCACACGAACCTTGGGTAAAGATGTCTGGTGGACGCAACTGTGGGTCCTGGGCGTCAGCCATGTGATGGCTGATTGCCTGGCCCAGGCGGGAATCCCGATGCACGTCGCAACCGGACACAGTTTTGGCGAATGCGGCGCGGCGTTGCACAGCGGGGCAATGAATCTGGCCCAATCAATTCGCTTTGCCAAACAACGCAGCGAAGCCGTTCTGACCAACGTCCGGCAATCAGGTTGTTTGCTTTCGGTCCGTGGCGACGCCAGCCGAATCGCATCGGCCCTGAGTCAAGGCGACTGCGACGTCGTCATCACGCACCACAATGCCCCGCAACAAGTCGTCGTCGCGGGAACGCCGGACGCCGTTGCCCAAGCGAAGGCCGTGCTTTCCGACGCTGGTTTGGCCGCGGTGGTGATTCCGGTACCGGCGGCCTTCCACACGCCGATGATGGAATCGGCGGAAAAGATGCTGCGTCAGACCTTTGCATCGCATCGCTTGCGTCCGCCGGTCTGTCCACTGCTGTCGTCCGTGTCGCTGCGTTACCTGGCCGATCCCGACGAGATCCTGGAAAACCTGATCAGCCAGCTGACGCGACCGGTTCAGTTCGCGGCAACCATGGATCGGCTGTGCGATGACGGCGTCGGATTGATGGTGGAAGTCGGCCCATCGGACGTCCTCACACGCTTGTCCCGATCACGAAACGATGACCGCGCGATCGCGTTGTCCTTGGATGCCGGCGACGATACCGAGCGGCAGCTATCGCTGATCCGTTTGGCAACGACCGTCGTCACTGGTAAGCCATCGGACGTGAATCGTGGGTTGCAGCCACCAATCTCTGCCGCCACCAACGATGTTCGCCACCCCGAAGTGGATCAACGGATTGTTTCCGGGGCAACCGAGGCGGCGATCACGATTGTCGACGTGACGGACAAGCGGCGCAAAGCAAGCCAGAATTCAGTACCGCGATCGTCTGGCGAAAGCACAGCGTCACTTTCCGCAGGTGATTCAAACGGTCATCACGTCAATGGCGTTCCCAATGGACGAATCGCCAACGGTCACATCAGCAACGGCATCGCTGATTCACACACCCAAGTGAATCATTCGATCCGTGACGTCAGCTCCAACCGCATGCTTCCACCGACCGACGCGGTTTCGGCCGTTCATCCAACCACCGGCAATGCTTCCACCGACACGACCGCGAAACAGGCATCTGATTTGTTGGTCAACCTGGTCGTTGAACTGACGGGATACTCGCCCGACATTGTTGAATTCGATGCCGACCTGGAAGCGGAACTGGGTGTCGACAGCATCAAAAAGGCTCAGATCATCGGCGAACTGGCCGACTGGTCTGGCATGAAGCTGGATCTGGCCCAGATGAAGTTAAGTGACTACACGACGCTGGGCGACATCCTAAATCTTTATTCCCAGCACTTCGGCCAACCTGATTGTGGCCAACCCGCTGTGACAGCAGCGGTGGCCCCGGCCGCGTCTCCGCCATCGGTAACCGATGCCGTGGCAATCCCGTCGGCATCCGCGGCAATCGTATCCGGCCGTGGATCGCTATCACAATCCGTTTCATCGCTGATGGTGGATTTCGTCGTCGATCAAACCGGTTACTCGCCGGACATTGTCGACATGCAAGCCGACTTGGAAGCCGAGCTGGGCTTGGACAGCATCAAGAAGGCACAACTGCTGGGCGAATTGCAGGAACAATACGATCTGTCGGGTCTGGATCTGGGACAGTTGAAGCTGTCCGATTTCCCAACGCTGGGCAGTATTCGTGATTTCGTTTTGGAACAGCTGGGCGAAGACGTCACGACCGCCACTGAAAAAAAAAAGCCAACCGACCAAAGTAGCGTCACGCTGACGCCCCAGTCGCTCGACCAGTCAGCGTTTTCGAATCATCGATCGCACCCACATGGATCCGATACCAGTGCCGTGGCCGAAACGCCACGGGGTCCGATTGGTGGCGTGTCCGTCGAGCCGGCCCAAGGACACGGCAATGGCGTCGCGGTGGGCGTTTCCGATGTCACGCGTCCGGTCGGAACGACGTTCCCATCAGACAACGGTATTCCAACGACGCCAGAGGTCGAAGCACCGGCCCGCGGGACCTGTCGATTCGCATTGCGGACCGTTCCCGCAGCACGTTTAACCGGCATGCCGAGGCAACCCAATTTCTCGGGTGATGCAATTGTCGTCGGTCACAACCCGATCGCCGATGAAATCGAACGACGCTTTGGACAAACAACGTTTCGGTGCCATCGTTTTCCCGACCATTTGTCCAGCCGTGATGTGGACCACTGGCTGGACCATCTGTGGGACCAACACGCCACGCCGCATCTTTTCGTCACGACACCTCGCGACGACGCTGCGCTGGACACGCTGGATGCCAAAGCATGGGGGAAACGCCGTGACGCCGCGCTGATGACACCGTTTCGTGTCTGTCAGCGATGGATGCAGCGGATGATTGACGATGACCAAATGGATCGCGCCAGTCTGTTGTCGGTCGTCGATGCGGGCGGCAATTTCGGCTTCGATGGTCAATGCATGCCCTCGGCCGAATCGGGTGGTATTGCGGGGCTGACCAAAGCCATGCGAATCGAATCCTGGATGCGTGGCCATCGCGAAACGCCGATGCTGATCGTCGACGGTGCTCCCGGTGCCACCGCATCGGATGTCGTCGACGGCGCATGGCGTGAACTCGCCCAACCGTCACACGACGAAGAAGTGGTGGTGGATGAAGATGAACGCTGGACCATTGATGCCTGCTATCAACCGCTGAACGAATCAGGCGGGCCGGTGGGGCCACCCAGCCGCGGCGGCGTCTGGGTCGTCAGCGGAGGTGGCCGCGGGATCACCGCGATGACCGCGATGTCGCTTGCCCAGCGTTACGATTTGTCACTGCACTTGCTGGGCACCGCCCCGAATCCGTCGATCGACGATGCGACGCGAAACGCCGCATCCGCCGATCGAACTCAGTTGCGCCGCGATGTGATTCAACGCGCCCAACGCGAAGGCCAAAATCCGATCGAAACGTGGCGGGACTTGGAAAAGGCCATCGAAATCGACCAAACGCTATCGCAGTGTCGTCAGCGCGGAATCCGGGCGGTGTATCACAGTGTCGACGTATCCGATGGGCCGGCAATCAACCAAGTCTTGCAACAAATTCGTACCAGTGACGGACCGATTCGTGGGGTGCTGCACGGTGCGGGTGCCGGTCAAGACGCACGGTTCGATCGAAAACGTCCCGACAAAGTCGCCAAATGCATCGGGGCCAAAGTCGACGGATGTCTGCAACTGGCAACCGCCACCAACGATGATCCTTTGGAATGGTTCATCGGTTTTGGGTCGATCAGCGGTCGCTTTGGTGCCAACGGCCACACTGATTATTCCCTGGCCAACGACATGCTGGCCAAGTGCATCGACCGTCTGCGTCAACAGCGCCCGGACGTCCGCTGCGTTACGTTCCACTGGCATGCCTGGGGCGACATCGGCATGGCGGCCAAACCGGAAGCCAAGCTGGCGCTGGAAATGATCGGGATGCAATTCATGCCGGCCGATGAAGGGCTGCGGCACTTCATGAATGAACTCGAATACGGTGGTGATCTTCCCGAGGTTTTGATCACCGACCGACGTTACATTCGCAAGTTCTTTCCAGGCCCCGCCATGCGGGAAACCGGAAAGCCAGAATATCCGATGCTGGATCCATCGTCGCGTGGGATCGCATCGTCCCAGGCTCACACCATCACGTTGGACCCGACGGTTGACCACTTTCTGAATCAGCACACCGTCGGCGGAAAACCAACGTTGCCGATGGTCATGGCCATCGAAATGATGGCCGAAGCGGCTGCACTGCAGGCCGGCCAGCGACGTATCACGGCATGCCGGAACGTCCGCGCGATCGCGGCCTTGAAATTCCACCATGACGACGCGATGGCATGTGAAGTCATCCGTGAAACGTCGTCATCGGAATCCGATGGGGATGGTACCAACGGCCGTTCCCAGCGGTGGCGTCTGTGCGCCGATCTGCGGCGTGGCGACGGCCGAATGGTTGAAGAGTGCCGCACCCATTTTTCCGGTGAATTCCTGGTTGAAAACGGTTTGCCCCATCCAGATCCGCCACCGGCTCCGGTGCAACACGGCGTTTGGGACGACATTGAATACCTGGGCACTGACGCGCCCGTGTACCACGGTGAATCGCTCCAGTGCTTGCGTAAGGTCATGGTTGATACGGAACAATCCAAATTGTGGGGCCGCATCGCATCGCCATCCCCCGCACACTTGGGCGGGGAAGATCGACCGCTGGCGGGTTGGCAGATTCCCTGTGCCGCGATGGACGCTTGCTTGTACGCCGCGGCGGTGCTGGCATATCGACTGCACGATCGTCCGTCGCTGCCGGTCGGTTTTGATCAAATCGCTTTGGGACGTCTGCCATTGGCCGGCGAACCGCTGCTGATTCACTGGTCCGTCGAACAAAGCCTGCAGCATGGCCTGCGTTTGCAAGGCAATCTTTCAGGTCAAAACGGCGACACGATCGCTCGATTCGACGGTTACGACATTGGTTGGCTTCGCTAGGTGCATGAGCTGAACGGATGCCCTATCACAGCAAAGGGACGATGCACCCGCTGATCCCGCCGGACGACTATGTCGGCGGTGCGGCGCATCAACGCGACCTGGCCGAACTTCGTCGCTCGACATGGCAATTGGTGGGCACACGCCGTGATTTGGCCAAGCCCGGCGACACGCTTGCCGCCACAGTGCTGGGCTTGCCGGTCGTCCTAAGAAATTTCGGTGACCGCGTGTCCGCGTTTCGAAACGTATGCGCCCACCGGCAATGCACGATCGCCACCAACGGGACCAGCCACAGCGCCGTCTTGAAATGTCCCTATCACGGATGGCACTACGGGGCCGATGGCCGGACACGAAAGATCCCGGGTGCAAAGAACTTTCCGAACTTTGACCGCGAAGCCCACCGCTTGCAGACGTATGCCGTCCAGTTCTGTGGTGAATTGGTATTCACACGCCTCTGTGCCCCCGATGATGTGGGCCAAGACAGCTTGCAAGCGTGGATGGGCGACACGTTTGATCAGCTGCAACAGGCAACCCGACCGGAACATTGGATCCAAAACCTGGGAACTCACCTCGATTTTCCTGTGAACTGGAAGATCCCAATCGAAGGTTCCTTGGAAAGTTACCACTTGGATGAAGTCCACGCGGCCACCTTTGGGCATGACCCTGGGGAAGAACATTCCGAACACGTGATGAATGCCCAGGGAACGACTTTTCAAACCCACTATCGCACCGATTCGCTTGTGGAACGAATCGAAGAACGCTGCATTCGCTGGATGACCGGCGGGTTCGACGGCAGCTATCGACATCTGCACACGTTTCCAAACTTGATGGCATCCCTGAACGATTCGTTGTCGTTGGTTTACCAAATCGTTCCCACCGGACCGACGACCAGCCGAATGAACTTGTGGGGTTTCGGACGTGCCGCCTCACAAGGCGGTTGGTTCGCTAAGATGGGATCGGTGGCGATGCGCCGTGCCAGCGCAAAGATGGCTTTGAAGGTACTGAATGAAGACGCAGCCATCTTTCCCTTGGTACAGCGTGGCATGACCGCATTGTGCGACGACACGTTGCCCGAAGATCCACCTGCAACCGCCCGAACACATCGCCCGTCGGCGAAACGCCCGGGTGTTTTTGGCCGCTGCGAAGAACGTTTGGATGCATTTCACCGTGATTGGCAATCGCGGTTTACAAGTGTCGGCCGGACATCATGACCCAGTGAATCAGCGTCCACGCGGCACCCATGATTCGAGCTTCTATTTTTTACATCGCTAGAACAAGACGAACGACAGTTGATCGATCTATCGGGAAAGACGGCATTGGTGACCGGCGGAAGCCGTGGAATTGGACGCGCATGCGCGCTGCGTCTGGCCGATTGCGGCGCGAACGTTGCGGTGAACTTCTTGTCGTCACGCGACGCGGCGACCGAAGTCGCCAAACAGATCAATCAGCGTGGCGCCGGGTCGATCGCCGTCCGCGCCGACGTCAGTCGTCAAGACGATTGCCATGCGTTGGTGTCCGCCGTCGCTGAGCATTTTGGCGGACTGGACATCGTGATCAGCAATGCCGCCGCGGGCGGTTTCCGCGGCGTCGCTCAGCTGACCGCACCCAATTTGGAAGCAGCGATCCGCACCAATGCCGCACCGGTCGCATGGCTTTGCCAAGCGGCAGCGGAGCACTTGGCCGACGAAAATGATTTCGGCAAAGTGATCGCGATCAGCAGCCACGGTTCGATCCGAGCGGTCGATCACTACGCCGCCATCGGTGCATCCAAGGCGGCTTTGGAAAGCTTGGTCCGTCACATGGCACTGGAATATGGACGCCAAGGCATCAATTTCAATTGTGTCATGCCGGGAATCGTTCGTACCGAAGCAGTGTCAACGATGCCGGGCGTTGAAGACGTGTTGGCTGCCGCCAAGGAACGGTTGCTGGTCAGCAAACGCGACTTGTCGCCCAACGACGTTTCCGGTGTGGTCGCGTTTTTGGCCAGCCGGCAAGCCGACATGATTCAAGGACAAACCATCATTGTCGATGGCGGGATCACCGTCCGTGTTTGACTGGCGCGCGACCACCGCATTCGAAAGATTCTTATACCGCTGTGATCCCGGCGGGCCATCGATGACGTTCCGCATCGAAATCGGCTTCGACCACCCGGTGTGCCCGGAACGGATGCAAAATGCCATTGCACAAACCTCGACGTGGCACCCCATCCTGTTTTGCCGGCTGACCCAAAACCAGCATCATTGGATCTGGGAACCGTGCCCGATGAACCCCGGCGAATGGCTCGGTGTTTCTTACAGCCCGGATGCCTTGCCGGCGATTGATCCCACAACATCGGCCGGTTTTCGATTCAGCCAAGGCCGAGGTGCCGACGACGTCCAACGGCTCGCGTTCGACTTTCATCACGCATCGGTCGATGGCATCGCGGCGGCCAAATGGACCGCCGGCGTCCTGCGTTGCTATCACGACGAAAATCCTATCGACGGCGGCAGGGAACATCGTGCCAAGGACGACATCGTCCAAGGTCAGCTACGGCAACGACACAAGATGCCGGTTCCCGACCATGGACCACCGATCGGATTCCTGGAAGGTCTCCGCAATCTTTGGTCCACGATCCGCGGCAAATCGATTCGGTATGCACCTTTGACGACGCGGCAAAGTGATTTTGTGGGACAATCGGGTGATCCGTCGGAACCCCAAGCCGACAATGATCATGTGATGTCGCTGAACTTGCCCCCTCATTTGTCACAACGCAGCCGCGAATTTGTCGCTCAATCCAAGATCCCTTTGAACGATGTCGCCGTCGCTGCCACCTTTCGAATGTTGGCAGACGATCCAGCACTTCGGCATCAACACGGACGTTTGATGATCAACAACCCGGTCAATTTGCGAACGATACGGCAGCGTCGTTTTTCGGCGTGCAACTACACCGGGTTGGCATTCCTGCGGCGGCATGGCCAAGAAGTTCGACGGCACGATCTGCTGTCGGGCTTGCACCGCGAAATGAACTACATCCGCCAGCGTTGCGTGGCCGCAGAATTTTTGCGAGGCCTGGAAGCGGTGGATCCCCATCCGTCGGCACTGCGATACATCCAGCGGCGTCGCTGGTTCGATGCGACGGCGTCGATGACGTGTCTGTCCAGCGTTCGAATCGGCCGTCGACACGGGGCCCAGCCCTGTGAACAGGGTTGGCAGTTCGGTGACAACACGCTGCGGTCGATACGCATCGTCCCCCCTCGACCGGCCGGATCATCGTTAGCACTGTCACTGAACGACTCTCTGGGCCGTCTTTGTTTGACCGCACGATCAGATCCGACAGCATTGTCGTTTACCGAAACGCAAGATGGATTGCAGCGTTGGGTGAATCATTTCAGCGAACTCATGTTGCCATCCGGCCGCTAATCCCCGAATCCATCCATCAGGCACAGACCCAGCGAACGTCGAAAGCAGACCGATGTCCAACACGTTATTGAAAGTCGCCAGTGGAATCTTGTTGATTGCGGTCGCCGCAATGATCGCCTTTGGCGTCTATCGCGAAAAGCAGATCCGCACCGATTTGCAACAGCGTGAAGCCGCCTTAACCGACAGCCAAACCATCGACGAAAACACGACGGCCGACGAACTATCCAAACTGGGCGACGGTGCGGCGGCGAACATACCCGCGCTGGCCGCCGGCATCATCGGCGATGTCCCGACACTGGAAACGATCCCCAAGGTGGACGCGTTTCCCTGGCGTGATGCCTTGGCCAACCGGTTGTATTCCAACGCACGTTCACGTCGTTGCGGTATGTTGATCCCGGGATTGCCGGTGCGTTCGGGGCTGCAGCATCGCGAGGGCAGGCTGACCACGATCGGTCGCATCCCCGCCATTTCCATTTCGTTGGAATTGGATGAATCGGCGAAAGACAAAATGCCACGAATCACTCAGGTCCAGACGGAAAATTACCTGGCGAAACACCGACTGGTCATCGAGCCGATTTTGTATCACGACCGACGCGGAACGGTTTATTTCGGCACCGATTGCCGCGCCGCATTCTTTGAAAAAGACCGGCCGTTGGTGACCGTCAAGTCGGAAGCCATGATCGACCAATCGGTCGGCAACTTTCTGGCCCTGGGTTTGTTCCAGGACCAAGGTGAATGCGACGGACGCACGTTGATCATGTCGTTTCGATACGCCCAAAGCGACCCGACGTTGACCGGGCTGGATGCCGCCAAAAAGACAACCGAGTGTTTAATTCTGCATCTGCGGCCCGATGCAACCCCCGACAATCCCATCTTTGACGTGTTTGCCACGACCGAAGGCCGACAACAGATTCATCAGCTGGTGCGGTCCAGCAACCTGCTGACCGACCCGACCACGTCGATTCGTGCCGGAGTGCGTTTCGACCGTTTCGTGATGATGGGACTGTACCCGGCATCACCGGTGGTGACCGACGTTCGATTGAATACCGATCGGACGATGCCGTCCGCCAAAGCCCAACTGTTGATGCGTCAAGGCCCGGCGGACGATCGCCCCGGCTTGCAAGACATCTTGGATGACTTCGCGGGCTACGTCGCGGACGATTCGATCGACGCGCGGCTGTTGGAAACGTTTTCCAACTGACGTGCCGGTCTTCGCCGCCGTGTCGTGACCTTCGCCAAACCGACGTTTAGCCAGTTCGACCTAGGGATCGTCAGGACGAACGATGCTGATCGCGGCTTCGTCTTGTTCGGCGCCAGGTTCAATTTCGACGTCGAAATCCGGTTGTGATTCTTTCAAGCGACGACGCGCCTCGCCCGCCCAAGGGCTTTCCGGCGACAAATGCAGAAAACGTTTCCAATGCTGTTCCGCTTCGATGTCGCGTCCCGAATCGGCCAACAAGTTTGCAACGTGATAGTGCGCATCGGGATAGTCCGGGTGCAATGACAAGACGCCGCGAAATGCCGCGATCGCCAATTCGTCTTGCCCCAATTCCGCCAGCACCATTCCCAAACAAGCTCGGGCTTCGACCAATTCCGGGTCCAGTTCGATCGCCATGTAAAAGCGTTCTCGGGCGGCCACCGGCTCATTCATCCGGTAAAGCCATTCGCCCAGCTGGAAACAAATGTCGGCGCGGGGGCCGTCGCGAGCCAAGATGGCGTGGCAACAATCGATGGCGGTTTCCAAATCATCGCGATCATCGGCTTCGAACGCCGCGACCAACAATTCATCATCACTGGCCAGTGCATCAGCGTGTGCCAGCGGCGCTTCCCACGATTCGATCGGAAAGACGACGTCATCATCAACCGTTTCGGGCTCACTGGGCTCACACGCATCAAAATCGAAACGCATTTGACCGCCCGTTTCGATCAAGCCTTCGCCGCCACGCAATAAGACGTGCTTGCCTTCGACCAGAATCGACAACTGATCCAAGGGACGCTGGATGTCGGGCAGAACTTCGATCAAATCGACCAAACGCTGTTCGATCGCTTTCGGGCTGGCTCCCGCATCGATCCACTGGGCCAATCGCTTGGCAGTCGCGACTTCTTGAAAATCAAAGTAGGGCAACCGATGCATGGTGCGAACCGGGCGAATCAGCCCGCGGCGCTGCCACCGCCGGATGACGTGTAGCGGGATATCCAAAAGGTCCGCCAACATCATCGGCGTGTAATACTGTCGACCGACCGTGTCGGTTTCCACCAATCCCAAACGTTGCCACAAATCGGCTTCGGCAATCAGTTCGGTGTCACCCTTGCCGACCGCATCACGCAGCGACGCGGGCAACAATTCATGCTGAGTCAAAGGAGATTCATCGGCGCCGATCACGACCCAATGAATCGCGTCCTGGTGGGCATCGACGATGGTCGCACCAAACGACCGAAGTAAATTGGTCGCTTCGCGGCGGTTCATGCTGCCCAATCGCCCGGCCAAGGCGATCCGAATGCCGTCGATCATCCCCGGTGCTTGGGTCACCACGGGCGCAGTATCTTGGTCCTGATCCATCGGATCGATCGGTTCGTCGTCGCTTTGATCGATGTCATCCATGCTCGAATTATCGCCCTGGTCCGGTGATATGCCAAGCTGCATCGGGCGATCGTGCACCCCGGAATTGCAAACCACACCCGCCGGCGTGGGCGAGAGAAACGATTACACCGCCCCGGTCGTTTGACGCCAATGCTTTCATCGCTTGGTGCCGTGCTGCGGCCGATCAGCCGCCTGAGGGGCTACACCGGCGATCGCCGCACTTGTCGATGACGGACGCGCCAGTCATCTTGGACCCCGATCGCTTGGTGGAGCGGATGGGACGGTCGCTGGTGGTTGTGCCTTAGGTACGGCTGCTGGAGGAAAGTCCGGGCACCACAGGGCAGGATGGTCGATAACGTCGACCGGTCGCGAGACCAGGGCAAGTGCAACAGAAAGCAAACCGCCGAACGGTGCCCCGCTGGGGCATGCGTGGTAAGGGTGAAACGGTGCGGTAAGAGCGCACCAGCGGCCGAGGCGACTCGGCCGGCTGGGTAAACCCCATCCGGTGCTAGACCAAACAGGGTGACGTCGGCTCGACCGATGCAAGGCGGCCCGCCTTGACCACACCCGGGTAGGTCGCGATGGAGGCGGCGAGCAATCGCCGTGCACAGATAAATGGCCGTCGCCGGCGGGTCAAACCCGTCGGACACAGAACCCGGCTTACAAGTCCGCTCCGCCGAGTGATCTTCGCCAAGGGTCTTGGCAACCAACGCCTCATTTCAGACGCCGTGCATCATCGGCCTTATCGATTCGCCGGTCGCCGCTATTCCAACAACGCGACTTCGATTTCCAAACCGGGCCCGAATCCCAACATCAACCAGGGCCGTGGCAAATCACGATCGGCGAATTGACGCAGCACCGCGGGCATGGTTGCCGACGACATGTTGCCGTGCTCCGACAACACGCTTCGGGATGTGGCCAATTGCTCGGGTTGCAATCCAAGGGAAGACTCAACCGCGGACAAGATTCGAGTCCCACCGGGATGCACCGCCCAGCCTTGGATCGATTCGATCGTATGGCCCCGCTTGGCAAGCCATGGGGTCAAGAAATCCACCAACCCGGCTTCGATCAACGACGGGACGGTGGCCGACAGTGTCATCTCAAATCCATGGTCGCCGACTTTCCATGTCATCGCATCGCGGCTGTCTGGCACCAAACACGAACCGGTTTCCACCAAAGTTGCAAGCGATGGCTTTTGGGAATCACGTCGCAACACCATCGCCGCCGCACCGTCGGCGAACAACGCACCGGAAACGATTCGGTTGGCATCATATCCGTATTGGTAATGCAAACTGCACAGTTCGACACAGCACAGCAACACGTTGGCGTTTTCGTTGGCAGCCAGCAGTCCTTGGGCGGCTCGCAATCCGTTGATCGCACCGTGACATCCCATGAATCCCACTTGGACGCGTTGCGTTTGCGCGGGCAATCCCAAACGCTGGATCAGTTCAATATCCACGCCGGGTGCGGCAAAACCTGTGCAAGTCACGACCACCAAGTGGGTGACCTGACTGGGATCAAGTCCCGATTCATCCAGCGCGATTCGCGACGCATCGGCGGCCAGTTGCGGTGCGTGATCGGCGAATTGTTGGCTGCGGACGGCGGTCGTCGGACCACGATCTTCGTGATCGACCGCGGGTGGAAAGAAATCTTGTTCGACCGTGCCACACGCGGCCTCGCTCAACAACACGCTGCCTCGCGACTGCACACCGCTGCGGCGGTACAGAGCCTCCAAACGACGGCGTTGCTGATCGCTGGAACAGGACAACTGTTTGGCGACTTCGCTAGATTTTTGTCGACAGATACTGACCGGGGGGACGGCAAAACCGATCCCATCAAGCGTCACATTCACTCAGGTCCCTTCGCATACTTTTCGCTTCGAATCCGCCCCATCCGACGCCACTGCGACGGTCAGGCGAATGCAGGAACGATCGCGGGAACCGCAATTTCGTCAATCCTAACCACCCAACAGCCGGGTACCAGCCTTTCCACATCAACGGGTCTAGCCAGCGCCCGGTGTACGATCCCGCGAAACTCCTCTCGCGTAAAGGCCGCGTAGACCGAATCGATTGCGTCTTTCCGCAATGCCGGTGATCGTGACACCAATCGCGACGCGGCCCAGGCGGCCGCCAGATTGGTCCGCGATCGTTCCCAATCACACAGCAGCAGACCGGATGCCGCCATCTGCATGGACTGAATCAACCGGATCGCTCGGGCATCGTCCACCCGATGCATCCACAGCGCACACAGGATGACATCAAACCCGTCGGGCAATCCTTGGCGGAACACGTCGCGACACACGACGTCCGCGTTCAGCTTCCAACGATCCATCATTTGCTGTTGTTGGTCCAGCGACCAAGGATCTGGAACCAACACCGTCATCTGCAGAGGCAAACCGCGGCGGTCGGCCGTGTCGACCAACTGCAGGGCCAAGTCATCATCGCCCGATGACAAATCCAACACCCGCAGCGGGCGGCCCGGTCGCCGACGAGCAAACCGCACCAGATGACCAAACAATGCACCGGAGATCCCGGCCAAGGCGCCGATACGGCAATGGCCCCGCATGACAGCGATTCGTTCCGCATCATCAGCGTCCGCTCGATCGTCCACAGCGGGAAAAGGTCGTCGCGGTAGGCTCATGCGGGCATCATCATTCACTGCGGTCGACGATTTCGTTTTCAACCGCCTGGCCAGATTCAAAACCATCCAAATTGGTCAACGTCGTCATCGCGATCGACCGCATCGCATCGCTTGTGAAAAACGCCTGATGTGCCGTGATCAGAACGTTCGGAAACGTCATCAAACGTGTCAGCACGTCGTCTTGGATGATTTGGCTGGACAGATCATTGAAGAACAATCCGGATTCTTCTTCGTACACATCCAGGGCAAGTCCGCCCAAGTGCCCCGATTTCAAACACTTGATCGCGGCGGCCGCATCCACCAAACCTCCTCGCGATGTGTTGACCACAATCGCGCCCGGTTTCATTGTCTGCAATGCATCCGCGTCGATCAAATGATACGTGTGGGGGTTCAACGGGCAATGCAGCGACACAATGTCTGATTCAGCCAGCAGACGTTCCATCGAAACGTATTCCCCCAGCGATTCCATCTCAGGATCGGTGTGCACGTCGTACATCAGACACCGACATCCAAACCCGCTGGCAATCCGCGTGAACACCTTGCCGATTTCACCGGTGCCGACGATTCCCACGGTGCGTCCGTGCAGGTCGAAACCGATCAGCCCTTCGAGCGAAAAATTGTTGTCGCGAACGCGATGATACGCGCGATGAATTCTTCGATTCAACGTTAACAGCAAACCCATCGCGTGTTCGGCCACCGCGTAGGGGCTGTACTTGGGCACGCGAGCGGCGCGGATTCCGAAATCTGCCGCCGCTTTCAAATCAATGTTGTTGAACCCCGCACACCGCATCACCACAAAGCGAATGCCGGCGACTTTCAACGCTTCCAAGACTTCGCGATCCAGCCGATCGTTGACGAACGCACAGATCGCATCCGATTCATCGGCCAGCACGACGGTATCGCGGTTCAATTCTGGCTTTAGGAATCGAAATTCGTGTTGAGGCAAATCCGCATCACGCGACTTCAAAGCTTCGTCAAGAAACTGACGGTCGTACGACTTGGTACTAAAGCAGGCAACTTTCATGATTGACGCGGTGTGGTTTGTGGCATCCCGGCGGTCGCGGGCGAAGTTTCGACCGCGGGCCCACGACGATACAACCAAACCATGCTGGCCAGCGAAATCAACAGAACCGCGATGCTGACCCACTGTGAAATGGACAACCCGGTTCCGAACTGTCCCGCTTCATCGACGCGAACCCATTCCAACCCAAATCGAATTATCGCATAACCGACAAATCCGATCAGCATCAACGCGCCGTCGCGATAGCCCGGACGTCGGGTCCACCACCATCCGAGCAACCACAAGACGACAACCATCACGGCCGCTGAAATGCTGCTGATGATCTGAGTGGCATGAACCGACAACGATCGACGCGGCAATTGCTGTGGGGAAAAGCGATAAATCTGGTCGTCAACAGACAAAGCGACGCCCACGGCCGCTTGGTCAGCGGGAACGTCTCGCGGCGCGTCTTCCAGAAACGACGGGTCCAACGAGATCTGATCGACGGTCTGTCCCGCTTCCAGCCCCGCGTCATCGGCCAGGCTTCCCGGCTGAACTGCGACGATCTGACGCGTGTCATCGTCGATCCGGATCCCGATCAATTCGCCATTGATCAATTGTTCGTGAAAGACGGGACTGGCTTGTGGAAACTGCACCGCCCAGGATCCCGGTTCGCACCGTCCGCCGTAACAGCAACCGTTCATCAAGCACCCGAGACGTCCGAACATCAATCCGATAAAGATGCACGGGACGATCGCGTCGCCCAATTTCAACAGCGGCATCCGGTGTCGCATCAGATAATAGGCCGACGCGGCAAATCCGCCGATGAAGCCACCGTAAACCACCAAACCACCGCCGGTGAATGCCAGCATGTTTCGCAGGGTTTCGGTCAACGAATCGGCCATGTATTCGTGGCGATACTGGATGACGTAAAACAATCGGGCCCCGACGATACCGCCGATGAACGTCCACGGTGCCAAGCCAAAAATCAGGTCCGGATTCAAGCCAAACTTGGACGCACGATAGGCCGCTGCCATGACAGCGGTTCCGACGCCCAGCAACAAAAAGAATCCGTAACCACGGACCGCAATGCCGATCGGATCGCCGTCGACATTGCGGACTTCGACTTGGGGCAAAATGAAGGTGACCAACACGCCGGCGGCGGCCCACAACCAGCCTTCCTGTTGCAGGGTCGCCGAAATGCTGCCTTTTCGTGACGCCAGGATCATCCGCAGCGCGAACGCGATCCCAAGCACGATCAGCGCCCATCCCCAACCGGCGATGGGCAATCCGCCCAGTTCGTGAGGGATCAGAAACAGCGTTCTTCGCATACGATTCTTGGGGACGTGACCGATGACGCGTCTTCACCGGTGCAGGCGACGGACCGCTGACGGATTGATCTGGACGGCGTGTCGTCCGATGACCTAACGTCCGGCGGGGAAACGATTCTGTTTCTACGCCGATAACGCGCCCAACGTCCAGTGGTTTCTTTTGTTCACGCCGCCTGACCCCGTGCCCGCGATGACGTTTCACAGCCCACCGCAACGCCCCGCCGAACGCGACGCCATCCGTTCCCACGTTTCGCAGCGGCGATCCCCGCCCCAAACCGCCATCCTGTTTCCGATTCGGTCGCTCTGGACCACCGTCGTCGTGACCGGGGCGGTGATGATGTTTGCCATGATCCAAACCGCATCCGCCCAATCCAATGTCCGTCCGGCCAGTTACAGCGGCGGCGGACGCATGGCCAGTTTTCGCGTCAACAACGTGGTCAGCGATCACCAGGGCCGCACCTTGGCCGATCACGACGTGCTGTTTCAGTCGGGAAAAATTTATGACTTTTCGAATCAGCAACCACGTTTCATCACGCTGATCGACATCGCCGGCAGCCGAGTCGTTCTGCTGGACACCCAATCCAAAGTCAAAGCGTCGATCGCGACCGAGACCCTGTTGCAGGTCGCCGCACAAGCACAGTCATTGGCCACCGAACAGGGCAAGGCCGCACGCTTGGGCGTCAACGTCCCGGTCAACGTCAGTGACGACCAATCTGTTTTCACCACCAATTATGGCGACGATGTCGTCGGTCAAGTCACCTACCAGGTGGAAACCGAGGCGGCCAAGGATCGCTTGATGCCGATCGCATACGGCCAATTCATCGATTGGTTCGGACGGCTGGACATCGCACGGAAAACGGGATCGCTTCCCTTCGCACGGATGTCGGTGCATCAGCAACTGCAAGGCAACAACCGCTTGCCGCTGCGTACCACCATGACCGTCCGGCGTGGGTCCGACAGCCAAACGCTGACGGCCACCCACACACGTCATGCCTTGGACAGCAACGACTTGAAACGAATCGACGAAGTCGCCGGCATGCTGACTCTGTTCAAAGAGGTCGACCTCAAAGACTTCCCCCAGATGCACTGAGGGACTTTCGACGTTGTTCCGCCTGAGATGCTCAGGTGAGCGCCCACAGACGATCTGGATGGCGTCTCCGTTGGATCCAAAGCTGATTCTGTGATGCGTCGTCTCGTTTTTCTCCTCGCAATCCTTTGTCACTGGGCCATCGGCCTTTGTGGTCAAGGTAACGGCGATGACGAGGCGACCGTACGACTGGCTCCGCCGCAACTGGCCGGGACTAACGATCCGATCGACTTTGTCCTGCCACCGCTTGTCGGTGCTCCCGCCGAAAGTCCCGGCGAAAGTCCCGGCGAAGTGGTGCAAACGCAAACCTGGACCGTCCAATCGACGCCGACCAGTGAAAACCAATCCGACGCCCGCTTGGATTGGCTGGACGATGTCCAGGTCGGCTACGACAACGGTTTTGTGATCGCCAGTGATCATCCGATCGAATTGGCCACCGAAGATTCCGATTACGTTTTACGAATCAACGGCTGGGGACAATTACGGCATACGGCAACGGATTTTCGCAGCGGATCCAGTGACCTGAACCAGTTTCAATTGAAACGTGGGCGGTTGGTATTCGCCGGCAATGCTTTCGAACCCGAACTGAATTATTTTGTCCAGCTGGACGGTCGCAGCAGCAGCGGTGACGACGTCCGTCTGTTGGATTACTACTTGGACTACGACGTCGGACATGCCCAGTGGAATCGCCCGCGCGGTGCACTGGTCCTGCGGGCTGGAAAATACAAGGTCCCGTTCTCGATGGCCCGTTGGATGTCGGGACGCGAGTTTCAGTTTGCCGACCGCAGCCTGGCCAGCACCTTCTTTGACGTCAACCGAAGCTTTGCCTGGGGCGTGCACGGGAAACTGCATCCGCTGGGACGTCCATTCCACTGGGACGTCGCGATCTTCAACGGCTTGGTGACCGGCGGCGCGGAAACCGGAAGTAGCGGCAACCTGGACGACAATTTTGCGTTCAGCCTGCGACTGCACACCTTCCCGACAGGCGACTGGGGACCGACAACCCTGGCCGACCTGGAACATCACGACGATCTGGCCACCCGAATCGGCTTTGGGGTTGCCACGACGCGGATCAACCGATCGGGCAGTACGGAATTCACGCGACTGCGGGTGATCGATTCCGGATTGCGTTTGTCCGATCTGCTGCCGGTCGATGTCAACGACTACGGCGTCGCCTTGTTCGCCACGGATGTGTCCACCAAGTTCCGCGGTTGGTCGACGACCTTGGAATACTATTTCCGTACCATCGGCAATTTCAGTGGCAGCCAATCGGAGGACCTGTTTGACCATGGATTGTGGCTGCAAATCGGCAAGTTCGTCATTCCACATCGGATGGAACTGGTGACACGGTGGTCGCACCTCACGGGCGACTCGGGAACCCTTGGCCGACAGAACCAAAGCGCCGAAGAAATCGCCGCCGCGATGGTTTGGTATCTACGACAACAACATTGCAAATGGGTCACTGACGTTACGTATGTCGACGGGGCGCCGATCGATTCGGCGGCCTTGGATCTGGCTCCCGGCAACGCCGGTTGGCTGTTCCGATCGCAAGTCCAATTCAGCTTTTGATCGGCGGCCAAGTATTCCGGCGTCACAACGGGTCGGTATTATTCAGCCGACCGAAGGCAAGCCAGACAACGCCATCGCGATCTCCTCGGCCGGGTATTCATAGTCTTTCAACTTGCCGGCAAAGTAGTCCGTGTAAGCCTGCATGTCGAAATGACCGTGCCCGCACAGGTTGAACAAAATCGTTTGGCCCACACCTTCTTCGCGGCAGCGGATCGCTTCACGTCGCGCCGCGGCGACGGCATGGTTGGCTTCGGGTGCGGGCAAAATCAGTTCAGCCTTGGCGAATTCGACACCGGATTCAAAGATCTCCAATTGGTGCACCGACGTGGCTTCGAAGGCTTGAAGATCCAGCAGCTGGCTGACCAACGGTCCCATGCCGTGATACCGCAGACCGCCGGAATGAAAACCGGGCGGAATGAATGAGCTGCCCAACGTGTGCATCTTGACCATTGGGGTCAGATGCGCCGTGTCGCCATAGTCGTACGCGAACGCACCTTTGGTCAGCGTCGGACAAGCGGCCGGTTCCACGGCGACCACGCGAGTGTTTGATTCGCCACGCAAATTCCGGCCCAGATAGGGAAACGCCATTCCGGCAAAATTCGATCCGCCGCCGGTGCACGCACAGATGACGTCCGGCGAATCACCCGCCATCTCGAATTGCTTCATGCATTCCAGCCCGATCACGGTTTGATGCAGACAAACATGATTCAGCACGCTGCCCAACGCATAGTTCGTATCCGCTGACGCGGCGGCCACCTCAACCGCCTCAGAAATGGCGATCCCCAGTGAACCGGTGCAATCAGGGTCTTTGGCCAGGATGTCACGCCCCGATTGTGTCCGCGCACTGGGACTGGGCACCACTTCCGCACCAAACGATTGCATCAACGCCTTGCGATACGGTTTCTGTTCGCTGCTGACCTTGACCATGAAGACCAGGCATTCCAGATCAAACGCCGAACAAGCGATCGCCAACGAAGATCCCCATTGCCCGGCCCCGGTTTCGGTCGCCAGCTTTTTGATTCCAGCCGTCTTGTTGTAATAAGCCTGGGGGATGGCCGTGTTGGGCTTATGAGACCCTGCGGGGCTGACGCCTTCGTACTTGTAATAGATCCGCGCCGGGGTATTCAGCGCCTTTTCCCAACGTCTGGCACGGAACAACGGCGATGGCCGCCATTGACGATACAGTTCGCGGACCGGGCCGGGAATTTCGATCTCACGCTGATCGGAAACTTCTTGTTCGATCAAAGCCGGCGGAAAAATCGTCGCCAAGTCATCGGGAGTGATCGGTTTTCCCGTGGCCGGATGCAACACACCGTGCGGCGGTTCGGGAAGATCGGCAATGACGTTGTACCAAGTCTCAGGAATGTCCTTTTCATCCAGAACGTATTTCACTTGATCGGTCATCACAGTTTCCGGTCGGTGGGGTGGGGCAGGGTGGGTGAATCATCCAATGACAACACGATGGATGATAGACAGCCTGTTGCATGGAACGGTCGGACCGCCAGATGATGCGACGATGCGACACGCAGCAATGACGCCATCCTAGGACGCGTCTTCGGCCGATGCATTTTTCAATTCCATCAAACGCCGGTTGTAGGCGGCGATGGATTCTTTACGACGCAGCATTCCCAAAAACGTGCCTGGCCGCTGGGGATCCAGCACGGGTAATTCATCAATGTTGTGCGACGTGAATCGACGGACGGCCGTGTTCAAATCATCATCCGGCGAAACACTGATGAATTGATCCACCATAACGTCGCGTGCCACCGCCAGTTTCCATAGCGTCTGGTCGTATAGGTATGCCCGAACGTCGTCGTCGCTGAAGATGCCGACCATTTTTCCCTGGTCATCGACGACGGGAAAATAGTGCTGGTGACAGTAGGCCAATCGGTGAACGATGTCGTCGACCGTCATGCCCTCGGGGATCAGCGTGATGTCGCGATTAGGTTGGTAGACATCCCCGACCTTTAGACCTTCCAACACGTCGACGATGAAGTCGCCGCGGTGGGCCATCGAATCCATCCGCGTGGCGGCCTGTTTTTGATACAGCCGGAAACGGTGACTGATGACAAAGGTCAACGTCGTCACCAACATCGTCGGCAACAACAATCCGTAGTCTCCCGTTAACGCACGAACCATGATGATCGTGGAAATCGGTGCTCGCGCGATTCCGGAAAAGAAGCCTGCCATGCCGACCACCGCAAAGGCTTCGGGTTCGGTCACCACATCGGGAAACCATCGATGCATCACCAAGCCGACGGCGCCACCGGTGCAACCGCCGATCACCATCGACGGCCCGAACACACCACCGCTGCCGCCCGAACCGATCGTCAACGCCGTTGTAACGATTTTGACCAGTGCCACGGTCACCAAGAATGCGACGCCCAAATCCTGCGCCGCAGTCAACGCAATTTGCAGCGTCCCGTAACCGGTACCCAAGACCCCCAGAATCCGAGTGTCGTTTCCGAACAACGGCAACAACGCGATCCCCAGAACGCCGGCCAACACCGCGCCGATCGCCGGCCGAAGGTGTGGGATGATCGGAACGCGTTTGAACAGGTCGTGGGTTCGGTAAAAGAACGTGACGTACAACGCGCCCACCAAGACCAGCACCAACGCCAATGCGGCGTATGCAATCAATTCCATCGGCGAACTGCTGACGTGATCCAATCCCCCACCGAATAAGGGCACAAAGCGGGTTTCGCGTGGCAACGATTGGACGTAAACGCTGTAAGCGATGATCGACGCCGACGCAGCGGGGACCACGGCGTCGGCTTCCATGTCCGCGTCGCTGTACAGAATTTCGCCGGCGAAAACCGCACCGGCCAACGGAGCGCGAAAAATAGCGCCGACTCCCGCCCCCATGCCGGCGGCCAGCATGATTCGACGTTCTCGATCGGACAGATGCAGTCGCGTCGCCAGCCATGAACCGAAGCCTGCGCCGATTTGAGCAATCGGGCCTTCACGCCCGCCGGATCCACCGGTCCCCAACGTGATTGCCGAAGCGATCGTTTTGACGAACGGAATCCGCGTGCGTATCCGGCCACGTTTGTTGTGGAAAGAATCAATCGCCGCGTCCGTCCCGTGGCCTTCCGCCTCCGGCGCGAACGTGTACACCAGCCAACCGGAAATCAATCCGCCGACGCCCATCACGACGACGATCATCCACGGCACAACCGCTTCAGTTTCATGATGGAAACGAGCGTGTTCGCCGGCCGCTTCCGGCGGCGAATAACCCGCGAACTGGGCCAGCGAAAAGCGCACGACCGCTTGGCCCAAGAAATCAAAGATGATTGCCCCCAAGCCGGCCACAATGCCGACCAACAGAGACAACAGAATCCACTTTCCCAGGGCGTGCAGTTCGAATCTTTTCAGCAGCTCACGAAATCCTCTCACGCCGCATAATGTCCTTAAATTCGTTGTCGGTGGGAACCGCCCGATCGGGCCAAAATCGCGTGGATCCCCCGTCGGTGCGACGACAAAACGCGCCGCCGCGACAACAAGGTTCGCGAACCTTAGCGGGGCGCAATAGAAAACGGCGTCTTCAGATCGGTCTGAAAACGCCGTTTCGCATGAAGTGAGAGTGCAGGGACTCGAACCCTGGACCAACGGATTAAAAGACGGTTCCGCCGGCTTGCGGTTGCTTGTGTTTCACCGTGTTTCCCGCAGTCAAACGCCAATCGCAGCAAGCCGAAAACTAGCGAAAACTGCCTTTGCGGGTGTACCGGGGTGTACCGCACACACGGCACCAATACCCCCTCTGTATGATTGCGGTTTTTTGATGGTCGGAGAATTGCCAGATGAAGACGCCACCGATGTTGCTTTCCTGTCTAATCGCGTCCCTGGTGGGATGTGGACAGGAATCCCCAACTCCACAATCCCCCCCGTCGACCGTGCCTAAGGCGGCATTCTCGAAAAACACTCTCGATGAAGCGACAAAGAATCGAATTTGGTGGGATGTAGAGCGGTCCACCGGCGAAGTCGACCAGTTGTTTGACGAGATGGCCCAGGACGCAAAAGATACGTCAGCAATGCTCAACGCTATGGAGCGTGCAGAGAAAAAGGTTCGCTCGCGCATCGCGTCGGAGTACGGGACTAGCTACGACGTGGTGAAAGAAATTTTCGATGAAGGAGAGTCGGCGGCGTGGCGGACCGAAACGCCACCAGACTGATCCGATCCGACTTTGCGACCACCCCCGGCTATGTCCGTCGCGGTCGCATTCACTCGGCGATTAGCTGCGCGATTTCATCAATCGGGGTGCCGTCGGCGTTGTGGCAATCGGGGTAGCGGTCCCGCACTGTCCGGACGTGTGCCTCGGCTTCGCCTTGCCGTTGTTCCATCGCGACCAATTCCCGCAGCTCGTTGTCGGCTCGCTCAAGAATCGCCTGTGCGTCCGCTCGTTCGGCGTGGATCTCATCGCGGCGTTGTGCCGGGTTTGGTAGCTGGCTTTGTAACTTCCGTAGCTGCCTGTGTGCCTCCACCGTGTTGCGGATTCGGCCGACCAGTTGACGGCAATACTTATCGGGGTGGCCCAGCTTGGACGCACGCATCGCCGCCACCAGACGTTCCGCGTCGGCTTCTGTGGCAGTGCCGGCGACTTCGGCGATACAAATTTCAAGGATCGTCTTGCGTGCCGCGATGGCTTCGTGGTCGCGTTCCGATTCGCGGTGTGACTCGAATGCTTGGTCGATAATGCTCATGGCTTATTCCGGTGAAGGTCAAACAAAAAAGGGGACGGCGGCCCAGTTCCAAAAGCCGCCGCCCCCCTGTGCATCGCCGCCAAAGAGGAAACGGCGACACACGACGCAACGCGACGAACCAGGATCCGGTAGGCCCGCCGCGATCAGGTGTCAGAATCCGTTCATCGTGCCGCGATAGGCGACGATGGATCTGTCCTCGACAGCCAACACGACGATGAACGTTGACGGACCGGCGGGATTCAGAATCGCGTGGTGCGGTTCCAAGTGGAACGTTATGTGGCCATCGCTGATTTCGCCGCCGATGGAAAACTCAAGACGCTGACACGTCATCCGTGCGGCCTTAACGTTTTCGCATCCCTCAGGGACCGGGAACACGATTTCGCATTCCTCGCCGTTGGGAACGTGAACCGTTGCCGAGTCCGTCCCTGGACGGGTTTTTGCTGTTGTGGTGTGAACGCTTTTCTTTGCCATGGGTGCGATTCCTCAAAATGCCTTGCGTAGTGCTTCGCCAATCAGACCAGGACCGAAGTCGACCCGATCGGATGCCGTGATGACCGACAGCGGGGAATTGGCCAGCGACTTCTCACCCGCGATCCTGACGCGTGATGACCGCTTCGCCTTGGACGAATCACCCATTGCCGCCAAGAACGCTGACGGACGGCTGGTGGCTCCGTGATCGGTCCCCATCATTTCGTTGTGGAACTCGCTTTTGAACTTCGCGAATGCCCTAGGACCGGCCAGATAGAATTTCATCGCGCCGGACTTCGTCGACATGGCCGACATTGGAAGACGGTCAACAAAGCGTCGTGCGAAACGGTGTGCTTCACCCGCCAAGTACAAAACGCCCAGGGGCCCGCGATGGTCCGATCGATTGAACGCCATCGGATCTTTCTTCATCGCTTGGAAGAACTCGACTTGGCTGATTGCCGGTCGCAGGTCGAACCATCCGCCATCAACACGCGGCGTATCGTTCAGACCAGGACAACCACGAGCGGTGTAGCGGGACACGTCGGCCAACGCGATCAGTGGCTCACCTTTGGCGTTCGTGTTCTCGGTGAACGTGCCAAGCCAATACTGACGCGCCACGTCGATTGGTTCGCACCCCAACACCGCCGCCGCTTCATCAGTGGTCAGCAAACCGGCTTCACGCCGTAGCTGGTCCCTTTGGTCGTTTGATAATTTCGTGTTCATAACTCTGCTCGATTCTCGGTTCGCCGCATTTCGCACAAGTGGTTCGGCGGATGACCAAGTGGGTGAAACCTGGCTCGTCGGTTTTGATGCGTCGGACATCGTGATACCGCGTCCGTGCCGCCGATCCGCAGACCAAGCACTTCACCGCCTTGGTGGTTGTGATTTGCATTTTCCGCCTCCCTGACTCCGATTCAACAATCTGTCACCCGCCGTGCGGGGAAACCTTTTGCCGCCGCGTGATTAACTAAGGAAGTCCTGCACATTGGCTGTTCCCATCGCTGTCGGGAGGTGCCGAATCAAAAGTAGTACCTACGGACTTTCCGGCGGTTTCCTCTATCGCTCGCTCGCTCAGGATGCGGACTTCCAGTCGGTTGCCGTCTTGCCTGACCTCGATAAGCGTCCCACGCTCGATTCTCCGGCGGGTGCGTCCGATGCGACTCGGTATGCCGTTGTTCAACTCCATCGGCAATAACGCGACGGTGTTTTTGTCGATCTTCAGGGTCATCGGTCGTCATCCTTATCGCTTCGGGTGGAGTGGTTCGCGTGTTCAAGTTCTGGGGTGATGCCAACGTCCCGGCGGTAGCCAATAAACCCGCCGCAAACCGAACACGTTGTGCGAATCCAGCCAGGACGTGATTGAAAGTCGTCGCGCCACGCGGACCGGTCGTGGTACGAGCAACGCGGCGGCGTCGTTGGTTCGGGTTCCGGCGTGTTCAGTGCCGGCGTCATCCAAAGCGACTGAAGTTCGGCGGCGGTCGGTGCGGTGTTCATTCTCGGTTGGTGGTCTTTAGAGTCAGTCTCAATGGGAACCATTAAGAGAGACTGACTCTCTTATGGTCCCTTTATGGGATAGCGGACACAGCTATGTCCGCAGGGATTGAGCCGTTTTGTCCGCCTTAACCGGACACAGCTATGTCCGCAGACAACCGGACACAGCTCTGTCCGCAAGCGTCACAGCTTGTCGAGTCGTTCGCGGCTCATTGGAAACACCCGGTAGGCCGTCGCTCCTTGCTGTAATCCGCCGCGATGAACCACCAGCAGCAAGCCGAGTTGTTCCAGCCGGCGGATGACTCGGCGGACGGTTCGGTCGGACATCCCGCAACGCTTCGCAATGTCGGCTTGCGATGTCTTCGCGATGCCGTCCGGTTTCGTGTCGCGGTACAGAACCAACCAAACCGCCGATTCCGTCCGGCTCAGTTCTCGCAGCGTGAAGTCGATGAACGCATTAAAAACCCGAAAGCGGTCGACCGTTTGCCGCTTCGGCTGGTTTTTCGTCCGGGTCATCCCTCACCCCACAATCCCGCAATCGCCTCGCGAAGTTGCCGGTGTTCCTCGGTCATCGGCGGTTCGGTCGGTTCAAACGATTGGACCGAGCGGTCGAACGTCAGGTCGCAATCGGTCGGCTGTCCGTAGCGGCTTTTCAGTTGCCGCAATGTCACGTCGATAACCGCGTCGTCGGCGTCCTGTTCGGCGTCCTTTGCGGGGACCAGTAGGTAGGCGTCATCGGCACCATATTCAAGCTCTGACGATTCCCGGAAGGATGCCAGCGACAAGCCGTCGCCGGCGTAGCTCGTGCGGCCTTTCGCATCCTTCGAACGTCCGACCGCCGACAACGCCAGGACGCAGCAACCTGCGTCGGCGAACCGCCGTATCGAATCCATCGTCGCATCAACCGAACCGCGTTTGTCGTCGTGCCGACCGACCGGCCGGATTCGTTGGATGTAGTCCAAGACCACCAACTCGGCGTCGATGTCGTCCGCCGCTGCCGCGACGTTCTCAAGCGTCATCGGTGCTCGCACAAACACCAGACGCTCGGCGATGTCGTCGATGACATCAAAAGCCGCGTCTAGCTTGTCGCGTTGCCGTTCGCCTAGCTGGCGGTTTTGAATGTAGTCCAGTCCCACCCCCGATAACCGGCTCAGTTGCCGCTCTAACAGCCGTTCCGGCGGCATCTCGACATTGCAGACGCACGCACGCAACGATGCGTCAGCGGTCATCGCAGAGACGATGCACTGCATGGCAAACGCCGTCTTGCCCATGCCGGGTGAACCGCCCAACAAAGAGACGGTCCCCGGACCGAGCCGGACGTGTTCCAATCCCGGCCCGATGTCGTATCGGCGCGGCGGTTCGCCATGCAAAACGTCGTCTTGCCAGTCATCGAACAGACGGTCGCACCGGATGAAGTTTGCGGCGGTCATTCCGTGTCCCCCTTCGACAATCCGTTGTTAATCGCTCGGCGGACATCGGCCGGCGGCAAACCCGAGTCCAAAGCCGATTCAGTCAGCAACGCATGAGCAAGTCGCGACGGACAGCCCAGCTCGGCCAAGTTTGCCGCCGCCGAGTACAAAAGCCGGTGCCGGTCGCCTTCGTCCGCACCGTCGCGGATAAACTCCAATGTCGAGCGGTTCAACTCGGTCCGGTCGTTGTCGCAACACCGGACCGCTTCGGCTTGTCGGTTCGTCTGTTCGCAAGCTGCTTGCCAGTCCGCGACCGCTCGTTCGTCGGCTGCCGGTGTTTCCGGCAGGTCGAACGCCAACGGTTCGGCCGAGCGATCCACAATCGCCGCCGGTCGAACCTGCCTCAGCTCATCGACCGTCAGGAATCGCTTGTGACGTCCCGTCTTGCCGTGGCGGCTGTTCGGTGCTCGCAATGGCTGGACGATGTTGTAAATCGCCGTGTCGAGACGGACAGCGGCTTTCGCGGCGATGTCCTCGGCAACCTGCCGAGCCACCCGGCCGAACACGTCCGACGGTTTGGCGACGAACAGTGATGTCGGTAGGCCAACGTGAAAACCTTTTGAACCACTGAAGAACACCAGAAGCTCGGATTCATCGACTTGGTATCGCTCCAACACCCAAGCGACCAACCGCCGAGCCGAAGCGGTCGCCCGGTCGATGTTGCCATCGTCGTCGATGTCGAACCACAAAAACCGCGACCAATGCGGACCGGCGTAACGGCGAACGTCCAACGTTCCATCCGGTCGGACCACCCGCGACCGAATCGCATCGTCGTATTGGAAAGGCGATAAGAAACCTTCCCTTTCAATTTGTGCCAGGTCATCGCAATCCGCATAAGCCGCGAACGCTCGGTCATAATCGACCAAACGGCGTTCGCGGCTGCACGGTCCAACAATGCGATACCCCAGCGGCATCGCATTGGTCATCAGAACGTCTCCCCGCTTTCGGATGCGTTCTCACTGCCGCCGTCCGGTGCGAACGCATCCGGTTCCGGGGTGATGACTTCAACAACCTCGAAACGACGCACACGGTTCCCTTCGTTGCCGTCATCGTCGCGGCGGATGGCCAGCTTTACCTTGCAACGGAACACAGCCGGCAATGGCTGTTCAAGTTGTTCCAGGTCGGTGACACCCAGCTTTGAAAGGTCGCGTTTTGTTCGCGACATTGCGGCCTCGGTGAACCAGCATTCATGCCAGAACCGGCCGCCGGCGTGCTCGCCTTCGGCCACTTCGAAGGTCAGCCGGTATCCCGGCGTCCCTTTGGTGCGACTTTCGATAGCCTCACCCGCCACAATGTCGGCGACGTATTCGCCCTTTGGCAAAATGTCATTGTCGGCCGCGGCGGCCGTGGTATCCCAAGCCGATTTTATGGTGTCCAAGCTGCCTTGCTGGCGTAAGATACTAGATAGCTTTCCCATTTTTGATTCCCTTTGATGGGGTGCTAAGAAACGGCGAAGACGTCCGACCGTCTTTGCCAAGAAAAAACCGAAACGGCTGGGGTCGGTTGGATGGCCGACCCCAGCCGTTTTTTCATACCCATTGACGTTTGGGTTTGACTGCCGGTGTGCGTTGTGGCTTGGGACCGGGTTGTGACTGCTCGGTCCGCCGGCGAATGAAGTCTTCTAATGCGGCTTCGCTCACGCGCCACTTGCGGCGTTGCTTACCGCGACCGATTGCCATGCCTTCGATTTCGCCTCTGGCAATCAGCGAACGCGCGGACTCCTTGTGAATCCGCAAGATGTCGGCGACTTCTTGAACGGTGTAGAAGTTCAGACGGTGCATGAAAAAACCTCGCTCTTGTGTGTGCCGCGTGCGGTTGCTTGCGGCTGACAAGAGCAAGGTTAGGGGTGAGAAACCGGGACGTTAGAGTACCGTCCCGCCTACTTTTTGGACTTTTTTTCTTCCCTCATTTGGTCCAGCCACCGCCTGGCCTTGCGTTCCTTAATCCGCAGATCGGCCGCCAGCCTTCTTCGGCCAATGCGCGGGTTCTCAGCGAACATGCGGCGTGCTTCGGCAGAGGGTTCGTCACCGCGTGGTGCGACATCGACTTTCCTTCCGATGTCAGCGTGTCTCTCGATTTCATCCAATCGGACCAGTATCCGTTCGGTTATGTTTCCCGCCTGAAACGCACGGCTCACGAGCATGAGGACAGCGTTAGCACTGTCAGGGTGAGTAGCAGCCAACGCATCGCGAAGCGACTTTGCATCCCTTGCGACTTCGGACAGCCAGAAGGCGTCACGGACAAGGCTATTCGCATCGTCAGAGCACTTCGCCGCAACACCGCCACGCATTATCGCCAAAGTGGACTCGTCGAACGTGACGGACTCGTCCCACACCTGCCGAATAACGTCGAACGCCAGCGTTGCGGCTTCCTCGAGCGCACGTCCACTGCTGTCCGAATCAATTGCCTTGATGGCTTCATCGCTTGTGCGGTCAATGTGACCGTGCGAGTAAACCGCACCTTCGCGGCTTGCGTCGTACTTGGCCATCACGCACCGCCTTTCGTCGACCGCTTCGGCTTGCCGGCTCGGAACCATTTGCGAACGTGCTGGCAGACCGCTTTCACCCGCTTGGGGTCGATGCCATGCCGATAGTTGCCACTCATCGACGCATCCATGTGACCCATGATGAAGTCGACGGCTTCGCGGTCCATCGCATCACCCGCGACGGTGCGGAACGTGTGGCGTAGTGCGTAGTGACCCACGCCAGTCTTTTCGATTCCGGCGGCGTCTTTCACCTTTGCGAATGCCTGTGCAATCGCCGCCGTCTTGTCATTGTCCGGCGAATACTGGCGACCGAACCGTGTCAGGAATGCCAACTCATCCAGCGATGGGTCGCCGGTCGGCTTGCGGTCGGCGATTGCTTTGCGGAGTGCTGACACGGTTTCCGGCCAAAGCCAACAGCCACGCGCCACGCCGGTCTTGCCACGCTCCACGCCAAGCCAGCTTTTGCCGAAGTCGATGTCCGCGACTTTCAGCCGTCCGATGTCTGCCGGACCATAGGCGGCATTCAGACCCAGCATGATGAACGCCGTCATCGACGCATCGGCGTGTGCCAGCATTCGATGGACTTCGGCCGCCGTGAATACCTTGTCCGGCTTTCGTGCCGCCGACTTGCGGACAATCGACGCTGGGACCGCTTTCAAGCCGATACGGAACAGAATCGGACGGTCGGTGGCTCCGATGTCGTTGGCGTACTTGAACAGCGTCCGCGACAATCGCAATTGATTGTTGACCGTCGTCGGCGACCAACTGGACGGAAGCGAATTTCGGTATCGCTCGAAGTCTTGCGGCGTCAGTGTTTCAAGTCGTCGGCCGCGTCCAAAGAAACTGGCGACGTGCTTGCACGCGGCGTGATAGTCGTCGCGGGTGCGTAACTTCAGTTCCCCACGGTCGGCTTGTCTCTGCTTGCTATCCATGAAGACATTGCAGAGCCATCCCACCGTGTCGCCGGTGTCGTCCCGGTTGGGGTCCCTGCCTTCAAGCAAAGCCAGCTTGTCGCGTTCCCACTTGGCCTCTGCCGCGACGGGATTGTCCCACTTACCGAAGTAGTGGAGACGTCCGCGAACCTTCTTTGCCCACTGACCACTTGCGTGTGCGAACAGCGGAAAGTCCTTGCGTGGCTTAGATGGCTTACTGGCCTTTCGCCCACGCGACGATACACTTTTGGCGGTCATCGTTGCTCCTCATCAGCACGTTGACTTGCCCCGGTGGTGTACCAGACCGCCGGGGTTTTTTTGTCTGTCCGCTGCTAATGATAGCATTTACCGCCGCCGGGTGTACCGCCGGGTGTAGTCCACAAAAAGACGGCGTCTCCAATCTCTTGAAAACGCCGTCTTTTCCGCAGTGAGAGTGCAGGGACTCGAACCCTGGACCAACGGATTAAAAGTCCGTTGCTCTACCGACTGAGCTACACTCTCGTCGCTTGGCTTCCGATCCGTGATGACCCGATCGCAGCGATAAGGCGGCTAGTTTAGGAACACGGTCGCGACCTGTCGATACGCCAATTTCGGCAATCGTTCGATGAATCTTCACGATTCCCCCCGCCCAGTCGTCGTTACACCGATTCATCGTTTTGATCCGCAAACTGACGCGACAGACAACCGGTCATGCCGCCTGACTGTACGCCAAAGGTCAACTCGCTCGATCACCGACCGCCACCCCGGGGACAGAAACCAATTCGCCCCCCTAACGGCCGCCGATCCCAGATGCTGTGACCGGATGTGCTGGCCACCTGGACCGCCCCCGCCGTCAACAGGTTCGGTCATTGCCCCGCCCCGGTGCCAGTCGACGCCGCCGGATCAGCGACGGCATCCTTTGGGCCCGCGTCGGGAAATTGAGACAATTGCGACTTGGGAATGAAGGCCAACGATGTCTCCAGCCAATTCCCGCAACTGCACCCACCACCACCCTCGGGCGACAGCAACAGCCCCGAAGCGGGAATCGTGCTGAGCCAACAGTCCGGTCGCAGTCGGCTCCAACGCGTGTACTCGTTCGTCTTGGGACTCCACATTGCAAACTGCTGGCCGGACCAAGCGCGAAAGAACATCGCATCACTGCTGCAGGCATACGTCCCGCATCCGCTGACGGGCATATCGTCGGGGGACCGCTGGCCGCTGGAAAGACTGAACACCGCCGGCCGAACGATGACTTGGTCGTTGACAATGGCCGGTCGTGACAAGTGCGTCCCGTGATCCGCCTTCCCTTTTCCCCACGCCGCTTCGTTGTCCCAAATGGGTTCGCCCGTCCGACTGTCATACGCGCGAACATCGAACTTCACATCCGCCGATGCGACCGTGATCAGCCGGCCCTGCGACACGGCCATCCAAAACGCGACGTCACCGCGTCGGCCCTGAATCGGACGCGTCCAAACTTGACGTCCGTCTTTCAAGTCCAACGCCACCAAACGGACGGCGTCCCAAAAGGGTTCGCCCTCCAGACGCCGCGCGTCACCACCACCGATCTGATCTCCGGCGACTTCGGCGAAGTACACCAAGCCGTCATCGATCGTGATCGTGGTGTTCAAAATCAGCCGATCGGTCGCCCATCGCTGCTTGCCGGTGTCCGCGTCGATCACGAACAAACGATCGCTAACGATCTTTCGCGTTTCTTCGCCCGTCGTCGCGTCGTACCAGCCCGGGCCGCCAAAGTAGTCGGTCCAGTTCGCGTCGGCTCGATTCACACTTCCTACCAACGCGTCATCGGACCTGCCGACGTATCCCCACGCATAACCCCCGTCGACCGCCGGCAAGCCTTCGTCGGGGATCCGCCAAGTCGTGCGGACATCGCCGGTGACCGCATCGATCTTCCAGCAGTGATCGCGTATCAACGCATAGACGAAACGTTCGTCCGCACACCAATTGCCGCAATCACGAGGCAGGTTGAATCGACTGAAGTACGGTGTTTCCAGCGACCACAACACCGATCCGTTGTAGGCATCAACGCAAACGATACGGTCCAGCCCCTGCAGGAATAGCCGGCCGGCAACCGACAACGGCGGCGTCTTTCGGCCGCTGCGGTCTGACTGATAGCGTGGGCCCGGGCGACCGATCCACTGCACCGCCAAATCATCGGCACTGGTACAGTGATCCAGTTCTTCGCCTGCATACGCCGCGTTGTCAGGCCGACCGTACACATGGCTCCAATCACCACTGCCTTGCAGTCGTTTTCCTTGACGAATTTGCCAAGTCAGATCCTGACCGTCCTGCTTTTCCGTTGATCGGTTGGAAATCGCCACCAGCCCGTTGGGGCTGACCAAGCGATCCATTTCGTTTCTGTCATAGGGACAGTCCCGTCCGCCAATCATCGCCCCCGACGTGACCACCGTGGCAATCCGATCGGTCACCGATTGAATCTGTTCGGAACTCATCGCCCGCACGCTGACCATGACGCCATAGACGCCGGCTTCGACCAGGCGCCGCCTTGCCGCTTCGACCCGCTGGGCGTCCGGATCCAACACGTGAATGCGCATTTCGGTTGCACGCGCCAACGCTTCGGCGAAACGTGCCCCATCGCTGGCCCCCAATACCAAGCACAGTCCTTTGGAATTTTCAAACAGCCCGGCCAATTCACCGGCAAGCGAATCGTAGCGGGTGTCCGTTCCGCCGCTCGCTCCGGCCCCCCCCACGATACTTGAACGATCCCGATGGTAGTTAAAGAACGTGTCGCATTCGTACCAAGCCGTGGAAACCGAGCGACCATCGACTTGCTCGACGATCTTGTAGTGATAGATGTGCCTGGGCTGCAGATCGCCGATGACCACGCGATGCTCCGTCGTTGCCTGGGCATCTTCAATCTCACGGGTATGTCCACCGCTGCGGAAGACCAATTTGGACGCACACGGCTGGCTGCTGATCCAGTTCACTTCGGCCGTTCCATCGGCTGCGAACCGTAACCATGGTCCGACGGCGACGCGGTGCCCCGAAACATCCGCCGCCGACTTTGCAAACTTCGTATTTGGCGAATCCGAAAACTCCTCGTTGACTTCGATCGGTTCGACATTCGCCGTGGTCGCCTGGCCATTGCCCGCACGCTGGTATGCGATGATCGTGCCATCGTCCAAGCTGGCGAACAAACGCCCCTGGTCGATGGCCAGTCCCTTGACGCGTCCGTTGACCGGTAACGACCAAAGCAAATCGCCGTTTTCAGGTTCTAGCGCCGCGATCTGGCCCACGCCGGCCGCCAACAAGACGCCATCGGCGGCGATCAAATCCAATGTTTCGCCCAGCGTCGTTGACCACAATTGCTCCTGCGACGTGTCGTAAGCGACGATATCTTTGGCGGTGCAGAAATACGTCACGTCATCCACGTGCACCACACGGCGTGCCGATTCATGCGTCGCGATCTTTTCACGTGATTCCGTGCTGCTGACCGTCATCCATCCGGCCTTGTTCCCCGGTCCATGGATCATGGTCGATTCGTCCACCAAGACACAGAACGATCCACCGCCACCGGAAAGCTGCCCCAGAAGCTGACCGTTATCGCGATCCAACAACAGCGGCGCGACACGTCCTTGCGGAGCGATCAAATGCTTGGGCGATGCCACCAAGGGGCCTTCGAAGGTCGCATCGGCTTGTTCCACGCAATAAATCTGCTGTCCCGTGGCTGCATCGACCGCATAGAAATACGACTGATTCCAAGGCAAAAGCGACGCCGCGAAATAGGCAATCCCATCCAGCACCGTGACGCCGGTACGGATCGGCCACTCGGGGATCAAGTTGCCGTTATTGACGATCTGCCGTCCGTCCGACCGCGCCGTGAATTTCCAAACCAGTTCGCCCGAACGCGCAGCCAGGCAATAAACACAACCGTCGTCCGCGGCAAAGTAAAGCCGATTGCCATCCAACGTCGGCGTAATGCGAACCGGAGCATCGACAAAGTAAGTCCACAGCACTTCACCGGTCGCCGCATCCAAACGACGAACACAGTGTTCCGCCGATGAGGCGTAAAACAAACTGGGGTCACCGCCATCATCGGACTCCGAAACGTCAGCCGCGATCACATAAAACGCTTGATCGTATCCGCGCATTGAATGCAATCCACTCAGGTTTGCATATGCGTCCCACTTGGCGGGACCATGCCAAGCGGTCTGTGGACCGAAAGCCGGTTGATGTCGCCAAACCAAGCGGGGGCGACGCTCGAAACCACTTTCTTCGCAGACGGCATTACGGGTCGGCGACCTTCGAAATGTCGGCCAAGCCCCGGGCGATTCACTGGCCAACAGGCAACCGACCGCCACCCAAAGCAGCCACGAACGACGGCCTACCTCCAGCCGCCAACACCTTTGTAGCAATCCCATCATGTTTTCCTCGACTTCATGCCTGTCATCAGTATCAAGATGCAAACTCTGCTGACCGATCCGCGTTTGTTTCAAGTTGAATGCGATACCAGGAACGAGACTTCACCAAAGATCGTCGTGAATTCACGGGCCGGAGATCATTGGGAGTTATAACGTCATTGCATCTTTCGATGCGCCACCTTGTATCGTTATTCATGGCCATTTCATGCCATCGATTCACCGATGGCGGTCCGTCACCTTTCTGAACCTAAATGCGACAGCGGCGCACGCCAGCATCGTGATCCTGCCGACGGGGCACGCCGCCTTCTTTTCCAGTCGCTCGTCTGCCCATAGCGCGTGGCGAATCGGGATGAATCCTAGCAGCGATTCTTCACCGGGCTTCACGCACCGCCATCAAAACGCCACCGAAAGTTCACACTAGCCCTCCACACCACTCCTTTGCCTGACGGAAGAGGACACAAACGGGTGCTTTCCCATGCGGAAACTTTGCACTTTGTGAATTTCCGGGGTACTCCTGCGCAGCGTTTAGCGAACACCCGATGCAACGCCTTCATTGACAGCGTTTTTGATTCACTTTTTGTGAAGCCTCGATGAGCGGATCAGCATTCGGTGAAAACATCCGCCCTACGTAGCGAAGCATCCAAGCCCCGTCTTAATTTCTCGTGAATCAACCCGTTTTCCGTTGGCGTGCACAACGCCGACGCTAAGATCGCGTCCGAACCAAAGCCTCTTTGGCGTGTGGCAGCTCGCCGCGGGCCACCGGCCAGAACCGCTGCTTAAGCGTTGCCAGATTTCGCTGTGCCACGGATGTTTCCATCGATTGCACCTGAGATTCAACTCACCTGAATTCTCCGGTGCCCTCCTTAGTAACCGACCACTGGCTCCAGCGGACGGTCTGCCAATTCAAACCACTCATTCACAACACCGCATGCCGATTGCCCGATGAAAACACCGTCCTTCCTCACGATTACGGCTCCCATTCGCAAGACGGCCGCCGTGTTTTTCGCTTGCCTGTTCTCATTGATTACCGGATGCAGTTTTGAACCGGAACTGTATCCCGTCACCGGGAAAGTCACGCTGGATGGCAAGGCCTACAACCGGTTGCTGGTTTACATGCGTCCGATGGATGAAACGCCTGACAAGTACTCGCTGGGCGTCGGCGAAACCGACGTCAGCGGAAAGCTGTCACTTCGCAGCACCGCGGGTAACGGGCTAAAGGCGGGCACCTACCGCGTCAGCTTCAGTTGCATGGTGGCCAAAGGAGGCGAAGTCCTTGACGGCAATGAAAAGCATGACGACGACCGCACGTTGGTAACCGAGGACATCGTTCCCGAACCGTTTTGCAGCGACACAGATTCCACTGCGACCTTCGAAGTCAAACCCGTCAGCACCAACGAATTCATCTTTGATATTCCCGGCAAATAGTCCGGACCATCTCATTCCATCTCACATGAAGGGTTCAAAACCATGGAAAAGAACCACATCACCGTGGATCACCCGGCAAAGCCGAAGGGATTCACCTTGGTCGAACTACTCGTCGTCATTGCCATCATTGGCATTCTTGTAGGCCTGTTGCTGCCAGCGGTGCAAAGCGCCCGTGGCGCCGCGCGACGCATGCAATGCACCAATCGCCTGAAGCAACTGGGGTTGGCGATTCATAACTTCGAGAGCGCCTACAAGGGCTTGCCCATGTTGGGCGAGGCTCAGGAAGGCGGCCATTGGTCGGCATTCATTCTGCCGTTCATGGAACAGCAAAGCTTGTACGAAAAGCTGTCGTTCGGCAGCGTGAACTGGGCATCTAGCGCGGCGATCAACGACGCTTCGCTGGATTCACCGAACGAAGTGTTTCGACAGATTGCCGCGTGCGAGCTGAGCGTTACCGGGTTTCAGTGCCCTTCATCAACTGCGTTGGAACCGATCTTCGACGCGTCTTGCTATTCGCCGCCATGGTTTGTGGCTGCCCGGCAACCGGCGAACTACTTGGCCGTCGTGACGGGTCGGCAACCCAATGACTGGAAGCCTTCGTTCGGTTGGGGCCGAACCAATCGGGGAACATGGGGCGACGGCCAAACCACGCTTCACCACAGCGAACTGGACGGCATGATCATCACCCGTGAACCCGACAAGGCACGCATCAGCCAAGGCGGCATGGTCGGCAATCGTTTTCGCGATGTCATCGATGGCTTGTCCAACACTTTGATGATCGGTGAAGCCGAACCGGATCTGTTCCCGCCCACCGATTACACCCGCCAAGAAAATCAGAACGCCGGACGCAAAGACCACTGGGCCATCGGCGGTGACGACTTTGACAACTGGGAAGGCACCGATTGGTCGGAGATGGGCGGATCCACCGCTGTCGCCATCAACTACGAAAAACCCGTTGACGATCGATTCTCCGATCGCTCGGAAACCTGGGCCGCCTACGAGGTCAGCTTCGGCAGCAATCACCCCGGCGGTGCGCAATTCTGCCTGGGCGATGGATCGGTGCGCTTCATCACCGAGTCGGTGGACCAAGTGGTTTACAGCGCGTTGGGCACTCGTGACGGCCGTGAGGTCGAAGCCAACGAGATCGAGCAATAGGAACTTCACATTCAGACGCGCATCCCGATCCCTTCGGGATGCAAAACGCCACCGACGCCGGTTTCTTAACAAGAAACACCGAACGAAAACCACGCCGGATTAACGGTAACTAAAGAGACCCTTGTTGCCCCTCGGTTAAAGTCACCGCGATCCACCTAGTCTCAAACCCTGAGGAGTTTCAGCCATGAGATTTTCGAGAGATCGACGATCGTTCGGTCGTGCCACGGTGGCACTTGCCGGCTTCGTCGCCTTCGCAGGTTTCTGCGTCGGCCCCCTGTCAGCCCAAAAGGTCGAAGTCGCTTTCGACGACTTCGAAAACCTGGACAACGCGACGGACATGGTTCCGTTCGACCTGGATTACAGCAGCCCCTACTTCTTGGACGGAACCGATTGGTCCAAGGCATTCCCCGCCGGCTTCACGTTGGACAACAGCGGGAACACCTACGACAACTCGACCATGCCGCCGGAATTTGACGGCTGGTCGATGATGGACGTCGGATCCTGGATCGGTCACGCGGGCGAACAAGCCGGTCGACAACGGTGCTTCTTCGGTGGCGATAACCGCAACACCTGCTTGGTGGCCGACCCCGATGAAGCCGACGACGGAGGCAACGCAGACTTGGGCAGCCCCGAAAGCCCCGCGTACAACTCGTACATCACTCGTGCGTACGACGTGACCGGCGTTGACCTTTCAACACTGATGCTTTCGTTCGATTACGACTTTGTCACCGAAGACACCCAAACCGGTGTTGTCGAAGTTTCGTTCGATGGTGGGGCTTGGGAAACCATCCTGGAAATCGATTCGACGATCGACAGTGGCGTCTTCAGCACGAACAAGTCGGAAGTGCCGGAAGAAAACGACCAGGGCACCTTTGTGGCCGGGATTGATTTCACCGCACCCGCGTCCGCCGCGTCGATGGAAGTTCGTTTCGGCTGCATTCGATCCAGCAACGACTGGTGGTTCGCCGTCGACAACATTGAATTGATGAACGCGGGCGGCCAAATCGCGTTTGATGACTTCGAAGGCCCGACCCCCGAAATGCCGTTGGCCGATCAACCGTTCAGCGACGCCAACGATGGCCCCGATGAACCGTTCGATCCGTCTGACGGAACCGACTACACCAACAACATTCCGAACTGGGAAATCATCAACGATGGCCCGGCGGACATGCCGACCAAACGTATGTACCGCACCAGCTTGGACGGAGCTTTCCAGGGCTTCACGGTAATGGACTCCATCTCGTGGACTGACCAACAGGACGGCCAGCAACGGGAAGATTTCTTCGGTGCTTTCCGCAGCATGATTCTGTGTGCTGATGGCGATGCCCACCAAGACAACATGGTGATCGAGGAAGAAGAAACCCTTCCGGCGATCCCGGTTGATGGTGAAGGCAACCCGACCGAGAAACAATTCAACTCGTTCGTCCAACGCACCTACAACATGTCAGGATACGACAACACGACGGTCGAAATCACGTTGGACTGGGACACCCGATTGTACGCAGCCCAACGTGGACTGATCCAAGTTTCGTTCGACGATGGTGCGAACTGGACCACGCTGGTCGACGTTGACTCGGCACGCCTGGGTTTGGTCGGCGAAGAGGGCTCCGAAACGCCCGCCGATCCCGCATACGAAGCTCTGCTGAACCCCTACCTGTTCAACGACAACAACAGCAACGGCTTCGTCGATGAAGACGGCGAAGACACGGTCACCGGAATCGAAGACAGCTACGCCTTTGGTGGCTTCGGCAGCGACTTGCCCGCCTCCAAGAGCAACCGAATGACGCTACGCATCGGTTGCATCAACACCGGAAACGACTGGTGGTTCGCCGTGGACAACATCGAAGTCCTGGCGGCAACCCAGTCATACGTGATGGGCGACATCACGGGTGACGGTGTGTGCAGCCTGGCCGATTTCAACGGATTCGTTACCGCAGCATTCGGCGGCCCTGATCCACAAGGCATCTTCGATTTCAACGCCGATGGCATGACCAACCTGGCTGATTTCAACGGCTTCGTCGCGGAAGCATTCGCTCCGCCGCTTCCGTAGTTCTTCCCAAGAGTTATTTGCACCACTGTTCTGAAAGAGTTCATCATGAAAAAGATCTTGCTTTCCCTCATTGCGACCATCGCGATGACAACCGGCGTTCAAGCCGACATGTTCATCAGCGGCAGCGAAACGCTGGCCACTGACAATGTCATTAACCTGACGTTGGGTGACATCCAGTCCATCTACGTTTGGGCCGACACTGATTCGGGTCAGTCGTTCAGTTCGATTTCGTTCAACGTCACAACCGACACGCCGGACCTGATCACCGCAGTCGACTACTCCGTCACTGCACCAGCCCCTTGGGCCAGCTTCGGCCAAGAGTCGTTGAATACTGGGAACCTGCTGGTCAACAACGGCGGCGCTTTCAATTTCTTGGGCGGATTTGAATCGTCCCCAGGCAACGAGTTCTTTCAATTGGCACGAATCGATATCCAAGCCCTTGCCGGTGGCAGCGGAAATCTGGGTGTCGAGATCGGTGGTGCCGGAATCGGCATCACCCCCCCAGGCAGCGACGCCGGATGGGCATTCAACGGTGCCACGGTCAATGTCAGCGCCGTCCCCGAACCCGGTACGTTCGCCGTCCTGGGTGTCGTCGGCAGTGCCTACAGCGGATACCGCATTCGCCGCCGTAAGCAAAAGCAAAACAAAGCCTGATCGGGCGTTGTTCTGTAGACTGCTGAATTGATGTCATCGGTCGATCGTCTCTCGGGACGGTCGACCTTTTTTCATGCGCCGGCACCTTCGGCCAAGCTTCAGCCTTGGAAACGGAAACGAATCTCACCGTTGGACCGCCGTGGGTCACACGCATCCAAACGATCAATGACGGCTGCAACCATCCATCGCGAACCATCCGACAATGATGGACTATCGCGATGAAGCAACCGTCAGTTCACCGATCACTTCGGCGATTGCGGCAACCAACTGATCGATGTCTTCGGGAAAGACATGACCGATGTTGCCGATTCGAAACGTCTGTGCGTCGCTGACTTTGCCCGGATAGATGACAAAGCGACGTTGCTTCAATGCCTGATAGAAACCATCAAATGCAAAGCCGTCCACATCTGGGTACAAGAACGAAGTGATGATGGGTGATTGAATCGCCGCCGGCAGCAGCGCCGTGATGCCAAGTGCCGCAACGCCATCAACAAGTCGACGGTGGTTTTCACAGTACCGTTGGTGACGCGCGGCGACACCACCTTCGGCGTCCAGTTCATCCATCGCCTGAACGAATGCGCGGACCACGTGCGTGGGTGACGTGTAGCGCCATTTGCCGCCCTTGGATTCCATTTCCGACCACTGGTCGTACAGGTCCAAACTAAGCGACCGTGCCCGACCCTTTGTTTCAGACAATCGATCACGATCGGCAATCACAAACCCGAATCCGGGCACGCCCTGAATGCACTTGTTGGCCGATGAAATCATAAAGTCGGCACCGACAGATTCCATCGACATCGGAATACCGCCGAACGATGACATGGCGTCGACAATGTAGACTTTGCCCATCTGACGGCATACCGCGCCGATCGATTCGATCGGGTTCAACATGCCGGTGCTGGTTTCACAGTGAACGATGGCGACATGAGTGATTGCCGGATCGTCTTGCAGAGCCTGCCGAACGTCCGCCGGATCGGCGACCTGGGTTTCCCCCAACCAGCATTCACTGTGGTCGATCGAAAGACGCCGGGCGATTTGCGTCATACGCCGACCATACGCACCATTGCTGATCACCAGCAGTTTCCCGTCTGGGGGAATCACCGATCCGATCGTTGCTTCGACCGAAAAGGTCCCGCTGCCCTGCATCAAGACCGCGGTGTGACGATCACCCCCGCCGGCCAACGTCACCAATCGATTGCGTAAGTCGGCAACCAGTTGGTTGTAGTCCGCGTCCCAGGTGCAATAGTCACGCAGCATTGATTGACGCACGCCGCGCGATGTCGTCAGCGGCCCGGGAGTCAACAACAGATAAGGAATGTCATCGTCCACAATCAGTTTGCCTTGCCTAGAAAGACTCCACTTCCAAAGCCGAAGTGGGACTCGGCCGTTCCAATTCAAACTCGCCGGCTTCGATTCGCTCGATCAGCTCTGGCAAGCCCGCGATCGACGGAATCACCGCGTGTGCCCCCGCGTCGGTCAACGCCGTCGCGCACGAGTCACGGCGACTTTCTTTTTCGGCATCCGAAAGTGCCTCGAATTCCGCCTGGCTCAACCCCATGGAACTGCTGGTGTCGGTGACACCGATGGACCAGGCTCCCGCATTGAGACCCGCCAACACATCGGGAACCGTATCACCGATCTTCAGCACCGAGGCGGGCGGACACACGTCCAGCGTTTCCATCGCACGAAAGATCATCCAAGGCGAGGGGCGACCCGCCGGAACATCGGTCCCACAGATGCTGAAGTCTGGTTGGTAACCCTGCTGGGCCGCGCGGGCGAAAACGATTTCGGCGGCATCGCGAAAGTATCCCGTCGTGCTGGCGATTTTGATGTTTCGTTGTCGCAACCGCTGAACGCATTGCAACAAACCGGGAACGAGATCGCTGTGGCCCTTGGCACACTGCAATTGCTGTGGCACGAAGCCATCTTCATACACACGCCGGACGTCGTCTTCGGTCCATTCCCGTTGGAACTTTTCGCACCATTGCCGTCGCACAGCGGGCATTTCGAAAATGGCACGCAAGTGATCCAGCTTTGACAAGCCCATCGGCAACCGGGCCTCATCGATGGACACCTCAATGCCCTCGGCGGCCAAAGCACGGCGAAACGGCTGTACCGGTGAAAAGCAACCAAAATCGACGGTCGTTCCCGCCCAATCAAAAACGACCAACTTGATAACGTGATTCGACATCAAACCGTTTTACCTTGCGGTGCCGCCCCGTCGGACGACGCAATCGCGGACACCATGGTTTCGTCGTTCAGTGACGAATCTTGTGTGACCGATGTTTGCGCCGGTGATGGTGCGGACTTGATCCAAAAATAGACCCCGGCGACCGACGACAGAATGACGCCGATTGCCGAAGTGCAGTAACTAAGATTGACGAAATATTCCAGACGATTCGAATCGGTCGCAAAGACGTCGCCGAAAATCTGAATGGCCACCGAACCGCTGTAGCCCAGCGAATCCGCGACGTAGATACAAAAGACCGCTGTGCCCACGAATCCGGTCGCGGCAATCAAACGATCGAACAAAACTGAGTTGAAAGGGACATAAGTCAAATATGAGCCCAGGCCGACCAGAGTCATCCACCAAAATCCGTTGATGGTCCCCTGCTGCATCAACAGTGTGCTGACGCCCGTCAAAGCGGCACCGGCGATCATGATCCCCAGTGCGCCGGCCAGCCCCCTGCGATTGTCTCGCACCAGCGTCAGCGTCCCCATGCAAATCATGACACCAAAGGCCACGGGAATTTCCATCCGCGACAACAGCGCGGTGTCATCATCGCCATACCCAAGTCGCTGGAGGATGTCGACTTGATAATTGTCGCGATAATCACGATAGGCTGTTTGAAAAAAGTAGACGGCCAATAACAGCCCCAACCCCACGGCGAACGATCGAACGAAATTCATCCGCTGCGCGCCGGACATCGGTTCGCGGCGGACCCGCTGGGCAATGTCTTCGGCTGATGGCTCAGGTAAATGATCCAGCAGCCACACACAAATGATTAATAAAGGGAAGAAGCACATGCCGGTGGCAAACGGCATGAACCATTCCGAAACGCCGGAATCCATCAACGACAATCCGACGTCTTTGACCACACCACTGGAAACGATGAACGAACAACTGAGCCCGGCCAGCAGGATTTCGGAGGTCCGACGTCCTTCCAAGTACCAGACGATGAGCCCCCAAATCATTCCCAACGGCAAACCGTTAAAAAACATCGCCACGGGCTTCAGCCCCAACGGCAACACCGCAAATAACAACAACGCCAACTCGGCCAATCCGATCAGGCTAAGAATCATCGCCGCGCGGTATCGCCGAATTGCTTCGGAGCAATACTTGATGCCCAAGTATTTGGACAGGGTGTAGCCCAAGATCTGACTGATCACCAAAGCGGTTTTCAGTTCCAATCCCCACAACCGCAATCCGTCATAGGTTCCGGCCGCAAAAGGCTTTCGAAACGCGTACATGCAGAAATAGGTCGCGAACGCCATTGCCATCGCATAGGGAACAACCCGTTGGGTGGATGACCTTCGCAAGAAGGCTTCCAAAGCGGTGCTTTTGGGAAGCTGAAACATACCGACCTAGTGTTCGAATCCTAACCAGAATCTGGTTCCTACCAAAATTAAATGAATGCTATATCGCCGATCGTCCCGCCGAAACGCATGCCGATTCGTTGAATGCGTAGCGTGTCTTTGCCGCGCGGCCGAAACTGGTTTCACGAAGCGTCGCAGTAAACTTCTCCAGGAACTCATCACAAACGGCTTCGTCGTGAGCCAGCGAAAGATACAGCTTGGTGCCCATTGGATTCAAAAACACGCCCTTTTCGAATAGGCCCAACATGACCGCACGACCACGATCTCGATTGGCGGTCAGCATCGATCGATAATTGCGAATCGGTTCGGTGGTAAAGACCACTTGTGCCAGCGGACCGTCACCGATCACTTGTCCCGGTGCTCCGGTATTCATCAGAGCCCGCCGCATGCCGTCACGCAAATAACGCCCCAGCGCGTGCAAGCGATCATAAGTCGATTCTTGACGATACACGGCCAGTGCTGCGCGGCTGGCGGCGGTTGAAATAGGATTGCCTCCCAATGTCGATGCCGACCAGACATAACTGGGCTTATCCGATCGGTCTTCCCGGGTGCAACTCATCACATCCGCACGTCCACCGTAAACGCCGATCGGATATCCGCCGCCCAGCGCCTTTCCGTACGCGACCAAGTCCGGCGTCACGCCGTAATATTCTTGCGCACCGCCATAAGCCAAACGAAACCCCGTCACGACTTCGTCAAAGATCAGCAAGACACCGTGTTGACGCGTAACCTGACGCAGCTTTTCCAAGAACCCTTCTTCCGGTGGCGTGCATCGCTGCAACGGTTCGACGATGACCGCCGCCAGGTCTTCGGCATGTTCGGCGATCAATGTCGCGGTGGTGGCCGCGTCGTTGAACGGAGCCGAAAGCAACAACGGATCCGATCCCGGAATGGTTCCCGTACCGCTCCAGTCGACCTTGGGATGTGGTGGTGGCTGCTGGGGAAAAACACTGGCCACGCCAAAGTCGTGGGCACCGTGATAGGCACCTTCGAACTTCATCACCTTGGGTCGTCCGGTGAAGCCACGCGCCATTCGCACGCAGTAATGCGTCGCTTCGCTTCCGGATGCGGCAAATCGAACCGTATCGCAGGCGGGGCTGATGCGAACAATCTCCTCGGCGACTTCGATCGATTCCTCAGTCACGTAGGCAAAGTTGGACCCTTGGGTGATTCGCCGTGACACCGCGGAAACAACATCGGGATGCGAATGCCCGACCAGAACTGACCCCCATCCCATGGAAAAGTCGATGAAGCGACGACCGGCGCAATCTTCCAACTCGCAGCCTTTCCCACTCACGATGACCGTCGCCAATTCCTCCGGCAAATTGAATTCGCCGTTGGATCCGGCTGGAAACACCTTCAGCGATCGTTCAATGCAATCTTCCATCGGGACGATTTCCGTCAGTGGGGTAAAAATGGTTGACCGCAATCCCCCCCGATATCAATCGGAGGCCGGCGGACGGTACGGAACCAGGATAGGCGAACAAGCAATCCAGATTCAACTATCAGTCAACAAAGTTTCTCTATTGAGTCAGAAGAACTTGATACCACAACTCGGAAGCGTGTATTTCAACGAGCATTTTCGGTGAATTTTCGATAAAACAGTGCCCCGCCGCCCAGAGACAACGCCGCCGGGCCGACCCAGATGTTTACTTTGGATCGACACGCTTCGGCGATTCCCCTGATCCATCTAGCCCCCCGCTTCGCCATGTCCACCCGCTCGCAAACCCGTGCAGTGAAGGAAACAACACCCCCTCACCCGGTGGATCGCTCCGAAGGCGATGTGAATCTTTCGCAAAGAAGAGATCAATGGCAAGCAAGCGCGATTAGCGCGGACACCCGGCGAATCCTTGACCAGGACAGCGACGCGTTTCTGCACCAGTGTTTGTCCAGTCCTTGTTTGAACGCGCTTTCGGCCTGCGAGGGGATCTATTTGGAAGACGTCGACGGTCGACGAATCATGGATTTCCACGGCAACTATGTGCATCAAGTCGGCTTTCGGAATCCCCGCGTGGTCGCGGCGGTAAAAGACCAATTGGACGTGTTGCCGTTTTGCACGCGGCGGTACACCAACGAGCCGGCGATTCGCTTGGCCAGCCGACTGGGTGAACTGGCGCCGGGCAATTTGGGCAAGTGTCTGTTCGCCCCCAGCGGCGCGGTCGCCGTCGGCATGGCGTTGAAGCTTGCGCGATTGGCGACCGGACGTCACAAGACCATTTCAATGTGGGAATCGTTCCACGGTGCGACCTTGGAAGCGTCATCAGTTGGTGGCGAAGCTTTGTTTCGCAGCGACATCGGACCGCTGTTGCCCGGCACCATTCAAGTCCCGCCGCCCGGGCACCGGCAGTGCGCCTTCGGCTGCGGTGGCGATTGCGACGCCCGGTGTGCCGACTACATCGAATACGTGTTGCAGCAAGAGGGTGACATTGCGGCTTTGATCGCCGAACCGATTCGCGCGTCGAATGTCACGGCGGGATCGCCGGTGTTCTGGAAACGAGTCGCCGATGCCTGCCGGCGGCATGGCACGCTATTGATCTTCGACGAAATCCCCACAGGCTTGGGCCGCACCGGACACATGTTCGCAAGTGCTTGCACCGGAGTGACCCCAGATATGATCGTGCTGGGCAAGGGATTGGGTGGCGGCGTCATGCCGATGGCGGCGCTGATCGCTCGACGTGACTTGGACGTCGCGGGCAACAAGGCAATCGGACACTACACGCACGAGAAATCACCACTGGGCGCCGCCGCAGCGCTGGCCACCTTGGATTGTTTGCTGGGGCCACCAGACGACCCAGCCCCACGCGACGATCGATCCGGCGACCTTCCCGCGGACGCGTCGCAGAATTTGATGGATCGGGCGGGCGTGCTGGGCCACCGTTTGCGACAACAGTTGATCGACTTTCGCCGATCTTGCCCGGTCATCGGCGACGTTCGAGGCGAAGGCTTGCTGGTCGGCTTTGACGTTGTCGAACCAGAGTCGCCGCACCGGGCTTGTCCACAGCGTGCCGAAGCGGTGCTGTACGCCGCGCTTGACGAAGGCGTCAGCTTCAAAACGGGTGGCGGCAACACCGTCGTCTTGGCACCACCGCTGACCATCACCGATGCCGAACTGGACGAAGCGGTTCGGCGGATCTGTCGTGCGGTGCAATGCGTCCACGACGGCCACGGTTCATGAACAATTCACACCGCCGACAAGTTGATCGCTGGTCAACTCACCGATAGTTTTCATGGTCGGCCGTGTCGATCACAGGTGCCATCATCGGCCGGCAACCGTTTTGTATTTGGCAACGATATTGACTCTTTCATGTCAGGCTGACCGTCGATGAGCGGACCAAAGATCAGCATGATCGTTTTCGACGTCGCCGGGACCACGGTTTCCGATAGGGAAAATGCCGTCGCCCGTTGTGTCAGCGAAGCGGTGACTGCCGCGGGAGTCCCGACCGATGCCCAGGCCGTCAATCCGCTGATGGGGACGCCCAAACCCGATGCGATCCGAACACTGCTGTCGCAAGATGCATCGCTGACGATTACCGACGACTTGGTGGACGACACTCACCGGGACTTTCAAAACCGCATGATTGCGTACTATCGATATTCGCCCAGCGTCGTTCCGACCGATGGTGCGGTGGATGTCTTTCAAACGCTACGGGATCGCGGCATCAAGGTTGCACTGGACACCGGTTTTGACCGGCCAACCCTGGATACCATTTTGGACCGATTGTCCTGGCACGAGCATATCGATGCGACGGTCAGCAGTGACCAGGCCGCCGGCCGCCCCGATCCCGGCATGATCCATCATTTGATGAGACAATTGGGTGAAAGTGATCCCCGGCGTGTTGCCAAAGTCGGCGACAGCGTCAGTGATGTCCAACAAGGCTTGGCGGCTGGCTGTGCATGGGTGGCTGCGGTGCTGAGCGAGCGGACCCGTCCGCTGTTCGAAGAACCGGTGGACCCGGCTTATCGAAACGTTCACGCCATCGAATCTTTGCAAGAGATCCTTCCACACATTGATCCATCATCGCCTGGGGCAAACGCGTGATATCCAAGACGCCAAACAAACACACCAATGCACCGGAGACCATCGTGTCCATGCCGACACCAACCTACGACACCTTGGCTGATCGTCTGCCCGCCGACGTCGTTCGGTGCCTGGAGGACACTGAACAAAGCTACCTGAATTCGATTGATCGCATGGGCAGCGTGTTGAAGCAAACGCACTGCAGTCGCCCATTGGTGGTTATCGATCGTCGTGCGGTCACCGCGTCGAACTTGTCGGCGAACGTGCAAGCGGCGCTGGCCGACTTTGATTGCCAATGGTTTGACGAATTCACCCCCAACCCGACCAGCGACGAAGCGTTGCGGGCGGCCAATGCCGCGGCGGAGCACCGAGCCGACTCGGTCATCGCGATCGGCGGTGGGACCTGTTTGGACGTCGCCAAGATGGCCGCGCTGGCCGGATCGGAAAACGCCGATCGACAACGGGACGTCTGCCGCGGCGGATCAACGGAATCACTTTCACCTTTGCCGTTGATGGCGGCCCCCAGCACTTCAGGAACCGGCAGCGAAGCGACGCAGTTCGCCGCGATCTACGTCGACGGGCGAAAGCAATCGATCTCTGACGAACGCATGCGTCCCGCGGTAGTGATCATGGACCCACGACTGCATGCGGCCATGCCGGCATCGATCGCCGCGTGCACCGGGATGGATGCGTTGTCCCAGGCGATCGAATCGCTATGGGCGGTGGGCCGCACCGAAATATCGGCACGCTATGCCCATGCCGGCGGACGCCTGATCGCTGAATGCCTGGTCCCCAGCGTTTGCGAAGCGGATGAAGGCAGCCGTTTCCAAATGATGTGGGGCGCCCACTTGGCCGGCCAAGCGATCAACATCAGCAAAACGACCGCTTCCCATGCACTGTCGTACCAATTGACCCAACGGTTTGGGATCGCGCATGGCCACGCCGTCGCCTTAACCCTGGGACCACTGGCTGCGGCCAATGCGACCACCGATGCAACGAACTGTAACGACCCGCGGGGTGCGGAAGCCGTTTGCGAACATGTCGATCAAGCTGCATCGGTGCTGAACACCACACCGGCACAGATGCCGGGTGTAATGTCGGACCTGTTGCGTCAAATTGGTTTGCCGAATTCCCTGTCGGAGGCCGGAATCGGTGAAAACCGCTTGGCCGAAATCGCCGCCTCGGTGGACCCGGTTCGGCTTGGGAACAACCCGCGGCGTTTGGACACCACGGAGCTTCACGAGCTACTACGTCGTGGATACACGGCTTAAGTCGCCGGATGCAATCTTTTCTGGTGACGAATCAAGCGTCCTCGGCCACTTCGTCGGCGACAATGTGATCGGACGCTTCGCCACCAACGTCATGAAAGACGACCAAGACTTCGCACTCTTCACCGTCGCGGCAAACGACGCGATGGGGGACTTCGCCGTCGAAGTAAACGCTGTCGCCCGGATTCAGTTCGTGCGAATCGTCGCCGTAATCCAAACGAGCTTGCCCCGACAAGACGTACAGAAATTCCTCGCCCTTGTGCGGCAGCTTTTCACGATCATCTTCGACGGGCACTTTCAACAGGAACGGATCCATGCTGCGTTTGGGCCGAGCGTGAGCCAGGCTGGCGTATCGAATTTTGCTGACCGGTTCGTCGCGGCGATACTCCACTCGCTGGTCGCTTCGCACCACCACCAGGCCGGGTTCCGCTTCCAAGCCTTCGAAAAGTTCCGACAAGGAAACGTCCAGAACGGATGCGATCTCTGATAGCGCTGGCAACGAAGGTGTCAGACGAAAGTTTTCGACTTTGGACAACCAACCTCGAGACAAGCCGGCTTGGGTGGCCACCTGTTCCAGGGTCAGCCCGCGTTGCAGTCGGACGCGTTTGAGCCGCTGTGCCAATTCAGTCAAATTCATCCGAACGTGTCTCCTCTGTTGCGTTCAATAGTAACTGTGCCCCCCCGATAGGTGAAGGGTGGCCGAACGCTTTGAGGCACGGACAGCGGAGCAAGAAAGCGGCGATCAGGGCATGGCAATCGTCGGCTTGCATCCCACCGCGGGCGACCAGCCGACCTGTCATGGCGCCGAGCAATTGACGGGCAAAACACACAAGCAAACTCGGTGGCCGAAATGATCGCAGCCCCCGATCAGCGATGCCCCGACGCAACGAAAAAACGCCCCGCGTGCACGAAGACACGACAGGGCGTTGGGCAGGCAAGGCGGAGGACACGGGACTCGAACCCGCAACCCCATAAGGGGCAACTGATTTCGAATCAGTCTGCTAGCCAATTCGCATATCCTCCGGGGGTGCACCCAATGTCCACGGACCCGACAGAATCGTCAAGCCGCAATTGGCCTCCGATCCCAATCACGGCACGGTTTTCGCTCACTCAGCCGGACCGATCGTTAAGGTCAACGCCGTCGAGGGGACAGAGGCCTGGGCCGCGGCGGATCGGACCCGGACATCGTCACGGATCAACGCCTCGATCGCCGGTGATCTGGGGTCATCGGGATCGGTTTCCAGACGGCCGTCGGTCGCGACGCGAAGGGAAACAGGTGGATCGACCGAAATGCCGGCACCGACCAATCGCTCGGTGAGCAAAGATTTCAGTTGTTCCGCCGCACTGACATCCCCGGAATCCGCAGCTCCGGCGGGGACGGCCGTCGCGTCGGACGAATCTCCGTTCAACACAGAGTCAAAGGTATCCAGACCGGCCCGGGAGACCTGCGAAATCACATCGCCGGCGGCCTGGACCGCGGACCGAGCCGCACCGACCGCGGAAAGAGGATTCATCACGTCGATCAATGCTTGTGTTCGGTTTGGAAACCGTATTCCTTCAGCCACTTTTCCCACTTGTGGGCTTCGTCGTGCGTCTTCAGGTTCAACGCCTGCCATTTGGGGCATCGGTATTGGACGTCTTCGTGATCACCGTGGGCGTGTCGCTTGACTTCGCACTTCAGCTTTTTCAGCGTCTCGGCGATCGTGTCGGCCTTCTTTTTCTCGTGGATGTGCTTCGCCTTCCATTCGACACAGCGATAACGAACGATTTCCGCGGCGGTCGCCGTCAGCGGGCTCAGAGCGAGTACAGAGGCCAAAAGAACCAATCGAAACATGGCGAAAACACTCCGCAAGCGAAGAATTCGGGGGTGGGGATAAATCAGCCAAGTGGATTACCGCACGACGGCACAAACCGTCAAGCCGAATCGCCCGTCGATCAAGCCCGCTGCAGATGTTCCAGCGGCACGTAATACCGCAGATATCGCCCACCGTCGGAGAACGTTTCGCCCTTGGGGTCTTCCACCAAAACCGTCGCCCGTCGTGTGATTCGATTGATCCGCCCGACCAACCAGCGGTCCTGAAAACGAAACCGGACCGCATCCCCCACCCGCAAATTGAACTTCCGTGCCGCACGTTCCTGTTGGGTGATCAAATCGTGCTGGTAATCGGTGTGGGCGAAATAGCGACGCGCGATCGATTGAAAACGGGCTTGGTCACAATTGCCGTCGTTCCAAATCAGCATCTCGGTCAAATGCACCAACTCATGTTCGGCGATTCGCTGCATCGCTTCCAATCGGTCGCGACACCGGCGGCCGGTGACTTCGACGGGCCGGTCGACGTCCCGGAACGTTTGAAACAGCAGGGTCGATGAAAGCACCAATTCGAACTTGCGAGGCCCACGAATGCGATCGGTGGAGTAGTGCGTCACCATCTTTCCGGCGATCCGCGTCATCCGCTTGGACAGCCCAAACGTCAAGCCTTCCGCTTCGGCGTGCGGCAGCAATCGCCCGCCGAAAAAACGCTCGTCGTACATCCGGATCATTCGCCGCAGGTCATCCACGTCGACCCGGCGAAAATTCGGACGATCGATGGTCCGGCTAAGCGACAACGTCAAGCGATGGATTTCGGCTTGGTTGAATAGGATGTCTTTGGTTTCAAACCGTTGCCGGCTGACCAGTTCGGCCAGCCTGGCCAACCGATCCGGGTCACGTGGGCGAATGGCGTCTGCAGATGCCTTGGCAACGCCGGCGCTGGGGCGAGCCGGGCCGTCGGCGTCTTTGGTGCGACGATTCGGTCGGAACGTGGTCATCGACTTGGGGGCACTCCATCCCTGAAATACGACTACGATGATTTGGTCTGCACGAAATTTGGCCCGCGCGATCATGGTCTTGAACAACCGCGATCGTTTGCTTGATCAGCACGAGCGTTTCGTCAAGGCGTCACTTCGGCAATGCCCCACCATCCTACCCGCCATCCCACACCATCGCGATGTCACTGTTTCCCACCTCGCACCGTCCGACCGGAATCTTTGATACCTCCATCGCCCCCCCGATCTTTCGGCGATGCCGTCCGCTTGCGGTCGCCATGATCGCCTGGCTGTTGCTGCTTCCCGGTTCACCTCTTTTGTGGGCGGCCGGTCCCGGCGATGTCGACACAGCGTACCCGCCGAATGCATCGATCGATCAAGTTCGCCAGCTGGTCGATTCCATCGATCCGGTTCATCCGCGTTTGTTCGCGGATGCGGAAACGTTTTCGTCACTGAAGCGTTCGATCGCCGATGATCCGCTTCGCAAAACACTGGCCGACGCCGTGATCCGGCAAGCCGACTGGCTGGCCGACACACCGCCGGTTCGGCGTCAATTGGAAGGCCGGCGTTTGCTGGACGTCTCACGAACGGCGCTCAAACGAGTGTTGGTCTTGGCCACCGCCTATCAGATCACCGACAACGCCGCGTATGCCGACCGATGCGTCGACGAGATGTTGGCCGCCGCCCGATTCAGCGACTGGAATCCGTCCCACTTTCTGGACGTCGGTGAAATGACCCTGGCATTGGCGATCGGCTACGACTGGTGTTTCGCCGCGATGACGGACGATCAACGCCAACAAATCCGAAACGCCATTGTTGAAAAAGGCGTCAGCTTGCCGTTTGAGACCAAACACAAAGGCTGGGTCCGCGCCACCAACAACTGGGGACAAGTCTGTCACGCCGGACTGACCGCGGGTGCGTTGGCGGTCGCCGAAGATCATCCGGAACTGGCGGCCAAAACGGTCAAGAATGCGATCGACAACGTCACCCGGTCGATGCATGTCTTTGCACCGGAGGGTTGCTACCCCGAGGGCCCCGGATACTGGGCCTACGGCACGGGGTTCAACGTCGTCTTGATCGATGCGTTGGAAACCACACTGGGCACCGACTTTGGCCTTAGCCACTGCCCCGGCTTTGACAAAACGGGCGGCTACCTGACCATGGTCACCGGCCCCAGCGGCGAAACATTCAACTATGCCGATGGCGGTTCGGGTCGGTCGCCACAGTCGTGTCTGTTTTGGTTCGCAACCCGGTTTGACCAGCCCGCTTGGCTGATGGGCGAAACGCAGCGCATCCAAAGTTACGCCGAATCCGTCACCCCACGCTCGGCCGCAAGAAGTTCCAACCGCTTGCTGCCGCTGGCACTGATTTGGCAGGACGATACCAGCCCCGGTGATACGGCGAATTCGCTGCCGTTGAATTGGAATCCGGGCGGTGACGTGCCGATCACCGTTCACCGCAGTTCTTGGGATCCACAGCAACAAACCTTTCTGGGTGTCAAAGCCGGTTCACCATCGGCCAACCACGGCAACATGGACGTCGGTTCGTTCGTGCTGGATGCCGATACCGTCCGCTGGGCGATTGATTTGGGCGCCGAAGGCTATCACGGCATCGAATCGCGAGGCATGAACCTGTGGGACCGCAGCCAAGACAGTGACCGCTGGACGATCTTTCGCCAGTCCAACGCGGGGCACAACACACTGGTGATCAACGGGCAACTGCAACGGGCGAAAGGGTTCGGAACGATCGCCAAATTCGATGACAAGTCGGCGACGACAATCGTCGACATGAGCGACGTGTATGCCGGGCAGGCTGAATCGGTCCGCCGCGGCTTTCGCATGCTAGACGACGGCAGCGTGATCATTCGCGATGAACTGTCGGGCTTGAAACCCGGCGACACCGTCCGGTGGGGCATGATCACAAAAGCCGAAAAGGCCGATGCCGATTCAACCGGCGGTGGAATGCTGCTTCGACAAGACGGCCAATCGCTGCGTCTGACGATCGACGGGCCCGACGATGCAAAGTGGCAGGTCATCGACACCGCAACGCCACGAAGCGAATTCGATTCGCCCAACCGTGGCACGTCGATGGTCGCGTTTGAATCGGCCGCCGGGGATGACGGAAGCCTGGCTTGGACGGTACACCTGGTCCCCGGCTCGACCGGGCACGACCAGACCGGGCAGGGCCAGCGTGGTCCAACGAGTCCCCTGGATCGTTGGTGAACGGGATCGCTGGTGAACGGGAAAGCCCCCAAAGGATGCGCCGCTGGCACCGTGTCAGACGGTCGCCGGTGAGGGCTGGACCAGCAACTGATCGACTTCATTGCTGACGATGACGCCGTAGTTGATCGCGCCCAACCAGCCGCTCATGATGATTCCAACGCTGCCGGCGTGGAACATTCCGTGGACTTGTTGCGGCAGCCCACGGCTGACCCCCAAACCTTCGAACTTGGTCCCGAAACTGGCACCGGTCTCGTGGCGAGTGTAATGGTGGAACGTCCGCGGCGTGGCGGCTTCGGCGTGGTCGATCTTTTCACGGATGCCGGGCAAGTAGCGATCCAGCGCGTCGATGGTGGTTTCCACCAAGTCCTTTTTGCTAGCCTCGTATTCGGCTTCATCCAGGTTCGCCCAGTCCGACCAATTGGCGTTGGTGCTGCTGACGACCGCGAAACGTTTCTTTTCTTTTTGCGGCCGAGTCTTCGGGTAATAAAAGCTAAACGTTCGGCTGGTGATGTCACGCGACAGCAACAGATCGGTTCGGAATTCCTCGGCCGTGCTGGTGAAGAACAGATCGCCGGAGGATTCGTCGATCGTTTCGCCCTCCTTCAGCGCCATGTAGACTTGCGTGCTGCTGTTGTTCAGCCGCACATCGCGAGCGTCCTGGACGAACTGAGGATCCAGATGATCTTCGCCCACCATCTTCAGCACGGTGGTCTTCAGATTGGCGTTGCTGACCACCGCACGGCAACCGATCCGGCGTCCGTTGACTTCCACGCCGGTGACGCGTCCGCCATCGACCACCACCCGATCGACGCCACAGTTAATTGCAATGTCGACGCCGTTTTTGATCAGCTCCTTCTTCATGCGGCCGACCAAATCGTCGGTGCCGCCTTCGTAAATGAAGACGCCCTTGGACATGAAATTGCTGAACACGATGCCGTAGGTGATCGCGGGATCCTCCAGCGTCGAACCGTTGGCATAGGTGATCGGTTCCATCAGCAAGCGGACCACATCACTGCGTCCGGGAAAGAAACGATCGAACAGTTGCTTGGTCGTGGTCGTCTGGTCGTCGTAGAAGTTCATTCCACGGGCGGTATCGAAAAAGTCGACCACGGTTTGGTGTTCGATGCCGAACCGGGTCGTCAATAACCGCGTGAAGTCTTCGCGATTGAAGGTCGTCGTCAGTGAAAACTGGGGATTGTCGAATCGAATGTTCTTCAGCTGGACGATGCGATCGGCGATGTCGCGGTTCCAATACCGGCGACACGACTTGATCATCCCGTGCGGGAACCCGTGCAGCGAGATGTCAAACACGTGGCCACCGGGACGCAGAAACCACGTCGCCAGCCCGCCCAGTTTGTAGTGCTGTTCCAGCAGCAAGACGCGATGACCGGCCCGGCCCAAGATGTTGGCGCTAGTCATTCCGGCCAATCCACTGCCGATCACGATGACGTCATACTGGTCCGCGGCGTTTTTTAGGAAGTCTTTTGGCAAGGCTGCTGGAAGTGGCTTGTGGTTGGAAGTGCTCGTCTCTAGATCCGTCTGGCAAGGTAGCATAAATCGACGACCACCCCAATTGTCTCGGGGTTGCACAGCGAAGTGACCGGCGACGATCATTGGGAATTGGTCGGCACACACCAACGTGATCGCCCAACCCACCCGCCCGCCAGCACGCCGATCGCACTTGACAGGAACGATCTGAAGCCTGGTGGCAACGCGTCACTTGCCGCGGTCACGCTCAAGAAGACCCTACTCAAATTGTAAGATCTCTTCGATCGTCAACTCGGCTCGCCACGCCCGCATCCATCGCCGGATCGTTGATGCCGGTACCCGATGCGTCCTGCGCGTCGCCTCGGAGAGCTTTTCAGCCCATTGGTCGAACAGCGTTTCATCGACGTATTGCTTGTACTTCAGGAGCACACGCAATTCCTGCCACCACGGCGAATCAGGCTCGGCCAAGTTGATCTGGTAACCACTTTCAGCGGCCAGGACGGCGTACCGCTGAGTTTCCGCATTCAGTCCGTTACCGCGATCCACCACGATGGGTGAAGCCTGCTGGCGGATCGCTAAACGAAAACGTTCAAAATTCCAGTCTCGAGCCGTTTGCAGAAGCTCCGCGTCATAGTCGTAGTGTCCAGGATCGTCACCAACTTGGGTGTAAAAGAACTGATCTGTTTCCAGGACAACACCAGCATCCCCCGCCAAACGCCACGCCCGGTGACTCTTCCCACAACCTGGTAACCCGCGCATCAGATACACAATGCGCGAGCGATCACCTGGATCGTCCGAAGAGTCACTCGCTGGCGTTGGGGAATGGCTCAATCCATCACTCTCATTGCTTCAATTTGTCCTTCCCAAAACCAATCAAGAGGTCGACTCCCTTCTCCCCTTTCATGTCATCCTTGTCGCCGTCGTCCGATAGAAGGCCCAGCGAGGAGGGTGCGGTGCTCTGGTCCGCGACCCAATCCGTCAGCGCCGCGTCCAGTGCGGCGATGTCCTCGGAGTTGCTCGCCAAGCCGCCGATCAGCAAGTCATTATCGCGGCCTCCCTTGAGCTTATCTTTGTCGTCTCCTCCGATCAGGATATCCGACCCGTCGCGGCCGTAGAGGCTATCGCGTCCCGTGCCCCCGGAAAGCACGTCGTTGCCGTCGCGTCCGTCCAGCTTGTCCTTCCCTGAACCGCCGAGAATGACATCCCGACCGGCTCCTCCGGTGAGTTTGTCGTTGCCTCCGTTCCCTTCGATAAGGGACGACTCATACCAGGCATCTCCACCACCGTCTGAGCCACCATCGGACCCGCCATTCAACGATGCGTGGTCGTTTCCTTCGCAAAGAACGATGTGAACGGTTTGGATGTCGGCCGGGTCAAAGTAGAAGATATCGGCCCCGCCGTCGCTACCTCCATCGGATCCGCCATCCGAACCACCGTCGCTACCTTGAACATTCAGGTTGGCAATGACCTTGACGCGACGCTCGTTGCCCCGTCGATCACGGCCACCGTCTGAACCTCCGTCACTGCCGCCATCGGAGCCACCGTCACTGCCGCCGCCGACTAGCTTGGCACTGACGATGTCTTTGCCGTCCGTACCAATGACGTACAGCGTACCGTCGACCACCCCAACGCCTTGGACGACCGCGGTGGCGGTCTCAACGTCGATACCGCCATTACCATCATCAATTGTCACCGTGATAGTGAAGATTCCCCCAGTCAAATATCCGTGACTGCCGCTGACCGTGTCGGCAACTTGATCTACGGCAAGCGATTCAACAGTGCCATCGCCCCAATCGACCGTCGCCGTGTGAAGATCCGACAAATCATCATCGGAAAACACACCACTGATGCTAACCTGACCGTCGGCGGAACTGTCGCAGACATAAGCGTGATCGGACGTCAATCCGC